>JBCDAG010000264.1:0-10537 GCA_039186165.1 Cyanobacteria bacterium P01_F01_bin.53
AGGTTCTTAAAATCCTTATTAAATAATTAAGAAAACAACACCTTTAAGAATCTCTTAATCTCTTTGTGTGAGAGAAAGTCGACCCCTGATCAGTTCAGTCTTTGAGGGCTTCTTAAAGAAGTTATTTGGCCCTGAAATGCTGCTCGTAGCACTAAAGAGGCTATGGGTTGGTGCCTTTTGTTACCTTTTCTCGCCTACCCTAGTAGTAGCAGTGATGCCGTTATGACTAGGTTTTTTACTAGTTTTGTTCGGAGTCCCCAGTGCTATTTTTCTGGCTTTGGTGTGGCAGTTGGTGCCGTTCCTGATGTTTAGCAGCGCCTTAGAAGCACTTTCCTTGTTGACTATCTCGTTTCCAAAGCGCCTTGAACGCTCGCGCTTTATATCCATTTACAGCCTGATATTCATTTATCTCAATGGACTGTTTTGTGCGCATCGAGGTAGTCAGTTTTGAACAGGCTTCGGCTTCCCTTTATTTATTCGCTTGAGGACATCTACACATGCTAAAAGAAGCGCGTCAATATTCTATCCAGGTTATCCAGGATGAGGTCAGGTCTTTGGTTGAGCGAGGCTCGATCGGTAAGAAGAACCAGCTTTATACCTTGGCAAAGTTTTTTGGTGATCATGAGTGGCCTAAGATAGAGCGCATCTTAGAAACGAATGAGTTTCTTTTGCGAGATCCCGTTTACGACTTAATTGGTCAAGAATCTTGGATGAATGACTAGCGATAGCTTTCACGCTGGATCAAGCGTGAAGGTTTTAGATGCGCTGATGAGTTAAATGATCGACAATCAAAGGTGCGCTCCCGAGGACAGGCTCTATCCTATTCATGGAGTCTCCTAGTTGACCCGAGTTGAAAATATTAGGTCGAAAATATTAAGCTGACTGCGTTGTTCTCCTGTAGGAATCAAGGGGCAACGCAGTTATTTTTATCTGTGTCTATTTAGCCGTTGTTTACTTTGGCAGAAGGTTTACTTTGGTCAGCCTCTCCCACTTGATATTTTATTTCGTAGGGGTTATCAACTCTTTCAGAAGCTTTTCTTAGCTCTAGTCCGACGACACGACCATCTTCGTCATAATCTAAAATCATCCCTGGTGTGATTTGAGTGGTTTCTTCAATCAAGCGGCTGCTAAACGCAATTTGCAGAATGTCTTTATTGGGATCGTAAGTCACTTTCATAGGGATGTGCATCAAAGCCATTAAGCTAGGGGCGCAGAAGATCACAAAGACAAGCTTACTGCATCATTGGTAACCAAATAGCGCGCCCAAAGGGATAATTATGGGGAGGTAATGTTGGTTATTTGGGTAGCTTTCCACTGGCCAAATTTCACTGGCCTAAAATGCTTGGCCTGATGCTGCTTCGTTCTATAGTGCTTAATTTTTATGTCTAAAGCCCCCAAGGTGGTGCCAGCAGTGGCACCAGAGGTTGTATCAGCAGAGGCTGTATCACCAGAGGTCGGATTGGCGGCCGAATTGGCGCAGTCGCCGCCTGTCTCAACGATTCATCCCTTTGGTGTGTATGTATTGGCAGGGCTGGCGGTGGAGCCGAGCTCACCTGAAAGTCAGGCTGAGAAAAGCCAGAATGAAAAAAAACAGGCTGAGAAAAGCCAGAATGGAAGCCAGGGTGGGACCCGGACGCACCGTTTGCTGGCGGTGGACACCCTTCGAGGCTACTTGGTCGAGATCGATCCCTACAGCCATAACACGATAATTCTGAATCCCCACCAGGTGACAGAATGGATTGGGGCCACAGGTTTGGCTGTTGATTCGGTGACGGTTTGGTTCACTCGGGGACATTCTGTTTTTGTGTGCGATCGCGCAACGCTGACGCCAACACCCTTTGCAACGTTAGAGTATCCCGCGAATGGGGTGGCTATTTGGCAAGATAAGGTCTACGTTACCTGCCAAAAGTCTGGCTATATTCATGTGTTTGATCGAGCAAGTGGCGATCTTCTAACGCAGTTTCACCAGCCTGGGATTGGGGTTGAAAATATTACGGCGACGGCAGAAGGCTTGTGGGTGTGCGATCGCGCAGAACAAACGGTCTATCGTCTGGATTCGACGACGGGCGATGTTCGTCTTAGCGTGCTCACCCCATTTGGCTCACCCACGGGCATTGCCTTTTATCCGTCAGGGTCTGAGGCGATTTGTTATGTGGCCTATGCCGATGAGGAAGCCTATATTCGAGATGATCCAAATGCGGAAGAGACCCATCAACTGACGTTTCGCGATCGCACCTTCATCCACCCCCTTTATATTCACGCGCCAGCCGAGGAACACTACACCCTCTCCAACGGCTACCTCACCGAAATCTCCTATGTCGAAGAGCTGCTGCCGTTAGATGCGGTTTCACTCACCAATGTAGAGTGGCGCATGGCCCTACCCGCCGATACCCCCCGGCAAAGAGTCCGGCATGTAGAGCCCATCGGCCACCCCTTCACCGAAGAAATTCAGGATGGTCAGCGCGTCGCCGTTTTCAGATTCGACAAGCTCCATCCCGATCAGGCCGGTCTAGTCGGTTGGAAGGCCACCGTCGAAATGTATAGCCTCAAATACACCTTCACCTACGAAGATGTCGAAGATACGCCGCCGCTTTCGGAAGACTTTCAGCAGCGCTACCTGATTGATGACGATGAGCTAGCCATGGATACCGATGTGATTATCCAGGCTGCTCAAGAGGCTGTGGGGAGTGAAACCAACATTTTGCGCAAGGCCCTGAAAATTCGCAACTATGTATACGATCGGCTGTCCTACGGCATTCAACCCAAAATTGATACGCCCGATGTTGCCCTATTGCGTGGCACCGGTTCCTGTGGTGAATATGTTGGCCTCCTGCTGGCCCTCTTCCGGTTAAACGGCATTGCTTGCCGCACCATTGGCCGCTACAAATGTCCTCAAAAGCCCGAGTTGAGAAACCTGCCCTTAGAGCCAGATTTTAATCACGTGTGGCTAGAGTTTTACGTTCCTGGCATTGGCTGGCTACCGATGGAATCGAATGTGGATGATGTGATTGACCGTGGGCCTTACCCCAATCGCTTTTTTATGGGCTTGGCTTGGTATCACACCGAGCTGGGCAAAGGCATTCCCTTTGGTAAGCTCAAAGCGGACGATCGTCCCGAAAAATTCTCAGTCAGCAACCTGGCGATTAACCACATTCGTTTTACGATATTAGACGAACTGAATCCAGCTAATCTCTCCTAGCCACTTTCTCATAGCCCAATTTCTTATAGCCCAATCTCTCATATGTCTCAGCCTTATTCTCTGATTATCCACGGTGGTGCTGGTGCACTCGAAGATCTTAAATACGAGGCTAGCGAGTCCGAATTTAAGGAGAGTATTCTCGAAATTTTAGCCTCTGGCAGAAAGCGCTTAGAGAATGGCGAGGCCGCTCTCGATGTGGTGGAACACTGCGTAAACCTGTTAGAAGACAATCCTTTGTACAATGCCGGTAAGGGCTCTGTTCTAAATGAAAACGGCCAAGTGGAAATGGATGCGGCCCTGATGAATGGCCCTGATCTTAAGGCGGGCGCTGTGACCTGCGTGAAAAATATCAAGAACCCCATTTCCCTGGCACGCCAGGTATTAGAGCAAGGCGACCATGTGATGCTGGCTGGCGAAGGTGCCTTGGAGTTTGCCAAATTTAGCAAGGCCGAGCTGCAACCGGATGATTATTTCATTACGCCTGCGCGAGTAAAACAACTCGAAGAGGCTCAGTCGGTTGGGCGAATGATGCTAGATCATGAGAAGGTAAAGCCTGAGGCTGCTAATAAATCTTCTAATAAACAGAAATTAGGCACCGTGGGTGCAGTTGCCCGTGATATTCATGGCAATTTGGCAGCGGCTACCTCTACCGGTGGCTTGGTAAACAAGCGCTGGGGCCGTGTGGGCGATACTCCCGTTGTCGGTGCCGGTGTGTTTGCGGATAACGAGACCTGTGGTGTGTCTGCGACGGGCTATGGAGAACAGTTTTTACGCACGGTTTTTGCGAAAACAGTGTCAGATTATGTGCAGTTCAAAGGCCTAGATGCAACAGAAGCTGCCCAGGCCGGGATTGATTATTTGGTGGCTAAGGTGAATGGCGAAGGCGGCGTTATCGTGATTGATGGTGCGGGCAAGTGCGCAGCCGCTCAATCGACCTCTGGCCTGATTCATGGGTGGATTGAACTGGGTGGCGATGCAGTTTGTAAGTTGGGATAAAGGTGTGTAAGGAGGGATAAATACAGTGGGATAACAACTCGCCGATTACGACTCAGCTTCACCAACTGGCCTTTGGGTCGCATTCCGAATGTGGAGGATTCTAACTGTTTTGACAGGTTGATCGTCTAAAACTGTGAAGATGATACGATACGTTGACTTTCCCTTTCCGTAGATGAGTTGACGAATCTCCTGCGTGAAAAATGAGTTTTCTGGTGCTAAAGAACAGCGGCGAGGCATGTTTTGTAGAGATGCGATCGCCGTCATGAGTTCTTGATACCAATTTTGTGCTCTTTCAGGCTCTGTGAACTTAGCGAATCTTAGGAATGCTGCATCGGCTTCGGCTTTTGCTGTACTTGAAAGATCAATGCGATAGGTCATACTTCCAATGACAGACCATGCTTCTGATTTTGTTCTGCGATGAAGTCCTCAAAACTAGAGAACTGACCTTTTTCAAAATCATCCAACCCCTGTTGAATACCTTCTAAGGCTGCAAGAAAATCTTTCTCATCGAAACTTAATCCAAACGCAAGGATTGCTAAGGCGATACTGGCGACGTCCTGCCCCGTCCTGTCGGCTCGTTGTTTCAGTAATGCTTCAATATTAGGGGGGAGGTTTAATGTGAGTGTCATGGGAAGTTTGGCCTAAGCATTATCGTTATTATAGCAACCCCATCCTTGGTCTAACCCTAACCCAGTGACAAGTCGATGACGATGGGTAGATGATCTGAGCCAAGGTTATCGCCTGTGTGCATGCCGGTCACGGATAGAGATGGGCTGACAAGGCACTGGTCAATGGGAATTTGAATGAATCGTTCTAGGAAACCCAGAGTTGGTGTGAAGTAGCGTGATAAGTTCACAGGCCACGTTGGCAAGGTGCCAAAGCCTTTGCGAGTGTTTTTTAGGTTGGTTTGGTGAACTAGGCTGCGATAGTGGGGTGACCACATGGTGACGTTAAAGTCGCCGATGAGTAACACAGGATCGATTTGTTGTTTCACGTATTCACCCACTGCTGAAAACACCGTATTTCGCTTTTTCAAAAAGGTTCTGTTCATGGGCGGCAGTGGATGAATCGCCACGATGGATATGGGTTGTTCTTTCCCTTTGTTTTTTACCTGAACTTGCGCTGTCAGGTTAACGGCGTTGTTGGTGTTGAACTTTTGAATTTTGGCATCCGTGAGGGGGTATTTGCTGTAGAGTACTGCACCGGGTTGATAGGGGTAGGCCTGGTTAGAGCTATACGGCATAACCGTTTTTAAGGCTTCTAACTTCTCGGCCATAACGTTATTGACTTCAAGAAAGAGGGCTAGGTCAGGTTGTTCTTTTTCGGTCCAGGCTAATACCTTTGTAGCCCTTTGATTGGTGATGTTGAGGTTGGCACTGAGCACTCGGTAGGAGGTCGATGCAGTGCTTTGAAGAGAGGGGACATACCAGGGGGCAATTTGGGCGGAGAGAAGCGCTGCGCAAAATAGTGTTAGGAGGATAAGGCGAGGGCGCTTGAGGCAGAGTGCGATCGCACTTAAGGTCAGTAACGCCACAAAATACTGCATTTGAAAGGGAGAGAGGACTGCGAAGAGGAATATCCCACCCAAGTGATGGCTGAGTATGGCCACGGCTGTAATGCCGAGGGCTAGTACTGTGCAGGATATTGCTGCCACAGCAGACAGGTGTTTTATGCCGTTTTTCATGCTAAAGCGTTCTTTTAAAAAATCAGGACTGCCCCGAATCGTTCAGCGTTATCGGGGCGAGGCGGTAACTACACGGCTGTCTGTCTCTATTTCAGACGGCATCTCAGATTGCCCTTTAGATCCTGTCGCTGCTTCATACAGCTCTAACGGCAGCCCATCAGGATCTTGAAAAAAGGTGAATCGCTTGCCGGTGAGTTCATCGGTGCGAATGGGTTCGGTTTCAATGCCATTGTCCGCGAGGGTTTCGATTTGTGCTGTGAGATCAGATACTGCAAAGGCCAAATGGCGAAGGCCTAGGGCTTCTGGATAGCTCGGACGTTCGGGACGATTAGGGAATGAAAATAGCTCAATTTGATCCGTTTGACCAACTTGTAGGTCTAGCTTGTAAGAGTCGCGCTCAGCTCGGTAGGTTTCGGCAATAATCTCAAATCCTAGAATCTGTGTGTAAAAGTGCTTGGAGCGGGGGTAATCAGAGCAGATAATAGCAACGTGATGGATGGCAGAAATCATAGCGGCAGTCATAACAGCAGTGCTCAAAAGTCTGCTCTATTTTGGCATTCCCACACTTTCGGACGCTAGGCCTAAGGGATTCAAGAGGGATACAAGTATGAAAGTTGCCATTATCGGCTGTGGGTATGTGGGTTCGGCGGTGGCTAAGCTCTGGAAGAGTCAAGGACTAGATGTGCTGGTGACGACGACTCGACAGGAGCGGGTGGCTGAGCTGAGCGAGATTGCCTCACGGGTGGAGGTGCTGACGGGTGCCGATGGCGATCGCCTAAAAGCAGCCCTGGCAGATCGGCAAGTTGTCCTACTTTGCATGGCGTCTAAACGGGGCGGTAGCTACGCGGATACCTACCTGGGTACGGCTAAGACTGTGGCCAAGGTCTTACCTGATACGCCTGTGGAGCAGCTGATTTATACCAGTACTTGCACCGTGTACGGTGAGCATCACGGTGCGTGGGTCACTGAAATGATGCCACCGATGCCAACGACCGATAATGGCAAAATTATTGAACAAACTGAGGAGACGTTGCTGACGGCGGCCTCGCCCCAGCAAAAGATGTGCATTCTCCGGCTGGGTGGCATTTATGGTCCTGGTAGAACCCTGGCGAAAATCTATAGCCGGGCGGCAGGAACGACCCGTCCGGGTAAGGGGGAGGAGGGCACTAATTGGGTGCACCTGAGTGACATTGTTGGCGGGATTGACTGGGCACGGCAGAAGCAGCTATCGGGGATTTATAACTTGGTGCAGGATGAGGTGCCGATGGTGAAGGATTTGATTGATCGGGTGTGCGATCGCCATAAGCTCGCCCCAGTCACCTGGGATGAGAGCCAACCGAGTACTCGCAAAAATGTCCGCGTGTCGAATGCCAAAATTAAGGGCAGCGGCTATCAGCTGGTGCATCCTAACTTTTTTGAGCCTTGAGAATTTGTGATGATCTGAAAGTCGAAGTCTGTTGGTCAATTATTTAACCGTGCATCCCTAGGTGATGCTGAGATAGAAATCCCGATACGCTGTGAGAAAGTCTATAGCTCATCCGGGTTAACGCCTAACTCTCGTAGTTTATCGGCTAGTTTTTGGCCTTGTTGTTGAGCTTTCTCAGCCGCTTCTTCTGGCGTGGGTACTAGCTCGCCATCGGGGGTGAAAAATCTTAGTGCCTTATCATGAACGCCTAAGTAAAGCCCCAACTGCTGACTCCATAAATGGCCTGCCTGATTCGGCTCGATGGGCTCATAGGTCCCACTCATCAATTGAAAGCCTTGGAATTCTAGGCTGTCAGGATCGAACCAGAAATAGTCAGGAGTTCTGAAGATGTCTTGATAAAGTTGTTTCTTCAATCCACGATCTGTTTTTGCAGTGGAGTCCGATAGCAGTTCAACAATAATGTTTGGATATTGACCGTTTTCCTCCCACACAACCCAGCTTTTTCTCGGTCTTTTTTCAGCGCCTAAAACAACGAAAAAATCAGGCCCTCTAAAGTCTTCTGACTTACGCTGACGTGGACTGTAGTAAACCGTCAGATTACCCGCTGAGAAGTAATCGGTGCGGTCTTTCCATAACCAGTCGAGGCAGTTTAGCAGCAGTATCATCTGCTGTAAGTGAAGGGTTGATTCCAATTGCGGTTCATCGCTATAAAGGTCACCAGCAGGAAACTCTACACCCTTGAATGATGCTTCGTTGGGCTTAGCCTGCATTGATTCGGTAGCAGAAGGAGACATAGGCGAGTCCTTGCTAATGCTCGTCATATGTACAAGTGTACCTTTACTCGATAGCATCCGGTATTTTGGGCTTTGGGTACTGCTTGAGGACTGCGTGCTGCGGCCTACCGTAGGTTTTGTAAAAGGTATCGATCAAAGCTAAAGGTAGAGAGAAAAACCTACTGGGGGAAATCTACTCGCTGGGTGACACTGCGGAAGAAGAAAAAGCAGCCCAGACCTGGTTAGCAGTCTTTACCCTGGGATAGCTGGCAGCTCTCAGTGGATGAAATTCACGACATTGCCAAGCAGTTCGTAATGGCCAATGCGCTGAATCCAGAAATTGCGAATCTGCAATTTTCGACGGAGCCCAAAGCAGTCTAAAAGCTGCACGAACCCGACCCGAATATTGTCAAATATTGGAATGAAGGGGCACCAGGTATCGGATCGCTCAAAGCCCTATTTCCTCTTGGGATAAGGCTTTGAAACGAAACGTAAGAAACGCCTGAAATGCTTATAAATTAAACTTTACAAGTCTGGATGCGATAGAAGAGAACCCACACCACCCACACCACCACGTTCTTTCCCGGGAGATGCCCAGAAGGTGCAGAAGTATCGAATGTGAGTGAGGAGTATCCCACCCATTTACCCTCTATTCGCCAACCAACGAGGTCGGAAAACTTCCTCCAGATTGTATTACCTGGAAATTCGCCGTTGAGCGTTGCCCCACAATCAACGTAAATTTTCTTCTGCACGCTAAATCCAAAACGTCCGTTGCTGTACTTCACCCACAGCCGATCAATCGTTAGCAGATCTTGGCAGGGAAAGTTGAGCAGCTCATCTTTGGTGAAATAGCCCCCAGATTTCTTTCCTACAGCACGGATCATGACCTCGTAGGTTTCCTTGTCAGCATCTTGCCATGCTCCAGCTTTTAGAAGGTCACGCAGCCGCGTGTAGTCTATTCCGCGCTCTGAGCCCATCACCTCAAACTGGTACTCAGCAGCAGCTAATATCGGTTGCTCTATGGCTGTCACTTCTGCCTGGGTGATGCCTAACTCCTGCTGAATCTGAGCAAGCCCTTGGCGGGTCTCCTTCTCTGACGGCTTGTGTCCGGCTTCAATGAGCCGACTCAACGCATCTCGGTACGTTTCCTTCGCCTGCTCTATCGGCGCTAGCTCCTCAGAGACGATCCGCTGTGCTTCCGCGTCTGGTAGCTTGAGCTGCTTTTGTAAAATTCCCAGCCGAATCTCGTGAAAAGTTGTAAGTTCCCGGTCAATTAAGTATTCCTTTACACGTTCTCGGTACTGAGCCTTTGCATCATTTTCAACTGTCTGTTTTGACTCTAAGCCCTTACCTGCGCCCTTAATGTTGAAAGTAGGAGCTGGCTGCTCCGAGAAACTGATTGCAGCGGCGTGAACGCCCTGAGCAATGTTTAAAAAAGCGTTGTCTAAGTTTCTCCAAACGCCCAAATCTGTGACGGGTGTACCGTTCTTTGGAAGTGCTTGGAGCTTACCCAGGGGCGTGATTTCCCAAAGGCAAGGACGTAAAATCACGGGAATCACACGGGCTTCGCCCGCTTGGTGACGTTCCATGGCGCGGTCTATTTCAACATCATGGCAATAGTCAGAATCGATAAAGTCTGAGCTAATCAGCAGCAAAATAATCTGGGCAGCGTTCAGATGCTCTTTAATTTGGTGGTCCCACTCATCCCCTGGCAAAATTTTACGGTCGTGCCAGTCGCTAATAATGCCGCTACGTTTTAAAGTTCTGAGGTGCTTGGCCAGCTCATTCCGAAGCTTTTCGTCTTTATGCGAATAGGAAAAAAATACGCTAACGGCTCGGCTGGACATAGATGTCGCTAGATTTCAGGCTTACTCCACGGCTATCATAGCCTAGCCTCGGGCTGAGGTCCGCTTCTTAGCTGTTATCTTGCCAGTCAATTTGCCAGTTCATATGTCAGGTTATTTTTAGACGATGCCGGGCGTTTGCCAGTGGGTGAAAATGTGGGTGCCTTGGACGGTGACTTCCGTTGTTGTTAAGTCCAGGATGATGGGTTTGTAGTCAGGGTTTGCCGCCTCTAGTACCACTGTGGAATCTTTTTGGTAATAGTGCTTTAGGGTTGCACCCTCACCATCTACCCACACTGCAACAATCTCGCCAGGGCGAGGATGGTAGTCTTTTGGCACCGGGCGAATGCCGACGTAGGCACCATCTGGAATGCCTGCACCGATCATGCTTTTTCCTGAAATTCTGAGGACATAGTCGCTGTTCTTCCGGCCTGAATAGCTAATGTCGAGATATTCGTCGATCTCATCGGTGAATGGCTGATGGAAATGACCGGCGGCAATCTCTCCTAATACTGGGAGACCCTTTTTGCTAAAGGCGATAGACTTTAGGACAGAAAGCGCTGGCTGGGAGGGAGCAGTTTGGGTAGGTGCAGGGTCAGGTTTTAGCAGGTCAGG
>JBCDAG010000265.1:0-10464 GCA_039186165.1 Cyanobacteria bacterium P01_F01_bin.53
GATTGCCTTAGAGGTCCGAGGATTTTTAAACTTTTCGAAGGTTTTAGCTAATTGTTTCGACTTCTAAGTCACTCTATAGCTAGTTATTTCTAGTTAGGCTGATACATAGTTAGTTTATGGAAACACTTGAGTTTGTGATTTATCCCGATGGCCGGGTCAAGGAAGTTGTCACTGGTATCATGGGTGCCTCTTGCTCTGAGGTCACAGCGGCTATTGAAGCGCAGTTGGGTGACGTGGTTGCTCATAAGAAAACTTCTGAGTACTACGCCCAGCCTGTCACTGTGACAAGCAAGAGCAAGGTTTCTAACGTTGCCTCTTGGCAAGATGGGGTTGCTGGCGGAGGCTGGTAGTTGACGCGATTACCGTTGTTTAGATGGTATCTTATGCGGTTCTTAATGAGAATACCTTTTGAATAGGGCTTCTCAGTTTCAATGTTTTCATGCTCATTTAGTCTGGTTCTTAAAAATGTCTCACTTTAGTCAAATAAAGACTAAGCTTCGCAATCTTTCTTCCCTGCAGCTAGCGCTTGATGATGCTGGTATTCGTTGGGAGGCTGGCCCCAAGGTCGTTCGTGGTTACCAGGGTAAGACTGAAACTGCCGAAGTCGTTATCGAGCAGGAGAATGGCTACGATTTAGGGTTTAAGCGTAGTGACGAAAGCGGTGACTATGAGTTGGTTGCTGACCTTCAGTACTGGCAACAGCCGCTCTCTGTAGACGGATTTTTGAATACGGTGTCTCAGCGCTACGCCTTTCACACGGTTGTGAATGAGTCGGGTAATCAAGGTTTCCAGGTTTCTGAACAGGTAACCAATAAAGACGGCTCTATTCGTCTAGTACTTCAGCGCTGGGGCACATAGTCATGTCAGGCGTGCCGGAACGCTCTGGCTTTGAGCCCGAGCTGGGTGGAGTCCTGCGTGCTGCTCAGCTGCGGACAGGGCTGGAACCTGAGCTAGGTGGTCAGTTCCGTCAGAATGGCGTCTACGTGGATGAGCTTGCCTGTATTGGCTGTACTCACTGCGCACATATTGCTCGTAATACTTTTTACATCGAGCCCGATTACGGACGCGCCCGAGTGATTAGCCAGAATGGCGATTCGGATGAATTGATCCAAGAGGCAATGGACACTTGTCCAGTGGACTGCATCCATCGCGTGGATTATACTGAGCTTCGTCAGCTTGAGCGTGCTCGCAAGCATCAGGTTATTCCGGTTGCAGGCTTCCCTGTTGATAAAGCTACTAATGCTGCCCGGCGGCGAAGAAAGGAGCGGTTAAGCCGCCAAGCTTCTCAGCCGCAACCTTAGTTACTACCGAGTTAGCTAATAGTTAACAGCTAATGAAAAAGCCCCAGAGGTATTGATGTATCTCTGGGGCTTTTCTCTATTTATTCATGGTTTGCCTTTAGAGCTTGACTACTTGAACTCGTCCGGTCGGTGTCAGGATTATGCGCAGGGTCAGTACTGCGCTAGCTGACCTTTGTTGTGCTTGGTCAGTATCTGCTGAATCCAGGTCTGCTGAATCCAGGGCAGAACCGTTGAGGGTAAAAGACAGCGGGCCGTCGTTGGGGATGAGGCGATCGCGATAGGTTTGAGCCGTACTATTGAGGGCGGCAAAGCTAATGACGTCACCCGTCTCAGAGAGTTGAAGCTGATAGGTTAGCGGCTCACTGATATCTTGATTGGCTTGCCACCTCGATTGGAAGTAAGCCTGTACTTGGGCGATGGTGTCAGCTTCTGGCGCGTTTAGGGCATCAGTTTCTGCTGGGGCATCAGCTAGCAGCGGGTTGTCGGAGCTTGCCCCGTCAGCAGCGGTGCTTCCTCCAGTCACCCTCCCCACATTTGCGCTTTCTGTAGCTGCCGTAGGATCCATATCATCAGTTTCACTGCCACTACTAATGGCGGGTGGAGCTGTGATGGCGGGTTGAGTTGAACTATTCGCTTCGAATTCGTTGTTGCTGGATGCCGTCTGACCCGTTTGCGGTTGGCGAAAGAATCTGCGTTCTCCGTCTCCCGCTTCTTCATCTCGCCCTTCCAGTCTCTCTTCGACGGCTATTCTTTCAGGTCTGATGCTTTCTACCGCTGAACCTGCTGTCGCTAACGGTTCATCATTCGATTCTGTCTGAAGTTCTGGGGAGGGTGCTGTCGCTGCCTGAGGCCGTGCTGTGGGGGGTAGTGACTGGGGCCTGGGTGGCGGTGCTAATGCAATCTCATCGTTTGGCTCATTGTTTGGTGTTGTGGAGCTTGGCGTTGGTGAGGATTCGGCGGGAGTGTTCGAGTCGATCCTACGGGGGCCACGGGGTGATGGTGAATCAGGCCGTGGGCTTGGCTCAGAAGAGGGTGCAGGCGTTTCGGACTGCCTAGTACTACTAGAACGATTGGCGCTATAACGATTGGCACTGTCTCGATTGAGGGCAGAGGTTGAGGATTGCCCAGGTGCAGATCCGGGTTTGCTTTGTGGGGTTGCTGCACTACTGTTGGGACGATTCTGCTGTGTGTCATCCAGGCTTTGCTGGGAAGGGCGTGCAGCCGATATTTCTTGTTGCGCCTCCAAATTTAAATTTTCCAAGCCTGCATCGGCAGCGGTGGGCGTTGGGCTATTTTGGGGTTGATTGTTGGTCACTAGGGTGGTCGTGAGGCCTACGGCAAATAGCGCTGCTGCTGCTGAACTGGCCCACAGTCTAGTTCTGCGGCGACGGTTTGAGGGGAAGGGAATCAGATTGTTTTTTGAGGTCGCAGGGCTAGAGGGGGAGGCAGGCTGAGAGGCTGTCCGAGTTTCTGAAAGGCTTCCCAAATTAAGCGTTACGGGCAGGCTAGGTGCTGCTTGTTCGTATTGGTTTAGGACTGACGTGAGGTCGCACAGCTGTAGATAACTCAGCGGTCCTTCTACTAGGCAACCTGGTGGCAACATGCCGCTGGGTGGTAGCTGCGCTGGATTGCTGCGAGGACTGTTGAGGGTGCCGACTGTTAGGGTTTGGCGAGTTTGGTGCTGAATGTGCTGTGCGATCGTCTGAAGGGCTGTGCGATCGCCCTCGGCAATCAAGGTAAGCTCTGCATTCTCTAGGCCGTCTGGTTGAGCCGTCTTTTGACCAGCCTCTAGCTGCTCAGGTTCCGGTTGATCAGGCTCCGTTTGATCAGTGGCCTGTAGCCACAGCTTAAACGTCAGCTGCTCACTCACAGGCCGTGGATACCATCGAGATAGGGCCGATGGCTGCAAGGTGACATCTAGCCTGCAACTGCCAGCGTTATAGCGTTGTTGAAGGGGGGAAGCAGCAGGCGTTGCCATTGCGAAAGCGTATTCTTAGCGTGGGACGGTAATGCACTAAATACCAGGATAGCGATCAATGGAGCGATGTCTTGAGTGGTTACTGATATAGCAACACCGTTTAATCGTCGTAATCACGACTCTCATCATCTAGCGGTTTTGAGGGCGGTACAATCACCCTGTAGTCCGCTTCGTACACGCCGTCCGGACCAATTTCATTAGGGCCATCTTCTGGGAAACGCTCTTCTCTGTAATCCCCTTCCTTATAATCTCCTTCCTTATAATCTCCTTCCCTGTAGCCCGCTTCGCGGTATGCGCCCTCTCCGTACCTGCCATCACGACTATCCTCACCACGGATGTCCTCACCACGGATGTCCTCACCATAGAGGCTGTCGCCATATACCCGTCTCCCAGTCTCTACGTTGTTGATCGGCGGTTCAACATAGTCATCAAAATTTTCCCACCCCTGATCGAGGTCATCATAATCGGCCGGTCTATAGCCTTCTGATTGATAACCACTGGACGGATAGTTGCCATCACGACTATCGACATAGCTGGGGTCTCGCCCATAGCTATCGTCATAGCCCTGCTCGTAACTGTTGTAGCTGTCTTGATAGCCTTCCTGATAGCTTGCAGCATTTGGCTGTGGTGAGGTTTGAGCCCCTTTTTGGCTACGCCATCCGGCAGCAATGTCACTTGCTAGCCGACCAGCATTTTCACGAGCCGTACTACCCGGTTTCATAAAGTCGAACAAGCCGCGTGGTTGCCCTAATTGGCGACGTTCTTCTTCGCTGATTTCCCAACTATTTCGATGTTCTGGGGTTCTTAAGTCACCCCAGTCATCACCTATTTTTCGGTTGACGGTGTCTTCTTGTCGCTTTTTGTCCTTGCGTTTAGTTTTTTTTTTAACGCCAGGGGCTTCGTCAATATTGGTGCGTGGCGCAGACGCTGGGCTGTTTTCAGGGATGGGGGCTGAGGGTGCACGACTGCCAAAGTGGCTTCTAAAGCCCCCGCTCTTATTGGCCTTAGTGTTTTTTTCCTTGGGACCTTGTGTGCCAGCTCCCGAAGAGGCGGTGTTTGCTTTCGGTGTGCTCCCTTTAATGGGGCTGTCTGTAACGGTAGGGGCGTTAACAGGTGGAGCAGAGGCTGGGGCTGCGGGTGTTTTAACGACGGTATCTTTCGGGGGATCGCTGACAAACGCGGAAGCGCCACTACCGTAGGACGGCCCCGTGGATCCTGTGGCAGGCCCTGAAGGTGGCAAGGTTGTGCTGCCAGGGCTGTCAGGATAGGGGACACGCCGACCCATGGGGCGATATTTACTTTCGGGGGGACGGCCCAGCCCCACCAATCCATACAAAATGAGGGTGATGAGGGCTCCAGTACAAATGGCACTTACCAGCAGGATTCCGACTGGAATGGCAGCTGTTTCGCTACTCAAAATAACCAGCGGGAGTGCGGTTTTAAGATTTTGCATGGCCAATACAGCCAGCGAAGCCAAAATCAACAGTAGGGTGATAAGTCGGGGCATGACGGATACCTTAATGAGTTGTCGGCAGTGAGTTGTCGGCAGTGAGTGGCCAGCAGTGGGTTGTCAGAAGTGAGTTGGCCAGTCAGTCTATTTGCCTTCCCAGCGTCGTAATGGTACACAGTCTATCGCAAGCTGATCCAGCGCCCTGGCGACGACAAAATCAACCAGGTCTTCGATGGTCTGGGGGCGATGATACCAGGCAGGTACGGCAGGTACGATGCGGGCGCCGGCTTCTGCAAGGGTGGTCAGGTTGCGCAGATGAATCAGGCTCAAGGGGGTTTCACGGGGGACGATCACGAGGGCACGACCTTCTTTGAGATGCACATCAGCCGCACGTTCTAGCAAATCAGAGCTGAGCCCTGCGGCAATTTTACCCAGGGTGCTCATGCTACAGGGCATCACCACCATGCCCACGGTTTTAAAAGAGCCGCTGGCGATGCTCGCTCCTACATTGCCAGCCGCGTGGCACCGGAGTGTTCCAGCTGTTGGCACGCCAGCTTGCTCTCGCCAGAACTCAGCTTGCTGGTCAGGGTTGGTGGGCATGGCGAGGCCGTCTTCTTTTAGCCATACCTGGTGGGAGGCTCTAGAGGCCACCAGATCTACGGTGTAACCTGCGGTAAGCAGGTGATAAACGGCGCGGACTGAATAAATTAGTCCAGATGCACCGCTGACGCCAAGGGTAATTGGGAGTGCGGGAGAAGCGTCAGCAGGGGGTGTTACGGTCACGGTTGGATTACAGGTTCTGCTGAGGTGGTTAAGGGTTTGAGTGGATGGGTCGCGAAGTGAAGACGCCTGTGTGGAAGACGCCTGTGTGGATTACTCCTCTTCATTGCTGAAGTCTTCACCGCTGCCTTCCTCTTCCTCCGCTTCGCTACCACCACCGACGGCAACCAAATCGATTTGCTGACGGTAGTAGTCAACGCTTTTGACCTGAACTTCTACGCGATCACCCAAACGATACTGCTGTCGGTTTTTCCGACCCACCAGCTTTTGTTGCCGTGAGCGGTACTCATACCAGTCATCTTTCAGGGAGCTAACGTGCACTAAGCCTTCTACGAGAAGCTCTTCTAGCTCTACAAAGAAGCCGTAGGATTGGACGCCTGTGATCAATCCGTGGAAAACTTCGCCGGTATGGGCCTGCATGAAGGCAGCTTTTTTGAGCCCTTCTAGGTCTGACTCAGCATCTTGGGCGATGCGCTCTTGCTCAGTGAGCTTAATCGACGTGCGCGACAGCTGCTCTTCGAGATCTTGTTGGATAGCGGGCGGCAGGACGCTCCAGTTGATTTTGCCGTGGCAAGAACTGTGCCGCAGATTAACGCGATCTTTTGATCGGGTGGAGCGGCGATCGCGCCCATGATCAAACACCGCATGGAGTATCCGATGGACCAGCAAATCGCAATAGCGCCTTACGGGCGAGGCAAAGTGGGTGTAGGCATCGTCAAGGGCGAGGCCAAAGTGAAGCCCAGGCTTCGCACTGTACATCGCAGGCTTAAAGGTGGCCAAAAGCAGATAGGTCAGCACCTTTTCAGCCTTAGAGGCCGCAAACTGCTCGGTAAAGTTGCGATAGTCACTCGGATGGACCTCCTCTTCGTTCTCCAGCTTCAGCTCAATCTCCATGTTATTGGCGAGCTTAATGAGCTCTTGCACATCAGTCGGATCCGGGGTGCGATGAACGCGATAGAGCCCTGGCACATCCAGTTCTTTCAGATGTTTGGCAACCAAATGGTTCACTAGCAGCATGAACTCAGTGACGATAATGCGCGCCGGTAGCTGTGAGGACACCACCATGGCCCCAAGCACCCCTTCATCGTCATACTGAAATTTGGGTGAAAGGTACTCCGCTAGTTCCTCAGCCTCAGGTGGGAACACATGGTCCGGCAGGTTGAGTTCAAACGAACCCCGCTCATGTCGGCGTTGTTTCACTTCGTGGGAGAGCTGGAACAGGCTATCGATAAGATCGAAAACAGGTTCAAATTCTTCTAGGTCATCGATGTCGATGCCCATGCTTTCAAGCTCTTCGTCATGCTCACGCACTAAGATTGCCTGGGCCTGTTCGTAATTCAGCTGGTGTTCTACCTGAATCACGCTGGGCTGAATCTCATACTCTAAAACCTGTCCGTCATCGTCGAGGGTGATCAGCACGGAAATCGCGAGCCGATCTTTGCCGGGAACGAGGGCGCACAGGGCATTGGGCAAGGGCGGTGGCAGCATGGGCACCACTTCATCCCCCAAATAGGCGGCAGTGCCTCGTTTCCGCGCCTCTCGGTCCATGGGCTCGTTGGGCTGCACATAGTAGGAGACATCGGCAATGTGCACACCTAAGCGGCGATAGCCTTCGTCGTTAATGTCTAGACTGAGGGCATCGTCGGTTACTTTGGAGTTAGGACCGTCGATGGTGATGATGTTTTGATCGCGCAAATCGACGCGGCCTTTCATGTCGGCTTTGCGAACACGGTTCGGCAAGCCCCTTGCCGAAATAAACACATCCTCTTGGAAGTTTCGAGGTAGATCGTGCTTGCAGTACACGATGTCGATATCGGCAGCATCTTCTGCGTCGCTGCCTAGGACCCGTGCAACCCTACCCTGGGGTGGGTATTGCGCGATTGGATAGCGAGTAATTTCAACGTGGATCAGATGCTCGATGGCGTTGGAGAGATCCTGATCGCTTTCGGTGATGTCGAGTTCGAACAACAGGCGATCGTCGAGGGGAACGGCCTTGAATGTGTCCTCTTCATCACCGGCTTTTACTTTGGAGAGAACGGAGGCATTGGCCCGCTCAAGGATGAGCTTGACTTCGCCTTCTGGGCTACGGCGACGGCTACCGTCTTTCGTAACCTTGACTAAGACGCGATCGCCATTCCAGGCAGAATTCAGCTGACTTTCTCGAACATAAATATCGTCGGCGCCTTCTTCATCTTGAATGGCAAAGCAAAAACCCTTACTGGAGCAGCGCAGCTTGCCCTCAACGACATCTTCTTCCTGGACTTTTCGATACTTGCCCCGGGATTTTTCTAATACCTGGGTGCGTTCGAGCGCCTCAAGGGCGATTTGTAAATCTCTAGAAGCTCCTGCGCCATTGCAATTTAGCTTCTTCTCTAAGGCTTTAACCGTGACCAGCTTATCGTCTGCGAAATTAGCTAAAAGTGACGCGATCGAAAATTCCATGTAGCGATGAATCCGTAAATTTCGAAGAGCAAGTGAACTGAGAGATAATAATGAGTGTTTAGTGAATGACTCATTTCAAACAAATCACTTCAAACAATCAAACAAAGCGGCCTGATAACCCATGCTATCGGGAGCGATAAAGCTGCTTTTCGTAGGCTGGAACAGACAATGAAAACGAGGCCTAAAACGATGAAAACGGTCCTAGAACTGGTCTTTAGTTAATTCTATGTTGACCCTTCTTACTTTGACGTTGGTAGGCTTCACCGTAGCGCGTTAGCCACTGCATTAGTGGGTTAGTCACCAGTGCCTCGACTTTACAGCCTTCTTATGGTTCCGCAAGAGGTAGAGTACTGTCAAATATTTTTTTAAAATATGTTGTGGAGTAGGCGCAATTGAGCTATTTTTCGACACTTATTTGGATAGTTCTCCAGGTTCCTCTCGTTCTATTGGCTTTTCTAGTTTGATGAAGTTTAGTGATTTTAATGACCGCTCTATAACCATTTCCTAAAGCCGTTGCTAAAGGTGTTTCTAAAACCGTTCTCCAGTGACCACAAAGGTAACGCGTTTGCCGACATTTGTGGCGTGGTCAGCAATGCGCTCTAACGAGCGAATGACCAATACCATCAGGACAATCGCCTCTACAGAGGCCCCTGGGTTGCAAGGAGTGCTAACGAGCTGTTCATAGAGTCTGGTGTAGTCATCATCAACGACATCGTCCTTTTGTTTGATGCTACGTCCGGCGATCGGGTCCAGTTCTGAGAGCGATCGTAGGCACAATGCAACCATTGAGCGGCAGCGGTCGAGCATGGTTTCAATGTCAGCCATACAGTCATGGACGGGAAAGGGAAAGAGCTTGATAGCAATAGCGCCGATGCTTTTGGCGTAGTCTCCAATGCGTTCTAGGTCACGTATCATTTGCATGAAAGCGCTTACCATCCGCAAGTCCTGCGTAACAGGGGCCTCCAGCGTGAGCAAATTTGTACAATCGACCTCAATTTGACGGTAGAGCGTGTCGATTTGTTTATCTTGGATTGGAATCTTTTTGGCAGAGTCTAAATTGCGATCACACAAGGCTTCTCGGGCTAACAAACAAGAATTTTCGACCAACGCACCCATTTTCAACACATCTCGTTGCACCCGAATAATCTTGCGATCCAGGCTAGAGCGACTCAAGGCAAGCTGGGTGTTGTCATAGTTTGTTGCCGGGTTTGTTGCTGGCCCTCTGGCGGTAGACTCACCTTTTGCTGAGTTGTGTGCCGATTCCTTTTGGCTAGCAGCCGTATCGAGTTGAAACCTAGCCTGATTGCCGATAGCCCCATTCTGGCTCGTACTACTACCGTCGTCAGCGCTATTTGGTTGGGACGGGTGGGCCGTGGTCATAACTTAGCTTGTTCTAGTAATTAAAAAACGAATATTAAAAATGACTGTTCAGCCTCAACATCCTTTTGTGCTTATCGTTTGCAGTTATATGCGGAGAATATCTCCACTACAAGGCTGAAATGATACCGCAGTCAATAGAATTGTTGGTGTGGTTTAGGCGACAGCTAGAGCCTATGTACCTTTATATTATCTATTCACCCCCTGTCCACCATGTATTTTCGATGTTGACTGGTGTGCGATGGGGGTTGGGTTCGATATACCGATGAGCGCGATCGCTAGGAATTGTGTGTTGATGTGTAACGGTTAGTTACTAAAGTGCTAATACCGTGACCATTTTAGGAAAGAATCCATAGTGGGTATAAAATTCCCATTTGGCGTAAAAATTCGGAAGGATATTAACCACCATGGAATTGTCAGATAGTCAAATCTTTTTCGCACTCATCTTTGCTTTTACTCCTGGATTTTGGGCGCTCCGCTTGGCCACTGAACTATCCAAGTAAGGCTTATCTAAGCGGGCTGGAGATCCCCGCCTGTTACTATAAAAGCGCCCTGAGTATTTTCTGCTCAGGGCGCTTTGGGTTTAAATCACATATGCCTTGGTGCCTCATTTCGCTGTACGTCAGGCCCTTTTCAAAGCTTTGTGATTCTTCAAAAACTCACATCCCAACTTGGGAAAAGCTCGGTATAAATGCAACCTGATAGATGCAACCTGTTTTCGTTTGGGGACTGCCTTATCCAATGTCGCTTCTAAAGGTTGCTTCTAGAGGCTACTATCTAGAACTGAAATTCCTGGCAGGCTATTGAGTTGAGCATCCGTGAGCGGATTACCCCCAAACTGGTCGTACATTTGGGTTAAAGCCCCGGTAATGCCCGCGTTGTAATCCAACGCTACTTCATTGGCTATATACTCACTGCGAACATAATTTGTAGATGTTCATCCTGGACATTTGTAGACTTCGGGGTCAGGTTAGGCTTCGTTAAGATTATCTGTCTTCTAAAGCACCGTTTTCTGAACTCGTTAGGTGTTCCTTAGTAAGCGTTGAGCTAGGGACTGGTTCTAGGACTTACGCATTGACAAAATAGCAAGCCTGTATGCTGATAAGAGCCCCTTCTTTCTGAGTGATCGCGAGACC
>JBCDAG010000266.1:0-10441 GCA_039186165.1 Cyanobacteria bacterium P01_F01_bin.53
AGGGCATCCGCCTTTGAGGCGGTCACACTCATCAAGCCACCGGCTTTGCCGGAGGTGTCTGACTTGTCAATAGCATTTCTGACATTGTTAGCATCGGCTTTTAGACTGTCACGCCACTGTGAACACCTTTCTTGAAAGGCAACCTCCGAAATTTCTATTTTGAGAACACCTCGCGCAGAGATATCCAGTAAGGCCTGCCAATCCGGATTTTTTAAAGATAACCCTCTTAGACAACTTGTATCAACGTATACTATCGGAAGTGTCATTTAAATCCACTGTATTGGCATTTATAAGCAAATTAAGGCACTTATTTAATAAAATCGGGACTTTCCCGATACATTCTTCCATATAGAGCCATATTATGTCCTTCGGGTTATTCAAAGAATGCCAAAAGCGATCTCATAATCCCACAGGCTCCTATTGTCCTTACGAACAGAAACCGTGATGAAAAACCAGCAATCAGTCTACAGCAGAACTGTCAGCAACTAGCAAAATTCTTGAGTGTTGCCGATACCCTGTGATTCATTCATCATTTTATCCTCGTACAAAGCAACTAAACGCGATCACATTCAGAAAAGCTAGATCAAATAGCCTTTGAAAACATTCTCACGACCACAAGAAATCTACCAGCTGAAAAAAACTTACGCGATCACACCTCGAATCCCCTCAGCATCCAGCTCATGACCAATCACAATCAGCTTAGTTTGCCGAAGCTCATCCGCTTGCCAGGGTCGATCATAAAAGGTGTCAAACCGATTGCCCACACCGTTTAAGACCAATCGCATCGGCTTACCCGGCACTGCCACAAAGCCCTTAATCCGGTAAATCTCCTGCTGACCCACCAGCTCAGTCAGCCTTTTCACTAGGGCTTTTGGATCGAACTCCTGCTCAAGCGCCAGTGGAATCGAAGTAATGTCATCGTCATGATCATGCTCTTCTTCATGGTCATGATGGCTATGGCGATTATCCAAATCTTCCTCTACCGCAGCATTAAACCCTAACAACACCTCCGGGCTCACCTCACCGTTCTGACAAGGCAACACCTTCACACCATCACTGAGTTCATGGGCCAACCAGTCTTTTACCTTCGATAGCTCGTCTGCATCGACCCGATCAGCCTTGGTCAGCAGCACCATGTCTGCACAACCCAACTGATCCTCAAACAATTCCTCAATCGGCGTTTCATGGTCAAGCTCTTCATCCGCCTGCCGCTGTGCTTCTAAGGCATCCAAGTCACCCACTAGCTCACCTTTGGCTAGCGCCTCACAATCCACCACTGTCACCACACCATCTACGGTGGCACTCGTGCGAATTTCAGGCCAGCGAAAAGCTTGTACTAAGGGCTTGGGCAAGGCAAGGCCAGAGGTTTCAATCACCACACAATCCAACTCGTCGCGCCGTTCAATCAGCGCCTGCATCGTCGGCAAAAACTCTTCTTGCACCGTACAACACAAGCATCCATTTGCCAGCTCTAGGATGTTGTTCGATAGAGTGTTGCTCGCAGAATTTTCGTTGGCTACAGTCTCTTCTTCGTCACAGACTTGGCAATCACGCAACAGTTCACCATCAATGCCTACTTCGCCAAACTCATTGACGATAACAGCGATACGACGGCCCTGATTGTTCTTTAGTAAATTACGCACAAGGGTGGTTTTACCCGCGCCCAAAAAGCCCGTAACGACCGTAACAGGTAGCTTACTCATAGGTTAAAAGATTAGTTTTGAAGGTGAATAATTTGTTTTCAGCCTAAGATTGTTCTGAGAAGAGAGAGTGTTCTCAGGCTGAAAACTTGTTCTTAGAAATCGCGGTTAGGGATGTGAACATCAAACCTCCCTACCACACTTCCCCACTGTGATGGCCCTACTTTGCAAGAAGGCAAAGCTAACGCCGCCGCTCAGGGCTCAGTTGCCGATTTTGAGAATACCGATTTTGAGAAAGGCCCCTATATTTGCTTACACTTACGAGCTAAGTCCTTGGCGCACGCAAAAATCAGACCAACAAATTGACCAGCCAGATTAGGCCGGCCAAATTAGACCAATAGATTACCGAGGAAGGCTGCACCTGCACCGAGGATGGCAAAGCCTGCATGGTGCACAGAAATCAAACCAACAGAATGCTCTTTGTCTATCGCTCGTTGTGAAAGGAGATAGGCAATGCCTGCGATCGCCCCCTGCACCAAGGTAAATCCAATCAAATACGCCACCAACGGCGTCGGCTCAGCACCGACAACGGCCTCACCATAGGCATAGCCATGGAATATACCAACCAGCGCCGTCAAACCAACCACGGCAGGCGTACTCAATTCGCGGCGGGTAATCACCAACACCCCAAACAAAAATACCGATGCAGAAATCACTAGCTCAGGGGCCGGTAAATTCAGACCGCCCAAGTGCAGCCCCGTACCTACAAGCGCCGCTAACAAAAAGGCCAAAGGGACCGTAAACCCACGACGCAATACAGCCGCTAATAAGCCCACGGCAATGGCAAAGGCAAAATGGTCAAAGCCCAGCACGGGGTGTCCAATGCCAGAGAGCAGACCTTCAAACATGTTCTGGGGTGCCTGGCCACCGAAGGGATGGTGAGCCATTGCGGGCAAAGCGGTTAGTAGGGTTGAGATCGCGGCCACACTTGCCACACCATTCATCACCCATCGCCACGCAGCCATAGGCTGCGCCGCTGGCGCAAATCTAAAATGAGTCATTATTGTTCGCATCTGTAACCTCGCAGATGGAGCTAAAAAACAGACACACGGGCATTCTGGCTTTGGAACGTAGAGCCATCAATAATTGAGTCATCAATAACGTGCTACGTGCCATCACAGTTGCGGGACAGCGCCGGTTTTTCACCGAACTTTCCCCGTAAAGAGCCATCATTTCAATTCATCAACTCATTCATCGACGATGGATGCGGATGATAAGGAAAAAGGACGTGCTCTTTAAAGTGTCAGACTTTCTAGATTATCACGGCAACTAGCTTCAACAATTTGTCCTTAACAATATGCGATTAGAGTAGTGAGAGTGAACTGCAACAGGCCATTCTCAAGTCATATGCTCAAAGCCATTATTTTCGATCTCGATGGCACCCTCACAGACAGTGACAAATTTCACTTTCAGGTGTTTAAAAACTTTTTTGCCCTGCATGGCATCTCCCTAGATAGGTCCCTCTATCGTCAAAAAATTACCGGCAGCCAAAACATCGCCATACTCGCTGAGTTTCTACCTCACATCTCCACCACCGCAGGTAAGGTCTTCAGTGCAGAAAAAGAAGAAAGCTTTCGCCGCTTGGCCAAAGGTCAGATCACCCCACTACCGGGCCTCATGACCTTCTTACAAAAAATTCAAGCCCGAGGTCTCCCCGCTGCCGTCGTCACCAATGCACCGACAGAAAATACCGCTTTTATGCTGGGTGAACTGGGCCTCAGCAATCGCTTTCACCCCGTCATTATTGGCGACGATCTCCCCCGTGGAAAGCCTGACCCACTCCCGTATCAAACCGCACTAAACCGACTAGGCCTGAGGCCTGAAGAGGCGATCGCATTCGAAGACTCCCGAGCCGGTATTCGCTCAGCCGTTGGCGCAGGTCTCAAAACCATTGGTATGACCACAACCCACACATCAGAGGAGCTGTTAGAAGTTGGCGTGGCCAGAACAATCGCCGACTTTACCGATCCGTTTATTCAAAACTTGCTCTAAGTGTCCACCTCTTTATTCCTCAAGTTGCCCGCCTGATTACGCCTGCGACGGCAACGCTCCGAGCAATATTTCACATCATCCCAGCACTTTTCCCACTTTTTGCGCCAGGTAAAGGGGCGATCGCACACCGGACAAACCTTAGAAGGAAGATCGGACTTTCCGCGTTGACGAGCCATGGAAAATTAATAAAAAGGATTGAAAACGTTGCAGCCAGATCACAATGTTACGTCTCCCTTGGCAATAGGGCAGTGTTTTACACTGACATCATGGTAGAAAACGCTTCAGCTTCAACAGACTTATCCTCAGTACGCATTGTACTGGTAGCCCCCGCTGGCCCCCTGAATATCGGGTCAGTGGCCAGGGTGATGAAAAATTTTGGCCTCTCGCAGCTTGTTCTAGTCACCCCCCAGTGCGATCCGCTGAGTGAAGAGGCCCTAAAAATGGCCGTACATGCTAAGGATTTGCTGCATACGGCCAAACAAGTCAACACGATTCCAGAAGCGCTAGACGGCTGCTCCCGTGCAGTTGCGACCACCGCTCGCCAACGCGGCTTCGAGGCACCGTTGGGCCTACCGGAAATCATCCTACCGTCACTGCTCCCAACAGGCCCAGCAGCCAGCAATTCAGAGGCCAGCTATGGAGATACGGGCATCGCCGCCGAAGATCAGGAACAAACCGCCCTTATCTTCGGCCCAGAAGATCGCGGCCTGAGCAATGAAGAACTCATCTACGCCCAGCACTTTACTAAAATTCCAACCCATCCCGGCTACAGTGCCCTTAACCTTGCCCAAGCCGTTGCCGTTTGTTGTTACGAACTCTACCGAGCTAGCACTTCGGCCACTCCCATAGCCCCCTTGACAATCGCCCAAAAAACGGACGATGACTTTTCGCAGGCAAAAAATGTCCCTTCGCAGGTAAAAAAAGATACCGTCCCCTCTTTACTAACTACCCCTCTATCTGGTAAACAGACGGAATCTGACACCCAAATACACCTGTCATCAGGCCCAGCTGCTCAAGCAAAACCCAATCAAGCAAAGGCTAGCCAAGCAAAGACCAACCTAGCCAAACTCAATGAACTAGAAGGCTACTACCAGCACTTAGAAGCCGTCCTGCTCAAAGTGGAATACCTATACCCACACACAGCGGCTAGTCGCATGCGCAAGTTTAGGCAGCTACTCCATAGAGCCTCACCCACCACCAACGAAATCGCCCTACTAAGAGGCATTTTGAGGCAAGTGGAATGGGCCATATCCAATCCAGCGCTATCAGATTCAGCTCTATCAGACGCCCAGAAGGACGAACGCTAAGCCATGACAGACGCCAACGGCATCCGCAACCATACACTGGGCGCTAATAACAGCAGCAATGCTAGCAGCAGTCACAACGCTAGCAACAGCGCCAATGGCATTTCCGATAACAGGGCACATAACCAGATGCGGCTCGGCACTTCTATGCAGAACCAAGCGCCACAGGTCCCAGCATCGCAAGTCCCAGCATCACAAATCCAAGGATCACAAGTCCCAACATCACAAGTAATTGAGGGCAACAACGGCCAACCTCCATTGCACAACCCCCAATCCTCCGAGACCGGAGCGCCCAGTCTCAGAAGACCACGGCGCCGCTTGGTCACAGAGACTCAGCCCAGCGCCGTGAGCAGGGCCACCACGAACGTAAAAAACAACGAAAATATCGGTGAGCGTAAAGTTGGTGAGCGCGTCGATCGTTCTGATCGCAGGTCACGCCGTGAGCGCCGTCGAGCTGGCGGGGCCAAACGTCTTAACGGGAAGCGTTCCAATGCATCATCTAGTCACTCATCGGAAAAAGCCAGCGTAGGGAAGCCTCGGAAAACAAGAGTCCGCGCGGCTGCTCCCCAAAAGGCAAGCACCGAAAGGCGACTCAAAATAGCAGGTAGCCCAACGCCCCCCTCACGCACAACCTTCGGGAAACAGCCCTCTGGGAAAACAGCGGCAAAAGGAAAAGACACCAAACGATCACAGCCTGGGCAAGACACCCTTTCCGGCTTACGTGCCCGCAGACGAAACGCCCGGAGATCATTCAAGGCCCCTCGCCCCCTCCTTTACCTAAGCCGCCTAGTCGTGGCGGGCCTTGGCATTGCGGCCATTGGCGGCACGATCCTGACATTCCGGCCAACCGCAAATGCCCCCAGCGCAGCTAGGACAGAGTCAGCACTTGCCACCGATGCTGAAAAGCCACCGATTGAGTTCCCAATCACCCTCAATCAGGAAATTGCCGCGCTTAAGGCAGAAATAGAAGAACTGCCCAATACCTATCCCGGCCTCACACCAAAAGTCTTCTATGTAGATGTTGATACGGGTAACTACGTCAACGTAGGCGGGCAAGAATCGGTTGCCGCCGCGAGCACTATCAAGCTGCCTATCCTATTAGCATTTTTCCAAGCCATTGACGAAGGCCGTTTAGATCGAAATCAAACGATGGCGATCGCACCGGAGCAAATTGCAGAGGGCTCCGGAGAAATGCAGCTATCGCCTCCCGGCACCCAATTCACAGCCCTCGAAGTCGCCACTCGAATGATCGTCAATAGTGACAATACCGCCACCAATATGATGATCGATCTGATGGGCGGCTCCGCAGTGCTCAATGAGCGCTTCAAGGCATATGGCCTTGAAGAAACTCAGCTAACCAGTCCGCTACCGGATCTAGAAGGCAGCAATACCACTAGCGCTAGAGATTTAGTCCACACGCTACTGCTCATTAGTCAGGGAGATGGGCTGACGATGCAATCGCGCGATCGTATCCTAAACATCCTCAACCGCACCTATAATAAGAGCCTCATTCCCTTTGGAATGGTTGAACGGGAAGCCCTCACATACAATAAGACCGGCGATATCAGATCCGTTCTCGGCGATGCTTCCCTAGTCGATTTATCGAACGGAAAGCGTTACGCTATTGCCGTCATGGTCGAAAGGCCAGCAAACGATGGACGAGCAGCAGAGCTTATCCACAAAATTTCGGATCGCACCTACCAAGAAGCTGACAAGATCATTCAGCCCGCAGTCTCACCCTTAGGTGATCCTAACGGCGCATCCAGTGCTGCTGAGGCCGCTGCTGAAACGGTGGAAGCAACGCCTGACACAGCCAGTCCTGACAGAGCCAGTGACGACAGTTCAACATCACCTGCATCTACCCCCTAACCCAGGAACTCCCTAATCTAAAAAGCCACTGAATAAGCAGCGGATTACCGACAGCGCAATGGCCACCCCGTTAACAACTCGTCAACAGCAGCTAACAACGCTTAGAGAGACTATATATCTGGTAAATTCTTAAGAAATCGTGACTCATCAAGAAAAATGGGTAAGCTTCTACGCAAGTAGGAGTATGTAACGGTTCTTTAAGAATCTATTTCATCTCACATCATCCGACAAATAAGAGCCTGGCAGATGGCAGCAAACGGTGCAGATACGGGCACAACCTTCGCAACATCCACGCGGTTCACTTAACCATAAAAAGATTTTGAAAAGGCCCCTCAATGGCAAGTGCATCACAAGATTCAAACTCTGATTTGAATGCAATTTCAGACAGCTCATCCCCTATCAATTCGCCCCTGGAATCGGCCCTCGATGTAGTCAATTCGCCAGCCGCCAATTTGCCAGATGCCAATTCGCCAGAGCTCGAGCAGCCAGCGGCACCTCTCGCCACATCTCAGGCAGCAGTCATCGCTGAGGCCCAAGCACCCGCCACATTGCCCCTAACCCATGCGTTAGAAAGCGGCGTTGCACATTTTTTAAGGCAAATGGCCCAGACGCAAGCCGAAGCTGCCATTGAAGAAGCTGCCATTGAAAAAGACGTAAGCATTCAAGAAACGGCCATTGAAGAAACGGCCATTGAAGAAACGGCCATTGAAGAAACGGCCATTGAAGAAACGGCCATTGAAGAAACGGTTGGTGACCAAGAGGCTGGCACTGTAATCAATCCAGCAGCCACTAAACCAGAAGTTAGCCAGCCGGAAGAAGCTAATCAGCCAGAGATCAGCCAGCCAAGCCCAGAGGCAAACTCAGAGGCAAACCTGTTCCAAACCAGTCTGGCCGGGCTGGACGTTCGCCCCCTGGCAGCGGCGGGGTACTTCCAGGCGATCGCATACTGGCTCAATGAGCGCCTAATTCCTCAACAGGTATACGCCCAAGTCTTAGAGGACGAGGTACCGGGTCGTCTCCGCATTTTGGTGGAGTTTGAGCGCCCACCTCAGCCCAAGCGACTGATTCGCTTTGTGTGTGATCGCCTCTACAAACTCAACTCCGACGTCATTGAAGGCGTCCACCTCATCGCCCGCGCCCTCGGCTCAGCCAAAACCGACTGGGAACACTCCATTCGCATTCCCACTGCTAGCCAGCGCCAGCCAAAGCAGTCAACACCAACAGCAGCGGCAACGGCGACTTCACCCGACACTCTCCAAACAAGCGCCTTAGAAAAAGCGACACAGCCTGAGCTCACTCAGCCAATCGCCAACCCTAAGCGACAGCTTGTCCACGAGTCCCCGCAAACCCAAATTGCACGACAGGTGGTGCGCAGTCAGTTTAAGTTCTTCAGAGCCGCACTGGTTTCTGGCACCGCAGCAGCAGCCTTTCTCTTCGGCGGCTTCACCGAGCTCATCCTCTCAGATAAGCTCGCAGCACCGAGGACAACGAGTGAAACTATCATCCCCTGGTACGGCGAAGAAACTGACGGAGCCGGTGATACAGCCATTGACTTTACCAACATCACCGATCAGCTAGTCTTCGAGCAGACCGCGACAAACGTCTCCTTCCGCCCAGCGAGTCGGTTCCAGAGCAGGACCGTTGAAGCAGCCCTAGAAACCGTCGCCGTCAGCCCCCATGACGACGTCGTCAACCCCTCAGATCCCACCGTCACGCTACTCTTCGGCGGCGAACTCAGCCTCAATGACTTCACCTTCGAGGCCGCCGATGATCTCGACCATCTCTTTTCCGACATCGACATCTATAAAAAAGCGGATGTTGCTATGTTGGGCCTTGCCGAACCCCTGGCCAACGCCAGCACCACACTCCAGGAAGACTTTTACCAGCGCACCCGTCCCCAGGCTGTCGCGGCCCTAAAGTTAGGCGGGATCGACATTGTCGGACTGGCCAGTGAAGGCAGTCTCACCTATGGCGCCCGTGGTCTCGGTGAAACCCTGACGAACTTAGATCGCCAAGGCATTTATCGTGTCGGTGCCGGGCGGGATCAAGCAGAAGCCCACCGCCCTGAAATTTTAGAAGTCAAAGGCCAACGCATTGCCTACCTTGGCTACAATTCCGAGGCGATTAAGGGCGCACAAGCGAAAAGAGCAGGTGTGGCCCTCACCACCAGCGAAGAGCGCCAGCACATCATCGAAGACATCAAAGCTATTCGCTCCCAAGTGGATTGGATCGTCGTGAACTATCGCTGGGGCAACACACTCACAACACCAGAGGAGCCCAAAAGCAGTGAAACAGCCCAAAAAAAACTCCTAACTGTCTCCATTCCAGAAGAGTGGCAAAAATCCCTTGCCCGTGAAGCCGTAGATGCGGGTGCGGATTTGGTCGTGGGTTACCACCCCAATCAAATCCAAGGGGCTGAAATTTATCATGATCGCGCGATCGCCTACTCCCTGGGCGACTTCGTTTTCGAGCAAGCCCCCCTAGAAGATCACGACACCGCCGCCCTCAGAGTGTCCTTGCGCAATAAGCAAATGAAGGTCGAGTTTTTACCCGTCACCATTCGCGAATCCAAGCTACAAATGGCCACTGGTGAACACGGCGCAGCCATTCTCCAAACCATTCGCAACGCCTCTAGAACCTTTGATAAGCCCATGCGCTTCCCCAAGGTTCTCAACGCCAAACCCAATCGATTCCTCCCCGAATCCCAACACAAAACCTCGTCGACGCCAGATCCTGAGCCCACCGTCGAATCAACACCCGCGCCCACCTCTGAGCCCCTCCGCCCGGCACCTGAGAGCAACCAACGAAACGAAGATATCAGCCGCCCTGAAGATATCAACCGCCCTTCGGATCCAAGAATGCAGGAATCTGAAGCCCTGTTTATCCCCGCAGAAGACATCCACGAAGACATCCACGAAGACGCGAAAAACTCAGGCCGCACATCCGATGAAGCCGCCGATGAAGCCACCGAGCCTTGGCAAGCTCCTTGGCAAGATGAAACGCTCCTAGACACATGGGGTGAGAAAAACACTGACACCGACCGGGATTTTTCACCCATTCCCGAAGGCCCTATCGAACGGCAAATACGAGGCGATGCCCCGGAAGAATTGCCAGAAGACTTGCCAGAAGCGGGACCAGAAGATAGACCATTAGAAAATGAACAAGACGGGCGACTAGAAAGGTCTCAGGCAGAAACTTTCGAAGAGTCTTTGCAATATGCACCAGCCACCGAATCAGAACTCGACCTGGACGAAAAGCTGAATGGAGGAGAGGCTGCTCCGAACGTACAAACCCGAACAGACGCTGACCTGAGTGATGATTTCAGAACGCCCATTCACAGCACCGAAACCATTGAAATCGACACGAACAATCTGGACACAGCTGCCTCAGACACAACCAGAGACATCTCACTTTACGAATCAGAACCCTCAGCAGCAGATTTCTTCGAGGCAGCGCCCTTAGAACCAGCGCCCTCAGCAGCAGAACCAACCCCCACTGCCCTCGAGGTGATGGATTCACCAGAACCCGGCACTATCGCCCCCTATGAAGAACCGCTAGTTGGGCCGCTCTCCGCAC
>JBCDAG010000267.1:0-10428 GCA_039186165.1 Cyanobacteria bacterium P01_F01_bin.53
AAGCGAAAACAGTTCCCCAGGGGAGCCTTTACTAAAATTGTAGAGTGTTACGTTACAGAGGTCCTTTTCGACATTGCGCAAGCAGGGTCCTTGCAGTATCACCACACAGGTGAGTTGTTAATGATAGAGCACCCGAAAGATGCTTCTAAAGTACCGTTTGTGATGACCGATACTTTGCAATCTTTGAGCAGGGCTCGTCAAGAATGGAAACGGTGGAGCCAAGTTGGCCTCTCTAAGATTTCTCCCGATTGGGCACCTATTATTAAGGATCCTCAAGCCCTTAGGGAGCAAGTGTCCCCATCCACTTTTCAGACACTAAGCGGTTTTGCTAATGGGGATACTACCCTAAGAGACCTTTCGATTAAATTCAAACAACCGATTATTCCAATTGCAAAATCCATTCTTCCCTATGTCTCTAAGCAGCTGTTGGAGTTTAAGAGTATTCCAGACCTTGTTGATGATGTAACCCACGGTTTTCATCTAGACCTGATTGAGTTTGAACGAGAAAAAGCGGATAACAAAGAATCTGCAGATGCCGCTTTAGAACCGGTAATTTCTAATAAGACAAATGACGATGTGGTGAAGACCACTCAACCAGAAAATTCTGTTCAACCAGAGGTGACTGCTCAGTCAGAAGCCTCTGGTCCATCAGAAGGCTCTGTTCCGTCAGAAGCCTCTACTCCATTGGTCGAGCCTGTTCCGGTAAAGACTCCTGTTCAGATAGAGGCTCCTGTTTCGGCAGAGGCTCCTGTTCAGATAGAGGCTCCTGCTGAGATAGAAGGGCATGACCAGATAAAAGACCCTGTTGAGATAGAGAGGACTGAGCAGTTAGAAGAGAATGCGTCCGATAACTTACAGTCCCTAGAAGAGAGTGAATCACCTCTCTCGACGGTGTCGATTCCTCCTCAGACCGTTGATGCTAAACGGCCTAGCGCTAATCGTTCTGCCAAGGGAACCCCTCGAAAGTCAAGCAAACGAAAGTCGGCTAAAAGGAGTCAGTTGCCTACCATTGTCCATGTTGAAGATAGTGCCTTTGATAGCCGTATTATGGCTTCGATTGTGGGAAGTTTGGGTTACCACTATGTCAATATTTCAGATCCTCTCCAAGCACTGCCCAAAATTATTGAACACAAACCTAAACTGATTTTCTTGGATTTGATTATGCCTATTGCCAATGGCTATGAGGTCTGTGCTCAAATTCGTCGCATGAGTATGTTCAAGACAACGCCAGTGATTATTGTGACTAGCAACAACGGAATTATAGATAGAGTCCGTGTGAAGATGTCTGGTGCCTCTGGTTTTATTGGTAAGCCTATTCAAGAGAAAAAAGTACTCAAAGTCTTTAAAAAGCATCTGGGTTATACTGCTCCGATGCAGAGTGTCTCATGATAAATGTTTGATTCCGATTGTTCGCAATGTTTGATGCTGAGCATTGGCATTCTGGGTATTCGCGTTCTGGGTGTTTGCATTTTGGGTGGTCAAAACGGCTGATTAAGTAGCCTCCTGATTGAAACTGACAAGAGCGCCCGTTACCCCAGATAGGAGCACCAATCACTCCATCCCCCTGGATACAGCTTATGCATTGGGTGGCCTGCCATGACGAGTGAGAATAAATTGACGCAGGCCGTTACACCAGAGCCGCAGTAAATAATGACTTCATCGCTGGGATTAACGTTGGCCCATTGCTGCAAGAGTACGTCAGTTGGTTTTATCTGACTATTCTCTGTTGTGATGTTTTTCCAAAATGAGTTAATGGCACCGGGGACACTGCCTGCAATGGGGTCAATGGGTTCGACTTCGCCACGGAAACGTTCGGGGGACCTAGAATCAATCACGACGACATTGTCCAGATCTTTTCGCGATCGCACTGTTTCAATATCCACAATCCAACCTGACTGAGGATTGGGTCTAAAATCACCGACTTTACTCTCAGGTATATCTGTAGACATCGAAAATCCAGCCGTTTCCCAAGCTTGAATTCCCCCATCTAAAATGGCGACTTGTTCATGGCCGAGGTAGCGTAACATCCACCATAGCCGTGCGGCAAAGGCAAACCGTGAGGCATCGTAAATCACGACCTGGGTCGCTGGCTCAGACTGGATTCCGAGCTGGTTAAGCTTAGCTGTGAACTGCTCCCAGTCAGGCAAAGGATGGCGTCCGCCGTGGGGCTTTACCTCACTGGATAAGTCTTTATTAAGATCTAGGTAATAGGCCCCCGGAATGTGGCCTGCCTGATACTGACTGCGGCCTAGCTCGGGCTCGGGCAGCGAAAATCGTGTGTCGATAACAACAACATTTGGATCGTTAACATTCGGATCGTTTAGGTGTTGTGATAGCCACTGGCTATCGACAAGGTAGGAGGATGCAGGGGACGGTGAATTTTGCATCTGCACAGCATCAAAAAACGGCACCTTATTATCCCTTTTTACGGGCCTGCCAGCGACGTCGCCAGGGCTGAGTGGGCAGTAGGGTTGAGTTGGCTTGTTCTGCGCTGCGCCGTGTTCGAATGTCCACAGCGGTTGCTCGTAAGGTTGGGTCGCGATAGGGCACTGCTGCGCGCGTTTGTAGATGTTCTATTTCTTGCTGTGAGAGGGGTGGTAAGGCCTCTGGATGAATAGTCGCATCCTGAGTAGTCGCATCAGCAGTTTGTGGATGATGGATTTGTGGGTGACGGATTTGTGGGTAGCGGGCAATGGTGCCTGGCCACCTGCGGCCACCGGTTCGAATCGCGCCAATTTCCAGGCCCGTGAGGGTGAGGGCTGTACGTACGGCGGCGGCGCAGGAATAGGTGATCAGTACGCCGCGTTCAGCATTTAGGCATTGGGCGACTTTTTGCAAAAACTCTACGGTCCACAGTTGGGGGCAATTGGGCGGTGAAAAGGGATCGAGGAAAATGACGTCAGCTTGCCAGCCTTGGTCAAGTAAGTATTGAATTTGTTGGCGAGCATCGCCTATGAGCAGCTGGGCAGATACCCGATCGTGTTCGGCGCTTTGGTGTGTGGCGATCGCCTGTAGGATGCTTTGTACAGCGGGTGGGTATTGCTGGGTGAGTCCTTGCGCGATCGCCCGACGGCTGACTTCAATATCAATTTCAAGGGCTTTTAGCTCTACGGGTGCGTGATGCTTGATGGCCAGAATCGTTTCTAACGCGGCGGCTGTGTTGTAGCCCAAGCCGTAGCAAATATCTAATATATTGAGTGTTTTAGGATGCGTGTGTCCCTGGGCTCGGCGGGCGAGTTGAGCGGTTTCAGCGTAGGTTTCCCGAGCCTCGTTGTATGCACCTTCTCGGTTGTGATACCACTCACCAAAGGCAGGCGAGTAAAAGGTACTCGAGCCGTCCTTTGTTTCGACCGGTTTAAATGTTTCGACCGGTTCAAATTTGCTTAAAGATTCCATGGCAGAAGTCTTTCGTCTGGCACCTCAAGTCTTGACCCTCAAGTCTTGAATCTACTCTGTAAGGGTTTCTATAGGGTTCTGGCGAGTGCACGGACATCTTGAAGTGCTTCTAAGGCTGTTGGATAGCGTTCCGCAGGTTCTTGGGGGAGCATTTTTGCCAAGATTTTTGCTAACTCAGGGGTGACCATGGGCAAATGGTCAAAGGTTGACCCATGAGAGAGCAGCATATTGGTTAATTCGGCGGTGGTTTTACCGGTGAGGAGCTGTAGCGCAATCAGGCCGACGGCATAAATATCGCTACTCAACGCAGGCTGCCCAATCCGTTGTTCTATCGGCATGTAGTCATGCTCTATGGTGAAGGCCTGCCGATTTTCGATGGCATTGTGAGCCAAATAAACACAGATTCGTTGACTTAAGCCGAGGTTGATTAAGACTAACCGGTTGCTGGGGTGCGCACGCCATAGGTGTTGGGGTTGAATTGAGGAATGAACAATATTTTGTTCATGGAAAGGCAACAGTGCTTCTAAAATATCTTGAATCGAAGTGAGGGTGGATCGAACCGAGGCCCGCTGTTCGTTGCCGAGTTCCTCGGGAAATAAGTGTCCTTCCGTATAGGTCTGTATCCAACAAAATGAACGATTTTCCTCAAAGAAACTCACTAGTTCTGCGATACGCTCATTTCGTGAGATGGCTTTGAGCTGGGGGAGTACTTCCTCCATGGCCGTGCGGAGATTTGCAAGGAGAGACTGACTGGTGAGGTTTGGTCTAAACGTTTCTAGCAAGCACAATAACTGGCCCGTTGATGGATGGGGATTTTTGATCAGCTTCACCTGTCCCAAAGCACTCTCCGACAAAACAGAATTAAGCGGATAGGATTTTGTCTGTGAGAGAACCGCTGCTGACTGACCGTTTGCTCGCTTTTGTTGAGAACGGGCGAGGGGCTTTGTGGTGCTAACGGACTCCAACGCCATGGCCTTGGATGGCTGATGGTTATTGGTTGTGACGCGGGTGTTGGGAGTGTCTACGACTGTAGGTGGTTGTGTGGGTGAGTTAATAAAAGGAGACGATGAGCTGCTGAGATTTTGTTGCCGAGTCGCTTTGAGTGTTTCGAGCTGCGACTGGATTCGGGCCATGATAATGGCCAAGTTAATGGGCTTAGTCACATAGTCACTAACACCTAGCTCAAAGGCTTTAACAATGGATTCGTCACTGTCCTGAACCGTGAGCATCACGACAGCTAGGGTCGTTTTGGGGTATGTTTCTCGAATCTTTTGAAGGGCTTTCAGGTTGCCATCTTCCGGCACCATAATGTCCAAGAGCACCAGATCAATCGAGAATTCTTGAAGAATATTAAGGGCTGTTTGTGAATCATCAGCAGTGACGATGGTGTAGCCTTTACGCTGTAAGTGAGTGCTCAGGACTTGGCGGTTCGTGATGTTATCGTTCACCACCAGCAATGTAGCGGGTTCGCTGCTGGTGACAGTTTGGGATGTTTGGCCCGGTGTTTGGAAGGGGGGCGGCGTAGGCTGCGATGGTAAGGGGGAGGGCGTATGGGTGTTTACGACGGTTGGTGTTGAGGGAGATGGTGTTGATGAGGTTGGGGTTGGTGAGGAGGCTTGTTGGTGAGATGGTTCGACTGTCGAGGCAGATGGGGTTGGTGTTGGCTCGGCTTGTGCTGGACTGATTTGTGTTGGACCGATTTGTATTTGACCAACCTGTTTTGGTCCGGCCTGTGTTGTGGTGCCGGTGAATGTCCGAATGGTTTTGAGGAGCTGTTTGAATTGGACGGGTTTGGTGGCATAGTCGTCGCAGCCCGCCTTCATGGCTTTTTCGCGATCGCCTACCATGGCATGGGCGGTCAGGGCAATTACCGGAATAGATTGCGTTTGCGCATCTGCTTTAAGCCGCCGAGTCGCTTCCCAGCCATCAATAATAGGGATATTCATATCCATTAAAATCAGGTCAGGATTTTCGGTTTTCGCCATCGAAAGCCCTGCCGCACCGTCAATGGCAACCGCAACTTCATAGCCTTGTCGGGCCAAGCGACGACTCAACATATCTTGGTTTAGCGGATTGTCTTCAATCAGTAAAATCTTGATCATGCTGCTTTTGACGGGTAGATATGTTGCCTTAGGCTTATGGCCTTATGCCTATTTTAAGAAGGACTGGGTTAAGAAGGACTGGATTTGTGGGTTGTACTCTGCTCACTTTAATTTTCTTACGCGCTCAGGCTAAATTCAATCAAGCTTTCAAGATCTTCTGCAAAATCAGATGTTTCTAGCTCTGGCAGAGCGTAGATGCCTTGTACACTATCGCCTATTCTTTTCCGTTCATCTGCCGAGAGTGTCGTTCCTTCACCAACCAATAATATGGGCATGAGATTGACACCTTCACATTTTCTTAAGTCGGGCACGAGGGTAAAGTTGCTTTGCCTGATCAATGTAAGGTCAATCACCGTCACTGCGGGCAGCTGAGTTCGAAAGACGTGCTTGGCTTGTGCTTGATTGTGGGCGATTTGAACCGGTGCGTTGGCTGAGCGAAGGGCTGCAATAATGCGATCGCATAGTTCTCCCGCAGGCGCTGCGACCAATACTGAGCCGGGCTGTGATGTTACCTTTGTGGCCGGTAACGTCGGCTCAGCAAGTGATTGTGTAGGCACGGGCTGTGTGGCTATGGGCTGTTTGAATACTGGCTGTGTGGGTAGTGTTTGTACAGCAGTTGGCGCGGTAACTTGTGTAGGGATTTGCACAGAGGTTGGTGCCGGGCGTGCAGAAACACTGGTAGCGTCCTGTGGAAAATAGAGCTTGAACACAGTCCCTTGGCCATATTTGCTATCCACCGAGATGGTGCCGCCCATCATGGACACGAATTCCTGGGTAATGGTTAGGCCTAAGCCCGTTCCGCCATAGCGGCGAGTGGTCGAGGCATCTGCCTGGGTAAACGCATCGAACACTTTATCTAAATGTTCAGCCTTCATGCCAATGCCGGTATCTTCTACCTTAAATTGAACCCCTCTGCCACTGGACGCTTGCAGGTCACTGACCTCCAGCGAAATTTGGCCAATATCTGTAAATTTATTGGCATTACTCAATAGATTGAGCAGGCATTGGCGCAGCTTGTCCGCATCGGTTTCCATGTACTGGGGTGCACGCTCACTTTTTAATACCAGCGTATTTCCTTTACTTTCTGCCGCTGGCTGAATGGTTGTCATTACCTCATTTAAAAGCGCCGCAAGATTAACCTGTCTGATTTGTAAATCCATCCGGCCCGCTTCAACCTTAGAAAGATCCAAGACGGCATTGATCAGGTTTAAAAGGTGACGGCTAGAATTTTGAATTTTTACCAAATCAGGCACAAAGGCGGATTGCCCGGACATTTCAGCATCTTCTTCTAGCATTTCGCTATAGCCAATGATGCTGTTGAGTGGTGTGCGTAGCTCATGGCTCATATTGGCCAGAAAATCACTCTTGGCATAGGTTGCCTCTTCAGCCGCCTCTTTCGCCTCTTCTAAGGCAGCGGTTCGCTCCTTTACTCGTTTTTCCAATCTCTGATTGGTGGTGGCAAGTTCTTCGAATGAGTCCTTTACTTGCTGAGCCATCTGGTTAAAGGTTTGGGCGAGCACACCGATCTCATCGTCACCTTCGACGGGGATGCTGTAGTCTAAGTTGCCTTGCTCAATTTGTTGCGCACCGTCGGTAATCGCCAATACCGGACGGGTGATTCGGCGGGAGACTAAGTACACCCCTGCGAGTAACAATCCGGTTGAGGCTAGTCCAATTAAGGCGATGTTTCTCGCTAGGGCTCGGGCTGGAGAAAAGGCTTCTTTTTGATCAATTTCAGCAAGTAGTGCTAGGTTTTCATTCTCAAGCCAGCGATAGATCCCCAGAACGGAGGTCCCTTCGTAGTTGTCATAGAGCCCAAATCCATCTTCGCCTTTGGTCGCTGCATCAATTCCTAGGCTACTGACACCATCGGTGCTGGGCGTGTCCTCAGCCGAATCTTCTGCCGAATCCGAGGCAATAAAGGTATTCTTACGTTCCAGCCGGCCGATGAGGTAGGTTTGACCCGTTTCTCCCAGACCCGTTTTTTCGCGAATGAGTTCGTCAATCTCTTGTAAATCCAAGGTGACTGATAAAACGGCAATGCGCTGATTGTCCGCATCTAAAATGGGGGTGGCCATGGCAATGGCCGCTTTTTGAGTAATGGGTGAATTATAAAAAGTGGGCTTAATGTTTGTTTGGTCGGCGGTAAAATAGGTGGTGGTGGCACCCAAGGGTTGATATTTATTTTGCCGTTGTTCATTGGTCGAAAAAAGAACAATCCCGCCTTCACTCAGAATAGAGATTTCCTGTAAATTAGGCTTGGTTTTACCGATATCTTCGAATACCTGGCCAACCTCGTCGTAGATTGCCTGAGTTCTTGCTGGGTTCGACGCAGGGTTTCTATTCTCTGCCAATAACAACGTTGTGTTGTCATAAACCTCTGACAAATCAGCCAAGAGTAGAACGTCTTCTCTTTGCGTTTCGACCCATTTTTGGATTTGATCCTCTTTGAGGGCGCTCGCTACGCTGAGTCGATCAAATACGGATTGCTGTAACGAATTTCTAGCAGAGAAATAACTTGTCGTAGAGATCGTTGCCACCGTTACCACTGACAAGAGTGAAAAGGGGACAATTAGTTTGTTGAGCAAACTTTTTTTGGCGAGTTTCACTGGGGGTAGATCCTTAGAAAAAGTGGGAGAGCAAAAAATCAGGGCATGTCTTGACTAAAGAAATTTGGTAGAGAAGTTACTCAATCATCAAGTGCTCGTTGCCAAGCTGATGACTTCCCTTACTGCCATGCTGAAAAAATACCTTGGATATCTGCAATAGCTTGGTCGGCAGCCTGTTCTACGGGCATGTTTTCCAGGGCGATTCTACGCATGGTATTGCCCCACACATTTTGCGCAGCGACCTCACCATAGGCAGGATTCAAGGCTTGGTAGGCGGGTCGAGTATTTTCGAGTTGTTCCACGGCAACTGAAATGTGGGTGTCCCTCGGATCTTGCCAGAAGGGTTGCTCGAACAGTTCGGGCATCACGGGAAGATATCGTCCCTGGGAGCCCTCGGTATAGGTGGCCAGATTCTCAGGCTGGGTCAAGTAGGTTAAAAATGACTTGGCGACATCTTGATTATTAGACGCGGCAAAAACAACGGCTTGTTTGATTTCAATGACAAATCGCATGGGATCGCCGTTGGGCTTTTCTGGCCATTTGACTGTGGCAAGCCGGTTATAGTAGGTGTCTTCATCGTTCCGTTGAGAACCGGGTCCCGAGAGGGTATGGTTCACCGTCATCAAGCTGTTACGGCTCAGGAGCGATACATTATTACCCGTGTTGTCCCAGTCAACGGCTTCCGGCGGAACTGTATTCGCTTGGTAGAACCGTGCATAGTCTTCTAAGGCGCTAATCAGGTTTTGGCGAACTGAGGGTGTGTCCAATGCCAAATCCCCCAGTTCGTTGAGGACACCGACATCATAGGCTTCTAAAAATTGCTCAAAGTTATTGTAGGTATCTAAGCTGAGAGACATGGGCATGCCAATGCTGTAGGTATCGCTTAGCTTGGCAGCGTCGATCCCGGCCTGGGCCCTTAGCCAAAACTGCCAGAAGTCCTCCCATTGTCGGGGAATGGTTTCCCGGCGCTCCCCGACCAAATTAATCAGCATGTCTTCCCAGTAATGGATATGAATAGCTGATTGCATTAGGGGGACGGCGTCGTAGTTGCGATCGCCCGTAGCCTTATTTTGATATCTGACGCCAGCGAGTGCCTTTTCGCTGTACTGATCTTTGTGTGAGTCAACCACATCGGATACATCCGCCAGTGCATTGTCCCAGGCAAGCTTGGGGATGATGGTGATATCGGCTGCCCCAGAGTAGAGAATATCGGGAGGATTGCCTGCGGCTAGGGCCTGCTCCACTTCTTGGAGAATATCTTTTTGGGGGATGATGGATAGATCTACGCTCGAACCACTCTCCGCTTCCCACTCAGAAATAATTTGATTTAAGGCGTCGGTTTCTTCTGGATAGAACCCTTCTTGCCACCAGATCTTCAGGGCTTCCCCGCTAGATGAGCCAGCATTAGAGGTAAGAGACGATGAACGGCTATTACAGCTTGCTATCACCAAGCTCGTCAGAAAATAGCTAGATAACTGGGTAAATGTCCGCCTGTTCATGGTCATTGTCCTTTTTCCGTTGATTGAGGAATTTTCAGCTAAACCTATGGGTAAAGATGACTAGGGGTAAAGTTCACTAGCCGCTGGGCACAGCTGGTAACAATACATTGTCTTTCAATTACCTACATAGAGAGCATTTCTCTGTGAGGATTGTCTAAAAACTTCAAGTCCTTACAAAACGTTGTCTGTAGGCCTGTAATTTCCCTGAAATCATACCGTATGTGTTGTAGCAATATAGATCAAGGACGCCTGAGAATAGATTTGAGCTGGCGTTTGAGCTGGCGTTGAATTTGCTTAAGGCTTTGTTTGAGGGCGTATGCTTTGTTTCTGGACTTGCTGGGACCTGGCAGTCGGACCTGATATCAAGTGCTGCTCCAGTCTGTACATAACAACAGTATGTGACGATTTCTGAACTTTTTGGCGATAGAGCCACATCAGACGGCTAGAGGGGCTAAGGCTGGTTGACGTTGACTTAAATTGCCTTTTTATTTTGGGCAGTCATCTCCACAGTTTTGGAGATTCGCTGCTGTCGAGTGGTTTCTCGCTTAGCCATTTTTATCCACTGTAAAATGCCTTTTTTAGAAGAAGGGCTGAAAGCTGAAAAATATTGTTCGGCCTGTGAATTTTGTTTGAGGGCAGCGGCTAGGTCCTGCGGGATAATCAGCGCTTCTACATCGTCTAAGTGTTTGTAAAGAAACAAATTCATGTTTTTAGGCTAGCGTAGAGAAGAAACACTCGGGGAGGTCGAAAGATGAGTAACCGAGCCATTCATCACTGTAACTGCGAGGAATGCGAAGCTGGTAATGCAACGGTTCAGGCTTA
>JBCDAG010000268.1:0-10396 GCA_039186165.1 Cyanobacteria bacterium P01_F01_bin.53
CCTTCATTGGTGGCAATTGAGTTTACAGAAGCATTTGCTCTTACCCAAGCCAGATAAAGAGGTCGTATCTCACTGAGTTCTCCTGCAAGGCCTTGCAAATCATCAGCACCCTGGTCACGTCCGCGAGCTCGTGCATTACTAACAAGAGGGTTTGACTCAGACAGATTACCTTCTCTATCGGTGATTGAAGATAACCCAAATGAAAATTGGTTACCAAAGTGAGCTTCTGCTGCAGAGGCATCACGCTCTGTAGCAGCGGGCATACTTTCATTTGTAATGGTCATTTCAGGTAGCATTTCAACCTCGTCTTTGGGAGAGTCACGCTGAATGCTTATGCCTGAAGTATTGCTAGTGATAAATGACGATGGATTGTGGGTTAACGCTTTATCATTTGAAGAATCATGTGCTTGTGGTTGAACAGATGGTGATGTGTGACCAGTTTGCTGCACTACATGAGTTAACTCATGGGCTAGTAACTCCTGACCACTTCTGTTATCTGGCTGATAGGCTCCTTGTCTAAAGAAAATGTCTTGCCCTGTAGTGAATGCTTTTGCTTGAATTGATTGATTAAGCTGGTTAGATTGAGCATCGGTGTGGATTCTGACACCATTAAAATCTGCGCCAAAGGCTTGCTCCATCGAGCCACGTATGTCTACCCCAAGAGGCTGGCCTTGTCCGCGTGCTATCTCAATGGAAGATTCTAAATTTTCTGAGGCAACACTTCCACCCACTGATTTTCGTTGCACCAAGGGATGCATCTGAAGCTCTTCCTCTTCTTCAGGCACTTCCTGACGTTGAATTGTCGAAGCCAGCGGCTTCATTTGAAGCTCTTCCTCTTCTTCAGCCATATCCTGCCGCTGGATAGATTGCTGCTGAACCTGAGGAGAGTTAATACGCTCTACAACCTGAGATGCTACTTGATCAGCTTCTTGTTCGTATTGATCGTTGGGTTGACCAATTGTCAGCTTGGCCTGAACACCTAAATTCTGAACTAGATTTATATCTAATAGACTGGCATGCTCATGCTGGGCATCTGTCTCATTATCTTGAGATGACTCTGCTTTTTGCTGCACCACAAAAGGACGTGTCTGGATTTGATTAGAAGAAGCAAAGTTGCTTGTTTGAGCAGGTGCTTTAGTGTGTTGAGAAGAGCGATTACTCATAATCAAAATCCAGTGAACTCAGTGTGGTAGATTGTCGCCCAAGCAATGCATTCTTAATGCTGACATAAATTGCTGAAGCAGGATACCCACAAAAGTTATAAACTTGATGGAGCTATTAGTTTGATTCATCTTTAGTAAGATCTTCCATAACTCTCAGAACTACTGTGATCCCACCAGTTCTAATCAGATGATCCACTGCAGTATCCATGGTTCCAAGTTCGAGCACGCTTTCAGGAACTTCCCTTGTTGCATTTGTGCCGACTAGTGTAACTCTATAGTGGGTAGTTACTTCCTCTGGATTCTCATAAGTTGCCGGAACAGTATTTTGCCCAAGCTGAATGCTGTTCTCTCCATGGAGTTCGTATGACTCACCGCGATAGGTGAGTAAGCGTTCCTGTGCCTTTGCCGAAACAAGCGCACGCATTTGATCTGACTGAGATGTATACCTACCAGTGTCAACACCTAATTTTTTCCACACACCAAGGGCTTGAAGCCGGCCTTCAATCGTATCTTCATCTAAGAAATCGGACTTTTTACCTGTGAGGCTTGAAATCCACTTTACCCAGATTTCTTTCTCAACTTCTGCGGAATTTGGTGCCGAGCCTTCTGCTTCATCAATTGCCTTATCAATCGCATCAAGTACTGCAGTAGCTGATATGCCAACAGATTTGATGCCTCCACTTGCTGCTGCTAATAGATTGGCACCAGTCTCTAAATCTGTAATCGATCTTCCCATAGTTTCTCGGGCATCGAACATTGCCTGAACTTTCGCATTAGCTTCTCCTAAGGCTGGACCAATCTTTGCGAGTGTTGTAAGCGGCCCCACAAGTTTGGCACTCATCGTTGTAAGATCTGCACAGGACTTGAGAATTGACATCTTATTTGCCCAAGCTGGTCCCTTTATACCAGCAGCTTTAGGTGTTCCAGCACCACCACCACTGAATGCACCACGTGAGGCTCCTTGTAACCAACTTTTACCTTCTTTAAGAAAATCTCCAGCTTCAGCATTGGAAGTACTCATATTGATTTCGAATAGTTCGAAGCCTTTGTTGAAACCCGCAAAGCCTTCGGTCACCTTAAGAGATGTCTCCGAAAAGCCTTGCTTGATATTGGGTATACGATTAAGTATGCCACCAAGTGCTTTACTAGCTAGTTCCATTAGAATTGCATCTCGCACTGCAGCAATTTTTTCAGCCTTTTTAATCACAAGATCTACTTTCTTGCGTGCTTTCTCATAAGTGTTCATTGAATTAGTTAGAATGTTGTTGAGATTTGCAATTTTCCCTGGCCACTGATTACTAAGTTGCTGAGTTGATTGGAGCGCTGTCTGATAAGCCTTTATACTTTCTGAAATTTTCTGAGAGGCTTTTCTTAATCGTTTTTCATCCTCGACAGTAAGCTGCTTTGACGGACGTACTATATCGCTATGAAGTTCAACCTGAGAGTCTTCAGGAGCTCGTGATAGATTCATAGATCCATCCCTCCTGTCAGGTGTTGTCAGATGTTCGGCAATATTTATAGTATTAGTGCTATCTATCTTCTGTTTGTGACTATTTGATGATGTGGTAGATTTAAGTTGAACTTCATCTTTAAGTTCTGTCTTATCTTGCTCTGGTTCATTAGAAATACATTTTTTTTGAAGTGAAGTATTAGGTGGTACTGATGGAGTTGCACCCGAAAAGAGACTAATGTAAGCTAAATCAGACAGTTGAGATGATTTACTTTTATTTAAGTGGGCCTGGATATCAGGAGATGTTGCCGACTCAGCGGATTGGACTGGCTGAGTGACAAAAGGTCTAGCCTGAAATGGGTTTGACTTTGCCTGATTTTTCGACGACGACCAGCTTGAGCTAGTCTGCTCAGCAGCAGAATGAGAGGACATGGCAATTATTCGCTAGACAACTTGACTGCTAGAGATGAGATCGCCCTACTAAGGAGAGATTCCTGATTTTTAGTTCACTATTGAACCTGGCAGGGACTACTGACTAGATTTAACTCAATTATTCTGCAATAACACCAATTACTAATTGACAGCCACAATTGTTTCAACTGGATAAATGCAAGGTCCACCCAACGATGTTGCCTGCTCAGGATTATCAGGGTTAGATGGCTGGCTTGAATAATAAGTGCCCGTTACACAAACTTTTTGTCCCTTGAATTTGTCAATTTCAGTAGAGGTTCGTTCAGACTGAGGATGCCAAAACGGTTCTAGAAAAGGCCCTTTATTTTCATCACTCAATTCAAGTCGCACAATAGGAGGTGCTTTAAACTTTTTATTTGGAGGATACGGATCATACAAAGTATAAATTCCAATAACCTGAATCCGTTTGCCATCATATTGATCACAAGCAGATGAGGTTTCACAAATAGCTAAGTCTGTTGAACTCATGTTGGGTGTAGATGGAGTGTTTTTATCATCGGTCGAATTTTACATTGACACTATAGTTCGCTCCATCTAATGAAGTCGCATTACTCATTGAACTGAAAGGAAATTTCCAATTAAGGTCGACAATCAGATCGTCTGCATCCGGTGAATCTTGATCGTAAACTTCAAGCTTAATCGGACCACTTAATGGGAATAAATTTGAAACAGGGATCCGAAACGTATGACTTTGACCATTATTTAGAGCAACAGCTATGGTTTTGAGGCTGGTACTGCCATTACTGACTTTCACATATACCTCATCAGCACCAAGCCAGTCCTCAGTAGATTTTACCTTTACCGCAACTGTTACATTACGAGTTTTTAACTCAGTTTCTAATGCCAGTTTCTCAGCCTCATTATTACTCTTATTCAGAAGTTTAATTAGTCCGACGGTCGAGAGTCGTGTTGCCATATCTGCATAATCCGTCGTAGTGGCAGCCATGGTTGTATTATTTTTACCTTTCTCTCCGACACTTCCTTCGTACTGTTCATGAAATGTCTGACCTGGCTTATGGGGAGGGCCATAAGTTTCAAAAAACCATTTCTCATCTTTCGTATCGTAATTTGTACCTGGTTTGGCAAAATTTTCCAACGTGACTCGATCGTGGCCAGGTGCCATTACCACTCCGCCCCAATGGAAGTTAAATCCCTCACCTGTTTCTTTATCATCGCGTCGTGACGTAAACGCTTCTCCAACACCAGGAACTGCATATTTATTAATGCCATGCTTCTTATCAAAGGTAAGCTTTTCTGCTGGAGTAAGTCTCAAATAATTTTTATGTGCTTCTTCAGGGGTGCTGCCTATGCCACTTTTAACTAGAATTTCATCACGAAACTTAGCTGGATTGTAACCAGACACTGTTTCTTTCTCAGTGCCACCACCCGTTTTATAAATGCCCCGTGGACTTTCATCTGCATTATGTGGTCCCATTACTTCTCGTGACGAACGACCACAATCTGCCCAAAAATTCTGGGTGCCTGATACTGAGTCGGACGCACGAATCTTTGCCTTGACACTGGCTAAATTTTTCAAGCCACTTCCATCAGGTGCTTGACCACTAATACGATCTGCCCCAGGAGAAAGCTCAATTCCTGATTTCTTGGCTGTTAAAATTTCATTGGTTTCTTTAATTAGAGCTGGTTCAGCATAACATTCATGCATCATTCCAGTTGTAACAGTTTGACCATTATCAGCAACCCTGGCAAGTGAGCCTACCTGCCATTGTGACTTTGCATTCTGTTGATCAGTGGTGAATTCCGTGTAGTTGTGAATTCCGCTACTGACATGTGAACCGTTCGAGCCAATCAGGTGATGTGCAGAGTTGCTTTTGGAGACTGTATCTGCGACAACATGAGCATGTAATTCTGGTCCTAAATTGGCATCTTTCGTTTTGCCAGAGTGTTGGAGCTGGTGAGTAGCTTCGTGTGCCGCAACGTGCAGACTAGGGGCAGTTGAGCTGAAGTGAGATATATTTCCTTCTGTGAAAGCAGGTACATTCCTTTGCTGACATCCAACTGTGTCAAAAACTGCCATACCAGGAATGGGTTGACCTACGGCTTTCTCAATTTTGTCAGCTTGTGGAAAGCTGTTAAATCTTGCCTGCTGTATCACAAAGGGACGAGTTTGCAATTGATGAGAGTCAACTACATAAAAACTCTGTTTTGGGATCTTCTTACGAGTTCGTAAATGGCGAGGCATGATGCAAATAAAGTCTAAGAGAGATTCTCATATCAAATAAGTAGATTACTTAAAGAAAAAAATGAGTTTAAATATTATTTCGGCCATTTTGCTGGACCACATGGGTTAATTCATGAGCCAACAACTCCTGCCCATCTTGACTGCCCGGATCAAACTCACCCTTCTTAAAGAAAATATCCTGCCCTGTCGTAAACGCTCGCGATTGCAGCGACGTATTTAGTTGATTCGACTGCTCATCTGTATGCACTCGCACACCACCAAAGTCTGTACCAAAGGCACCTTCCATGGAACCCCTCACATCATCAGATAGTGGTTGACCCTGGCCCCGAGCCCCAGAAATTTCAGCCTCCACCTGGGCAGAGGCATCACCACCTACCGCCTGCCGCTGTACATCAGGTTTCATCTGTAAGTCTTCTTCCTCTTCGGGCATGGCCTCTCGCTGTACCGTATCTGCTAAAGGTTTCTGTTGTAGTTCTTCCTCTTCTGGCATCTCCTGGCGTTGAATCGATTCGGCTAGAGGTTTCATCTGCAGTTCTTCTTCCTCTTCCGGCATGGCCTCTCGCTGAATAGAATCAGCCAAGGGTTTCTGTTGCAGCTTTTCTTCTTCCTCCGGCATGGCCTCTCGCTGCACAGTTTTCTGTTGAGCCTGGGGAGAATTAATCTGTTCGACTACCTGGTTTGCGACATTATCTGCTTCTTGCTCATATTTATCCCCCGGCTGTCCCACCGTTAGCTTGGGCTGCAGTCCAAGATTTTGCATAAGCCCTGCATCGAATTGGTTGGCCTGCTGTGAGTCACCCAGCGCCTTTGTTTGCGCTACAAAGGGACGACTCTGAACCTGATTTGCAGGTGCAAAATCATTACTACCTTGAATAGGAGCTTTAGTACGGAGATAGGAACGATCACTCATGGCCCTATAAACCTAAGGAGGACTATACAACAAGTGTCTTAAGTTAAGACTTTAGATGAGCAGATGCGTAAATAGCTAAGCAGAAGATAACCAGAAATTTGCCGTTCTCGTCCTTACAATCAAACACCCGTATGGTGACATATATCTCAAGTTAGCGATACTAACTAAAGTTATAGATGTCAGCTCAATACCCTACTCTTCGGGGACCCAACCTTTTACCTCCGTATCAGTTAAGGGACGTTCAAGTTTAATGTACTCACTTTGGGCCGCCAATAGAATATGTCTCATCTCCACAGGGATATTTTCATCGGCAGCTAAAAATGCGGCATTTAAGGCAATATTACGAATGTTACCTCCGGCCACACTAAGTTTGGAGAGGCGACGATAGTGTAGGCTTTCTGTCGGAGTTTTGGCAGGAAAAATACGCTGCCAGATTTCTTCTCGCTGTTTGGCATCGGGAAAGGGAAATTGGATTACAAAGCGAATACGGCGTAAGAAGGCCTGATCTACTGAGTCCTTCAGGTTAGTGGTCAGAATCGCCAAACCTCGGTAGGCTTCGATACGCTGTAACAAATAGGCAACTTCCATGTTGGCATAGCGATCGTGGGAGTCGCTAACGTCTGAGCGTTTGCCAAATAGCGCATCGGCCTCGTCAAAGAGCAAAATGGCTCCACCCGTTTCTGCTGCATCAAACACACGCCGGAGATTTTTCTCAGTTTCACCAATGTATTTGCTAACAACTGAACTAAGGTCAATGCGATAAAGATCTAAGTTAAGTTCCTTAGCAATAATCTCGGCAGCCATGGTTTTACCCGTACCGCTTTGCCCCGCAAATAAGGCGCTGATACCTAAACCACGTCCACTTCTACCAGAGAAGCCCCAGGTTTCATAGACCTTACTGCGCTGACGAACGTGGGCTGTGAGGGTCTTCAAGACCTGTTTTTCTTTTTCTGGCAGGATGAGATCGTCCCAGGTGGCAAAGGTTTCAATGCGCTGGGCCAGGTCGCCGAGGCGGGGGCGGGCTTGGGAGAGGCAGGTGTTCCAGAGGAGGGTGGGGAGAGAAGTGGAGAGGGGGAGAGGGGGAGAGGGGGAGGTGAGGCGTTGGACTTTGGCGCAGGTGGCTTGGATAGTGGGGGCACTGAGGTTGAAGTAGGAAACAAGGCGATCAATGTGGCCGTTGAGGTGGGTGGCGGTTTCACCTAGGGTGCTGTGCCATAGCTGACGCTGCTCAGCGGCGGTGGGGGGATAAATGTCGTAGGTCAGTAGGGGACGCTGCTGTTGAGGGCGACGGTCTCGACTAAGAATTAGCAGTGGCTGACGACAGGTTTCGATAAATCGATCAATCATTAGACTAAGCTGGGCGAAGTAACCATCGCCGGTGACAGTGCTGGGGATACGATCGCAATTCAACACAATCACCGCTCCACTCACTAATGCCTCGCGCTCACACAAACTCTGCAGCAGAGTGATCTGGGAGAGTTCTGTGGGCAGTGCTTCGGCAGCAATCACCTGAAGGCCGAGGTTAAGAGAATTAGCAGCGGTGGTTGCGATCGCGAGTTTGGTAGCACTATCTTCACCACATAGTTGAACCACTGGGCCACTGATATCTTGCAGACCCGTTAGCATAATCTGCTCAGCCATTTTCTGATGAGAGTCTGGCAGCACCAGGGGTGTTGTTGGCGGTACGGTGACAATCCCCCGCAGACGGTCATCCAGCGAGGTCATACCCATCAGGTAATGCAGAATGCGCTCATCAATACGTAGGGGACATTGGGTGAGTTCTGCACCAGGCTGTAGCTCGATCAGTTTCCAATACCGTAGCGGACCTTCTGGTAGCAAGGCTGACCAGTGGGCCTCTGGTAATAGTGAGAGGGCCAGTCCTAGGGTAGGATGTTGGACTCCTTGCTGCAGTTGAGCACAGAGGTCTGCCAGAGTACGACTGAGTTCCATGCCTGTGCACAGTAGCAGAACTGCTCGTTCAAATGTCGATAGACCTAAACGACGACAGAGGGTTTCTATGGCCGCTTCTCCCTCAGGAAAAGTAACCTCTGGAATTCTAGGGAATATAGCCACATCTGCAGGTGGATCACAGGCTTGAGCCAACTGCTGTTGCACGTCGCCAATGGCGGCTAAAAGATACTGTTGATTTACCTCGTGCCAGCTTGCCATTATTATTCTTGGATTTCAGGCTGGGTTAGTTGTTGCAAAAATGTGAGCGCCTCTTTAGGAGGCATGGTTAAAATTTTGCCCTCGCGGATGATTTCATACTGTCCCTGGTGGTGACCATGACCAGCAATCAGGCCTTGTTTGATGGCATGGTTTCCAAGTTCGTTGAGTTGGTTGATACCGAGATTTTCAGTATCGGGGGTAAGCTGTTGTTGGGATGGATTATTCATAGGTTTGTTTTGTGTTCGTATATAGGGGCTATTCCTCGTGCCAGCCTTTCGCCACCAGAGGCCATCTAACGCTTGCGGAGCTGAGGACGAATTAAGGGGACTAAGTCATCAGCGGTTTCTTCCCATAGCTCCCAGCCTACGGGCAATCGAGACGTTAGATGATTGTTGCCAAAGCGAAGGGCTTCGATGAGGGTGGGCCAGGCTCTGGCAGTGGATAGGGTAGAGCAGAATCTAGGTTCTTGATCTTCCCAAGCACTGTGGATAAAGCCAAGGCCGTCAATCTTAATCAAATACATCGTTAAGAATTAACCATTAAAGAATTAGGGCCTTAGGACCGATATACCAGTCTTTGGTGGGGCTATCCGGTTCTGTGTCTACCTCTAGCTGACTTTCTGCACTGTCGATAAGTAGACGAACTAAATATTCTCCCGGTTTAACATCTTGAACAGGAATGGATACCTGATTGCTGTCGCTATCTCGCGGGGGAATATCGAACATGTAGGAGGTAGGATTATCGGTAGCAGATTCGTTAAGGGCTAATACCACGGTTTGCTCACGGCCAACGGTGAGATTTAGTTGAACCTGAAGTGCAGCATCGCGAGTGTCGTTGTCCGTCTCTTCACTGTTCTCCACGGCGACGGACATCACGCGGGGTCGCAAGACAAAGGGCGCACCAGCAGATTCTGCTCCACGACGACCATGGCTACGATCAACTTCGGTGAGAGATTGGGGGTGAATCACCTGCAGGCTTTGGATACCTGCCCGCAGAGCATAGTTGGGCAATGTGGATAGCTCTAACTTGATTTCAGTATCTTGCACCTCTGTCGGCATAACTTCTACACCACCAATACGCACCTTGGTAAAGCGCTCGCCCTTGAGATGTTTCCCCTTAATCACTAGGGTGCTATCCACCAAAATAGGATCATGCTGCCCCGTCTGGGCCACAACAGTTTCAACCCTTGGCTGATTTGGAAATGGTGATATTCCCCCAGACCGGGCCTCACGAACTGGTAATGCCCGTTTAAAGGGATCGTCACCCTCCACTAATACAACCAAACACTTATAGGCAACAGAAAGCACATAGGGGGTTTGGAAAAAGACTGACCAGGTTTTGGATAAATCCTCCAGATTTAGGTCCAGGGGAAGCAGGTTAATGTGCTGCACCTGATTGGCCAGATCCGAGCCAGCCAAAAATGAAAAGGTACTGTCTGTACAGGCGGCTCGAATCATGTCCTGGCTAATCACCCGTTTATCATTAAGAGTGCGTACAGCACTTCCCAGCAGTCGCTGAGGTACCAGCTCATTGTTATTGCCGTAGAAACTCAGCATGTAGTACAGATCCAAAGCCGCCTGGCGTTTGACTGGGTTGCCCCGAGACCGAGCCAGGGTGGCATCCATGTTATGGAGAGCCGGATTGGTGATCACCTGGTACATAAAAATGTTTACACCAGTCTCAGGGGTACCTTTACCAATTTCACTGGGGCTAACGGTGGTAATCCGAGCCCCCTCCACCTCGGTTTGCACCGTGGATTGGAGGGTTTTCTGCAGTGTAGCGGTAACGGTTGCGATCGCAAGATGGTTGCTCATGCAGCTACGAGTCCTAATTTCAGAGCTTTAAGGGCCGCTTGAGTACGACTGGACACATCCATTTTTTCAAAAATGCAACGGAGATAGGCTTTAACCGTACCCACGGTAATATGTAGTCGCTGAGAGATCATTTCATTGGAATCTCCCTGCACCAAACAGGACAGCACCTCTTGTTCTCGCTCAGTGAGATGAATCTCAGACAGACTTTTTAACGAG
>JBCDAG010000269.1:0-10347 GCA_039186165.1 Cyanobacteria bacterium P01_F01_bin.53
GCTTTGATGATGCGTCCATCTTCACCGCAGCGGGTTTATGGAACTTCTACCTGATGGCTGCATAATAATTCACAAGAACGGAAGGCAGAGCCAGTCTCTGATATCTAAAACCATCCACTATTTCACAACTTGTCTAATAAACGCTTCTAGACCCTAAACCAGCCTCACTCCTATCACGGCATAACGCATGAGGGGTGAGGCTGACTTATTTCTAGTCACAGTTTGTCTTCACCCAACAGCTTGTCTTCACCCTACAGCTTGTCTTTAACACATAGGACACTCCAAATAGCCATCGGTAGATGGTCGCACCAACTTCCGAGGCCTTGCCATCTCCCTCTAAATTAAGGGATTGGGGCAAATCTCCAAACCCATAGCGTCTTACGTCATAATGATTCAGACAACGGCTGTATCCTCAGCTACTACACACTGGAGGCATGAATGAGTCCTGACCAATTAGAAGCCTTAATCAAATCTGGATTGCCCGATGCAAAGGTCGTGGCAGAAGACATGAAAGGAACCGGCGACCATTATCAAGTGGCTGTGGTTTCTTCTGAGTTTGAGGGGCTGAGCTTGGTCAAGCGCCATCAGCTCGTTTATAAGGCAGTCCAATCTGCGATGTCATCTGAGGCCATTCATGCGCTCTCACTAGAAACAAACACACCCAGCGAAGTTGCTGCCGGGTAGAAGTCACGGTTCCCATACTCAACGCTAAAGGATAACTATGTCTCCCGAAACTAAAGCTAAAATTGACGGTCTTGTTGCCCAAAATAAAATCTTGGTCTTCATGAAAGGCAACAAACTCATGCCCCAGTGCGGTTTTTCTAACAACGTCGTCCAAATTCTCAATACGTTGGGTGCGCCTTTTGAAACCGTCGATGTCCTAGCCGATCCAGCGATTCGCCAAGGCATCAAGGAATACTCGAATTGGCCTACAATTCCCCAGGTTTACATCAACGGTGAGTTTATCGGTGGCTCCGATATCATGATCAAAATGTACCAGGACGGCAATCTTCAAGAGACAGTAGAAATCGCCCTCGCGTCATAGCGCGTTTACCTAGAGCACTCAACATCAAAGCCCATGATCGAGTACATAAGGACTCTCGATCATGGGCTTTGATGTTGTGTCAGGCCAATTGCTCTAATGCCAACTACGCTAATAGTCACAAGCTCTTTCCTGTATTCGTTCTGGCGTGAGGCTTCACGATAGAAAAATGACAAGATCTTAAACGTCGAAGTTAGTAATAGTCTGTCTCGACTTCTGGCTGAGCTACGACAAAGTTAGAGTAATCGTATAAGAAGCGGATAGCTTCCTGCTCTAGCTGATTGATGAGGTAAGACTCCACAGCGCCAGAATGACGCATAGAAGTGACATAGCCCTCCAAGTAAAGTCTGAGTTCATCGGCACGATAGCCTTTATTCCAATAGTCTACGAGGGTGTCAGTAATCCGCTGATAGAAACGGATAACCCTAGCGTCCTGAAGCATGTGTCTGCTGGCCTCACTCAACTAAAAAATGGTCAATTTTTGGTCAGTTCGCGTGAAGTTAGCACACTCTTAAAAAGCAAACGGTAGAAATCGAATGTCAACAAACAACGCTTAACTGAATAAATAGCTTCAAAAACAGTGACGAATACATACTTTTTGAAACAACAGTTTTTGTTAGATTCTTCAGGTTTCTACATCTATTTTATCAGTTAAATACAATGCTATGTGGGAAGCGCATGATTCTTAGACTTTTTTTCTTAGACTTTTTTAATAGGGCGCACAATTTCCCGTAGCTTCGATTACAGAAGTCACCAAATAGCTCTGTTAGTGTTTGATCACTTAAGCCCTGTCGCCAGCAGCCTTGACGGCTCTACCTTTTCTGTGAGCGCTACTAATGACATCAATGTTCAAGTCGTAGAAAGTAATTTAAACTTGCGCTCTTTGCTGAGCTGGAATCTGCAGCAGGCAGGCTACAACGTTAAGCAGTGTGCAGATATGATTGCGGCCAGGGATGGCTTTCAAACACACCAGCCAGGATTGGTAGTTTTAGAAGCAGAATTCTCTGGTGGGCAAGGCCTGCAACTCTGCCAGTGGCTGCGGCATCAGGGGCATCCGCTCATTTTGATGCTCTCAGCTCGCACAGCTGAAGCCGATGTAGTCTCTGGTCTACAGGCAGGCGCGGATGACTATCTAAAGAAGCCTTTTGGGATGCGCGAGTTTTTAGCGAGGATTGAGTCACTCACTCGCCGCAGCCGTCATACGACCACGCCATTGGCCATTGACTGCGGCGATTTGCACATCGATCTGGTCCAACGGCGGGTGCGCTATATGGGTGCATTTATTGATTTAACCCCTCAAGAATTTAGCCTGCTGTATGTACTCACCCAGGCCGAGGGTGAACCGCTGACGCGCATCGACTTGCTCAGGCGAGCCTGGCCGGACGCGATTGACAATCCTCGCACGGTTGATACCCATGTATTATCACTGCGAAAAAAAATTGAAATAGACCCCAGGCATCCTGACCTAATTCAAACGGTGAGGAACGTGGGATATAGAATTTGCGTGAACAACGTCGAGCCGAAGCCAGTAGAAGCGTTGGCCATGGCACAAAGCAAACCGGCATAGTCCTTTTTCCTACACAACAACTATCAGGTTGTCCAACAATCAGACTATCCAACCATGAACTGATTTGGCCTACGACCATTCAGCCTGAGCCTGCTTCTCAGCATCAATCAAATGTTGACGTAGCTGAGGCCAGTCCACGTCAGCCGCAGGGCTATCGGCTACTAATCGACCACCCTTAAGGTGCAACAGACGTGTCACGTAGCGAGCCGCTAGGTCTATTTCATGGTTGGCCATAATCACCGTGAGCTTGCCTTGGGCAGTCCAATCGGCGAGTCGACCCAGCAAAAACTCGCTATAGCCTACGTCCTGGGAAGAGGTTGGCTCATCGAGAAGAAGGATTTTGGGCTCATTGATCAGGGTGCGTGCGATCGCAACCCGTTGTCGCTGCCCCAACGAAAGATTCACCGAGCGACACCCCATCCAATCGGAGGGAATATTCAGCCGCTCGGCCCACTCATTCACGCTGGCGACAGTGGTTTTCTCTGAGCGCCCCTGTAAACGCAACGGGTAACCCAAGGTTTCAGCAACTGTCATTCCCAATAAACGACTTTCTTGGTTCACCAAAGCCACCTGGCGGCGCAAACTCACCACCGACAGCTGCTTAATATCTTGCCCCTCTAAACAAATCGTCCCGCTACTGGTTTCACTCAAGCGATTCATCAGCCTGAGTAAGCTGGTTTTACCTGAACCAGAAGGTCCCACCAAAGCCACAAAATCACCAGGCTCAATGACGAAGCTCAACGCTTTTAGGATTTCAACAATGCCCGTCGTGGCCCGCATGGTCACCTGATCAAACGTTAGGATCGCCATGAAAAAATCATCATAAAAGAATCTTCATCAAGAAAACAGGCTAAACAAAACAGCAGGTTACATAAAACAGAAGGAGACAGCCCGACCACCGGCCACCAAATCCATCATCACAAGACCGCTAACCACCCATAAAACCACCCTGGGCTTGGGAAATCGTCCAAATATCCACCAGCAATAGTAACGCCGTACATCCCAAAAGAATCAGATACATCCAGGGTTGCGCCAAGGGCTTAACATCTCGAATATCCACATCGGTTTTGGCCTCGATGTATCGCACCAATCGAGCAAAACCCACCACTCGCATCGGTAATAGATAGGCCCGGTCCTGAGCTTGATTCAAAAAGTAATACACAATGCCACCTTGGCCCGTAGAACGGGGCTTAAGCGCCGTAATCTCATCCCACCGTAGTGACCATCCCTTCCGCCCTAGTGCCCGAATCCACCCTGGATATGTCACCGAAATGCCCTCAGCATCCACCAGCACTCGCTCACTCAACCCGCTATACAAAGCGAGCCCACCCACAGGCAAAGCGGCCCACAAGACAGCCGGAGACACAGGGGCATCAGTCACTGATGCTAAAAATGGCAACGGAATGACTAAAGCAATGTAGAGCGACGTTAACGTCAATTGGATCAAGGGAGAAATCTTAAAGCTGTCTGAAGTAGGTAACGAATCAGCTGGTAACGCGTCAGCAGTGGCAGAATCGGCAGTCATAAACATTAAGGCGGTGGGCTAGTTCCATCATCATAAATACTTTTGAACAACACTCCAGCCCGTCGCCGTCACAGCAATAAAGGCGAAGAGCAAAATGGCATTCAGCATCAAGTGTGCCTTTCTTGCCCAAGGCCGCTCAGGACTGATGTGCATAGCACAAAAGGCTGAGGCCAGTGTCAGCAACACCACCGTCAGCCCTGCTGGCAAATGAATCGAGTGACCCAAGTGGCCGTATTCGCCCAGGGTGCCAATCACGCCAATGCCCAGTAGCAGCAAGACCAAACCAACCAAAATAGTGCCCAAAACATAGTGCACAGGCCGCAACCAAGCAGGGCGATCGCGCCGTTCCTGACGCGCATAAAACAGTGTTCCACCACTGAGCGCCAACAGGCCAAACGCCGTCAGAGATAACCCCATAGACCAAGCGGCAATTCGCCATAGCCAAATAAAAGAAGGCAGATCCATTCGTTGCACTCCCACTTGCTGCTTTCAGTTGAACGCGAAAACACCCTTACAGGCATATCACTTTTACGGACAGTTTCCCTTGCAAGCGACCGATCAGCCCCAAGGACACCTCGCTTACTTAGCCCTTATTACCTAACCACACAGCAAAAAACAGCGGATACAAACACGTCCACGAAAACGCATCCATCAAAACCTCAAAATAAAAACCTCACAGTGGCATGTGCCAACTGTGAGGTCACTATCTCAACTAGGAAACATCTAGGAACGGAAATTCAGGCAGGAAAATGTCAGTCACAAAGTTTGGTCAAGGCCAGTGGCTAGGCTGAGCAAGTAAACAGCTACGTCAACCATTAATCCAGGGTCAAGCTAATACCCAGAATTATGAAAGCCTTAGCACCCAAGACCAGCAAGGCCTTAACTAAAACGCCGCTAGTCTAGAGCAGCACCTACTGGCAAAGCTTCGGAAGGGTCAACAACCAAAGGCTTTAATGATTTCTCAGCCGATGTTGCAGAAGACGATTGCGTAGGAGGAGAAGGAACCTCAGCATCCACCAGCAATCGCTTACAAGGAATGGTATCTGACAAAATAGAGCTGGCCATCATGCCCGTATGAATTTCCAGCATCGCTGTCTCAACCGCTTCAAACATTAATCTCTGGCCAGGGAAAACAACCCGCTCAAAATACCAATCAGGAACATTCGTGATGCGCGCGATTTGGATTTTACTGGTTGCATTGACGTAACAGCACAATGCTATATCGGGATCGCTGGGTGGCGTGGGATCAAGAATTTGGGCCATGACGTTTTTTAAAAAAGAAAGAAACAGCGGACGACACTTCACATATACCAAGAGGCTAACACCTGAAAAATGCAGTGGCTGTAAAAACGGCTACCGAGCCGATCAATTCACTCTTGGGATGGAGAAACACACATCGGAAATCAAGGGATCAAGGATTTCCCAACTTACACTATTAATAGATGGAAGTTATGAGTTTCGAAGCCCAAAAACCACAAATCAGAACAAAGGTTTAGAAAACTTTTGATCTTGTCCTAGAGGATTTTCAAGTGACGCTTACAGTTATTTGTGCCCAATCGATTCAAAATAAATCAGCAGGATCATTCACAAACCTTGGTTTTCCAAATACTACTCTCAACCGATCACACAGATCTTGGCATGCTCATTCCCCGGGCATCAGGTTTCCCTTTCACACCGACGCCCTTAGTATCGCGGTGTTATCGTAAAGATATATGAAAAGTCTGAGATCGCTATGACTGATTTTCCACAAGAGCGGCTGAATCAACGAATCCTCTACGTTCGCCTACCCTGTAATCCCATTTTCCCAATTGGGGTGGTCTACCTCGCAGACCACGTTCACAAGCTGTTTCCTGATGTAGAGCAGCAAATTTTCGACATGGGTACAGTGCCACCGCTGGACTTTACCTCATCCCTCGATCAAAGGATTGACAGCTTTCAGCCCACCTTACTAGTGTTTTCATGGCGCGATATTCAGATCTATGCACCGGTCGGCGGGCGCGGGGGCAATCCACTGCAAAATGCCTTTGAGTTTGCCTATGCCCCTAATCCCTTGATCAAAATGCGCGGGGCCTTGGGCGGAGCCAGGATGACAGCCACCTACTTAGCAGAACTGCGTCGCAACGAAAAGCTCATTAAACGAGGACTCAAACGAGCCAGACGTCATACCCCTGATGCCCAAGTCGTTGTCGGTGGAGGCGCGGTCAGTGTTTTTTATGAGCAGATGCCGCAAATGCTGCCAGCCGGTGCCATTGTCTCCGTGGGAGAAGGCGAGACCCTACTCGAAAAGATGCTGCGTCATGAAGACTTTTCCAATGAGCGCTGCTACATCGTCGGCGAAGAGCCCAGGGATCGCCTTATCCATGAGCAACCCACACCCGTTGAAAAATCAGCCTGCGACTACGATTACATCGAAGCCATGTGGCCTGAGTTTGAGTATTACCTCCAGGAGCAAGACTTTTATATCGGTGTACAAACCAAGCGTGGTTGCCCGCACAATTGCTGCTATTGCGTGTACACCGTCGTTGAAGGCAAGCAGGTTCGCATTAACCCAGCTGATGAAGTTGTCAAAGAAATGCGACAGCTCTATGACCGAGGCGTTCGTAAGTTTTGGTTCACCGACGCACAATTTATTCCAGCCAAGCGCTACATGAAAGATGCCATTGAGCTGCTAGAGAAAATTCAAGCCTCAGGTATGACCGACATTAACTGGGCCGCCTACATTCGAGCCGACAATCTCACCCCTCGCCTATGCGAACTGATGGTTGCAACAGGCATGAACTACTTTGAGATTGGGATCACCAGTGGATCCCAAGAGCTAGTACGCAAAATGCGAATGGGCTATAACCTCAAAACCGTTCTGCAAAACTGCCGGGATCTCAAAGCCGCTGGCTTTAATGATTTTGTTTCAGTCAATTACTCCTTCAATGTGATCGACGAACGCGATGACACCATTAGGCAAACCATTGCCTATCACCGCGAACTCGAAAACATCTTCGGTGCAGAGAAGGTTGAGCCCGCCATTTTCTTCATTGGCCTGCAACCCCACACCCACCTTGAGGAATATGCCTTTAAAAACAATATTCTCAAAAAAGGCTACAACCCCTTGGCTATTTATCTGCCTTGGGTGGCACTCAAGCTGCTTTGGAATCCAGGCAAACTGGGGGCCTTCTTTGGCGACGTTTGCCTGGAGGCCATGCAGGAGAATCCTAATGACTTTGGCCGAACGGTGATGGCCATTTTGGAACAACGGCTCGGCACAGTGCCCTTGGCAGAAGCGCTGAGTGCACCGATTAAAGGGAACAACAAAGTCCTGACTAGGGTATCTTAGGACAACAGGTAATTATGAAGTTATAATTAGTTTCCTGAGAAATAGTGTAGACGGCGTCTCATACTAAACAGTGAGTACTTAAAAACTAAGTATTCGCCTGGGTATCTGAATTCTTACGCTCTACGGTTATTCAGTTCTGCTAGGCGGGCTGCAAATATTCCGTACTATAGATATTCAAACCTGACCGGCTAAAGGCAAAATCATAGAAGGTGGGCTCATACTAAAGTGAGCTTTCATGCAAACATCAGTTGCTTCTGATGAATTTGACTAATTGCCAAAAGTGACGACGTCAGCGAGTCCTAGGTTTAGAAAGTATCGCTTTCCAAGATAAATTAGGTCTTCCGGCGCTGTTTCGTATTCTTTTGGTCAAAGAAGCTTAGCTTCTTCACTGTTTAATTTTCTGAGTACAAAGCATGTTGGCGGGTTCCATTCTCGATAGGCTCATGCATGAGCGCAATAGAGCTGATTCATCAGACCAAGGACCTAGTGATTCTGGCAGTACTTCTGGTCCTACACCTTTGAATTTTGGGGTGTATTACAAGAACACCTTGGTGGCACTGTGCCATGCCCTAGAGGATGCGGTGCTGGCAACCAAAACCTCGCCGCTGATTGTGACGGCATTTCAGAAAGGGAAGTGGTATTTAGAAGAAGCCGATCGCTATAGCGATATGGCGGATACCGCCGACAAAATTATTATTATGGCGGCACCCAGTGCAGGGTTCCGCGAGCATCCAACGGGAAAACGAGAAAATGTTTCGCTGGTGGACCTGGATAAAGATGATCCGGTCGCACAGGAATGGCATTTGATGATCATGGGTTCTACCTACAGTGCCATGGTGCTATGTCAGGAGCTGACCGATGAAGAGTACGGTCCTAGTGGTCCTCCGGAGAACGATTTAGAACGAAAGTTTTATGGGTTTTGGACATTTGATCCGGCCCTCGTGCACGAAACTATTTCAATCACCGCTCAACATGTGGGCAACTATGCCCCTGCGCTCCAAACCGACTTAGAAAGAAGACTGGAAACAATAGACGCCGAGGCTGCCACTAAAACAGGAGCAGTAGGCAACGTCGTGATGCGGGTTGTGGAATACCTGAAGGGTGGCGATCGCCAAATTGAGGAAACTGAGACCTTTAAGTTTGCGGGTGCACTCAGCCAAAACTTGGCCTCGAATGAGCTTCAGGCTTATCTACGCATGGCTCAGCTAGCTGACTTAGCTGATCCCAGCAATCCTTTGGGTGCCGCAGAAGTCGCTTCTATTTCAGAAATGATGGGGCAGTTTTTAGATTTGCCCGTGTGGCAAATGCAGCGCCTACGGCTAGCAAGCTTGCTACATCGGATTGCCCCTGCCCAGCTAGATCCAATAGAAAGTCAGAAAGAGGGCGACAGCTGCCCGCTTAATCCGGGTGCTCAGACGCTGAGGATCTTGCCTAGATTGAGGGCGATCGCGCAAATTATTTCCCATCAACACGAGCGCTGGGACGGCAACGGACAACCCGCAGGCATTCAGGGAGACAACATCCCGGTCGAGTCGCGGGTATTAGGATTGGTAGCCGCCTTTCAAAGCGAAGTCGCTAAGCGCCGGTATGAAGAGGAGCAAAAGCCAGCTCCCAAGGTTGAAAATGAGTGGAAGTACGTCACAGATGCCTTTGCCGTATGCAAAGCCCAAGCTGGTGAGAAGTGGGATCCAAAACTCATAGAAATTCTGGGATTCTTAGTCACTGGCCTGCAGCAGGGGCTAAGCCTGCCAACGATCCCGCTTAAAATGACCTTAAGTACGGGGCTGCTCAATCCTGAAGTCGCTGAAGCCTGGCCAGAATTAGTGATTTCAGACACGACCTCATCCTCCTGAGGCCACAACCCTCTCATTCGCCTGAAGGCAACCACCAACGCCTAGCAATTTTTATTCAGCCAGGATTCATCCAGCCACTGTTTACTCAACCACCATTTACAAAAGAGACCGGAAACGCCGCCGGACAATTCAAAAGATGAGCAATTCCGTTGATATTGAGGCCATTCGCGCAGGCAAATTGAAAAAACTATCGGGTGCCAAACTAGACGACGCCGATTTGGCAGGGTGCGACTTATCTGGCGTCCAGCTCGCAGGAGCGAATCTATCCGGCTGTGATTTGAGCCGGGCCAACCTGAACCGGACGCACCTAGAAGGCAGCAACTTAGTCGGCGCTAGCCTAACTGGAGCCGACGTGAGAGCAAACTTGTGGGGATCCAACCTCATGCAGTGTGATCTGACAGGGGCAGACTTGCGCGGGGCGAACTTGCGCGGAGCAAACTTAATGGGCGCAAAGCTAACAGGTGCGAGCCTTACCGGAGCCTTCCTCAGCGGAGCCAACCTCATGAACGCAAATCTGAAAGGTGTGGATTTGCGTGGGGCGGATTTGCGCGGGGCGAACTTAAGTGAAACAAACTTGCGAAATTCGGATCTCTCTCGGGCGGACTTACAGGGCGCTACCTTGGCAGAAGCCAACTTAGAAGAAGCTAATTTGCAAGAGACCAACTTCACCGGCGCTTCTTTAACACGGGCCAACCTGTTGTGCGCAGATTTACAGGGCGCACTCACCACTGGAGCGGACCTCACAGGAGCTTATAAGACAGGCACCGTTTTAGCATAGCCACAAGAACTGTTTTAGCACAGGCAGCATTCTGTTGCTCAACAATCTCTGCGAGAAGGTAAAGCCGACGACAACGCTCAAGGAGCTTTTGTGATGGGGATCAATCCGATATCGGTTGGTGTCTGTAAGTTTTCGCCACCTTTTCATACAGGCAACTGAGGTATAAGCCAGAAGGAAAGCCCTTCAGGAATGGCCTCTGATGAAAAACCGCGAACGCGAAGTACAAATACTGCGAATTCAATCAGCCAGCTTCC
>JBCDAG010000270.1:0-10336 GCA_039186165.1 Cyanobacteria bacterium P01_F01_bin.53
TATTTCAACGCCGCCAACGTTCCCCGTATAGAACAGACCGAAGCAGGCACCCGGCGTAGCTTTTCCCTGGTCACCTTAAACCAGGGAAAAGTCGAGACCATCACCCTCATCTGGCTGAATGCTGCCTTCGAGAAAATGTCCGAAGAAGTTCTCTACAGAGCCCTCCCAGATTGACCCAAAGATTGGCCCACACACTGCCCTACAGAGCAGTCCAAAAATCCATCAGCGAAGCAGTAGACGTTATCGGGTAAATCAGGCTACTATAGCCAAGCCCATTGAGTGCGGAAGCACCGCATTTGGTATTACCGTGCGTCAGCACCGTGTATCAGAACCTTTGGAGAGGTGGCAGAGTGGTCGAATGCGCTCGACTTGAAATCGAGTGTGCCGAAAGGTACCGTGGGTTCGAATCCCACCCTCTCCGTTGAATATTTGCTGAATATTTCTATGGTTTGGATAGCGTCATTGTTGAGGTAGCGCTACAGTTTGTGGCCTTCATTCCGTAAAATGTAAAGCTGAAGAATGAAATAAAAGCAACCGCGGGCTAAATATCTAGTGAAAATATCTGTCTATCATACGCCTGAAGAAGTTCCGGCAGGTAGTTTGCCCGACTGTGCGATCGCCATCGATGTTCTGCGTGCCACCACCACGATGGCCGCAGCTTTTAATGCAGGCGCTGAAGCCATTCAGGTGTTCAGTGACCTCGACGAACTTCTGAAAGTCAGCGAAACTTGGCCCGCCGAAAGTCGTATTCGCGCTGGCGAACGCGGCGGCCAACGGGTAGAAGGGTTCGACTTAGGCAACTCGCCGTTAGACCATTCCCCCGAGAGAACCCAAGGCAAACGGCTCTTTATGAGCACTACAAACGGCACCCGTTGTCTCCAGCGTATTCAAGATGCACCCGTGGTTCTCACCGCCGCCCTCACCACTCGTCAAGCCACCGTCAACTACTTACTAGAGCACTCACCCGAAACGGTTTGGCTCGTAGGCTCTGGTTGGGAAGGTGAATATTCATTAGAAGACACGGTCTGTGCTGGCGCAATCATCAAAGGTGCCATGGAAAAAGCCCAGCTTTCCTACACAGATATCATCGGCAACGATGCCGCCCTCGCGTCGGTTAGCCTTTATCAACAGTGGCAAAGCGAGCTGCGTGACCTTTTGACTCATGCAAGTCACGGTCAGCGTTTACTGCGCAAAAACAACACTGTTGATACAGACTACTGCGCCCAACTCGATATCTTAGACATCGTTCCCATCCAGAAAAGCCCTGGCATCCTAGTGTGGAAAGCCGCTGCATAAAAGGCACACACGCACAATAGATTCCTACGAACATCCTACGAACACAGTCATTCATTTTCTGAGCTTCTTGCGAACGCAGGAAGCTCTTTTTAATGGCTTATACCCTAGTGACTTCTTCGCGAGCCACTAGGGCGTAGGGCCACTTACTCACTTTTCTCTAAGTAAACGGTCTCGCCACGATCTGAAGACCGACGCAGGGCCTCTCCCACCCTGAGCGCATAAATGCTCTCAGCCACGCTCACGTATAGGGGCGTACCTTCAGTCAAATACGCTAAAACCATCTCAGTATCTTTCACAAAAAGGCCCCGGCGAGGCGTCACTGCGATCTCACACTCTCCCGCAGCCGTCGTCAGCAGCCCTTGATTACCCACAAAAGCCAAGGCCCCTAAACTGCCCTGAATCTCTACGTCACGGTGAGGTGCCCAAAGGCCTTTCCCCTTTCCGTAGGTCAGCTCTGCTACAATCCCAGAGCCAAATACCAAACGCCCCGAACTCAACACCTGCTTGAAATACGCAGGTTCCGTATCGTGAGGCATGATCTGAGTACAGCAATCGGCCCGAACGACTCTCCCAAACAAATTAGTCAGCCGGTGTACACGCGACAGGGCTCCACAAAACGGGAAGCCAAATAGCGCCTGCTGATATTTCCACTTCAGGGGTACAGGATTTTTCGGATTCAGCGTCCGATAGTTCACATAGCTCACGTCACCCACCTGCGGCAGGTGTGATCGCATGGCCACATGCAACCCATCCAACAGCTCAATATGTTCTACATGGAGCAGCAGCCCTTTATTCACTGCCAGTGCCGCTAGCCGTTCAGCCTGGGCCACATCCAAGGCCAACGGATACTCAACCACCACATGCTTACCTGCCAGCAAAGCAGTTTCGACCACCTCGGCGTGTAGCACATTCACTGTCGCCACCACCACTAAGTCAATCTTTGGGTCCGTCACTAAAGCCTGCCAGCTTTGCATAGGCCACAACCCATGCTCCTGAGCAAAGGCCTCTGTACGGGTAGCGTCACGACCAGCAACAGCAGATACATGTGATCGCACATCAGTCCCAAAGGCCGTAGCTCTCACCTTAGCGGCATATCCTGTTCCAACAAGACCAACTCGAATCACCACTCGTTATCACTTCGTTGCAGAGAACACATTTCAAAGAGCATAGTTCAAAGCGTAAAACAGGAGAGCGTAAAACAGGAAAGCGTCTCTCCAAACACCCACCTTTATGACCACAGTCTCCCTCCGCAAAAGTACTAACTCACCCATAAAAAGCCTCTCTTTAGAATTGACTTAAAAGCCACTGTCTCAAGTTAGAAAAAGTTCTCAATAACGATAGTTTTCTATCACTATGCTTACCTTTGTTCATACATAATCTTAACTTATATTAAAGGGAATTACTGATAAAATAAAGGCCATTAGCATTTCATTTCGCTCCTAAAGGAAAACGGCCTTATCCCTATTTATATAAAGGTTACAGAAGCTTTCAGGCCTTCCTAAAAACCCCAAATCATAAGTAAACCAGAGGCTATCCACAAATTTAGATTACGAATACCATTCAACAATCTCCCCTGAGATAGTTACAGCCCAATGGTTTTCTCGTAGTATCAAAATATGCTCTCGTTGAAGCCTATTTTGCTAGTACTGCTGGCAAGACGTGGCGACACTGACGGCAAGCATTTTTGAGTCAATCAAGAGGATATTTCGCATGGCTAGCTACAAGGTAACGTTGATCAACGAAGCCGAAAACCTAAACACCACCATCGAGGTGGCTGAGGACGAGTACATCTTGGACGCAGCTGAAGAGCAGGGCATTGACTTGCCTTACTCCTGTCGTGCAGGCGCTTGCTCCACTTGCGCTGGCAAAATCACAGAAGGTACTGTCGACCAGTCCGACCAGTCCTTTCTAGACGACGATCAAATTGAAGCAGGCTACTTGCTCACTTGCGTTGCATACCCCACTTCTGACTGCACCGTAATGACTCACCAGGAAGAAGAGCTCTACTAAGCAACGTCTTAGCCTTTAGTTTTCATAAGCCCAGAGCTTTAAGTGCTCTGGGCTTTTTTATTTTGTTTTCTACTGTGTATCAGGCGCCATAGCCCTGAAGCTCCATAGCCCTAAAGCTCCATAAGTAATGCCCTAAACAACGAACTTCACCGCCCAAATCATCGCGAAGTAAGACTAAGCACCCATAGGGTTGCACCTATTCGCAACAGCACTACTTACAATCGGCGTAAAATGATGGATCCAAAACAATTCTGAAGCATCATTGAGAATCTTGTAAGGGAGTAATGAAGTCTCAAATTCAATCAGGGTATATTGATACTGGCCTTGATAGCATAGGCACGACCTCAATCAATCAAGCATTCATAATTTGTATCGCCTGGCTGTTTTGAGAACCGAACACTTCCGTGACACCGTCAATCTACAAGTCTACGTAACGAGGACTCATTAAAAATGAAAGCCATGATTTTGGCCGCAGGGAAAGGTACACGGGTACGCCCCATCACCTACACCATTCCCAAGCCCATGATTCCAATTATGCAAAAACCCGTTATGGAGTTTTTGCTCGAGCTATTGCGTCAGCATGGGTTTACCCAAATCATGGCGAACGTTAGTCACCTCGCCAATGAAATCGAAGGATACTTCCGTGACGGGCAACGTTTTGGCGTCGAACTAGCTTATTCATTTGAAGGCCGCATCACGGATGGCGAACTCGTCGGAGAAGCCATCGGCTCAGCTGGTGGCATGCGAAAGATCCAAGATTTTTCGCCCTTCTTTGATGACACGTTCATCGTCCTGTGTGGCGACGCCCTAATCGATTTAGACCTCACTGAAGCTGTTCGCCAGCACCGTGAGAAAAAGTCCATCGCCACCATCGTCATGAAACAGGTACCGCTCATGCAGGTACCTAGCTACGGTGTCGTCGTCACCGACGATAACGGTCGCATCAAGTCTTTCCAAGAAAAGCCTTCTGTTGAAGAAGCGCTCAGCACTGATATCAACACGGGTATCTATATCTTCGAACCAGAAATCTTCGATTACATTCCATCCGGTCAAGAATTTGACATCGGCGGAGATCTCTTCCCCAAACTGGTAGAAAACGACGCCCCCTTCCACGGCATCCGCATGGACTTTGAGTGGGTCGACATTGGTAAAGTCCCCGACTACTGGCAGGCCATTCAAGATGTCCTCACTGGCAAGGTAAAGGGCGTCAGCGTTCCAGGCAACGAAGTGAAGCCGGGCGTGTTTGCCGGACTCAATGTCAAAGCCGATTGGGATAAAGTGGATATTGAAGGCCCCGTCTACATCGGCGGTATGACCGAAATCGAAGATGGTGCCAAAATTGTTGGGCCGAGCATGATCGGCTCTAACTGCCTCATTTCGAGCGGTACCATCATCGACAAGAGCGTTATCTTCGAATACTCTCGCATTGGCTCAGGCGTTCGCCTCGTCGATAAGCTGGTATTTGGTCGTTACTGTGTGGATAAAACTGGCGCATCTATTGACGTTCAGGCCGCAGCACTAGACTGGCTAATTACCGACACTCGTCAGGCCGTTGTCACAGAGCCACCGATTGAACACAAGGCGATCGCAGAGCTCCTCAACCAAACCATCGCTAATTCCCCCGGATAAAAAACACTAACGGAAGCGTAAACATAAAGAACGGCCTGACCAACTTCTTGGTCAGGCCGTTCTTTATAAGACAGCTAAAAACGGCAATAGCACAATAACTGACAAGGCCTATTGAAGAACAAGCCGAACGTTCGCATTCTGCAAACCAGGACGCTTCACCTCAGCCAGTGTCTTATTCACGGCATACTTCTGGTTAATAGAATTGATTAGCTCAGTCTGGTTGTGCTTCTTAGCAACACCCCAGAGGTCAGCAATCAAGTCGAAAGAACCATCAGTATTACGAGACCAGCCGATATCATAATCACCTTCCAGGACAGCTACGATGTCAGCGCGAACATTCTGACCGTTGTAGCCACGGATATTAGCTTCAGACTTCACAGTAACGCCCAGGTCACTGAGAGAAGACTTTAGGATTTCAGCATCAGTGATTTTAGTGCGCAAAGTACTAAAGTGAGACATGTGAGTTTCCTCCTGAAGAGAAATTGAGAGACAACGAAGTTAGAAATCGAAACAGCCAGCTATCAAATGGGATAGAACCTGACCTTTTGTTTATGACCTTTTAGGCCGTTCGCCGCACTTTAAGTGTTGCGAACCCTTCTTCCTGAGGGAGCAGGAAGCAAGCTTTTAATACTCCATCCGTTGGTATTCCGCAACGGATGAAGCCGCTGGGCGAGCACGTTGACGGGCCCAATCACGCAGGGCCGTTACCTGTTCACTCATTGTCTTAGAAAGCGGCATCGTGGAGCGAATCGCCGCAATAATGTCGAGCTGAGTAAACTCTCGGCCCTGGGCAAAGGCCTCATACATAGCAGAGACTAAACCCTGCTCAATTTCAGCACCTGAGAAGCCTTCACAAACCTTACTCAACTGATCAAAATCAAATCGCTCTATATCTGAACGACGCTTGCCAAGGTGAATTCTGAAAATCTCTTTCCGCTCGTCTTCCGTCGGTAAATCGACGAAAAAGATTTCATCAAATCGCCCCTTCCGCAAGAATTCACTGGGCAAACGCTCCACCCGGTTCGCCGTCGCAATCACAAACACAGGCGACGTCTTTTCCTGCATCCATGTCAAAAAGCTACCAAATATTCGACTGGATGTCCCGCCATCGGAATCAGCAGAGCCAGCACTCCCTGCAAAAGCTTTATCAATTTCATCAATAAACAGAACCGCAGGTGAAATAGATTCTGCCGTTCTCAACGCACTGCGCAAATTAGCCTCAGAGCGACCCACCATAGAGCCATCGTACACACGGCCCATATCCAAACGGAGCAAGGGCAGTCCCCATAGTCGAGCTGTCGTCTTAGCAATCAAAGACTTACCACAACCAGGCACCCCTAAAATCAGCATGCCCTTAGGCTGGGGCAACCCATATTCACGAGCTCTCTCGGTAAAGGCATTAGAGCGTTGTCTCAGCCAATGCTTCAGCTCCTCCAATCCCCCAACCGAATCAATCGTCTCATCCTCTTCGATATAATCTAAGATGCCATTCCGACGAATAAGCTGTTTCTTCTCTGAAAGAACAATGTTGACTTCGTTCTCCGTCAACTGCCCAGCCATGACTCGAGACTTCCGAAACACTTTCTCGGCTTCATCGCGAGTCAACCCTAACGCAGCTTTCAAGAGTTTTTCACGGCCCTCTGTTGTAATGGTAGCTCCCCGCGATTTCTTCAATTCTGCAGAAAGTACCTGATTCAACTCAGACATACTAGGAAGTGTGAAGTCTAAAACAACAACTTCCTTCTCCAACTCAATAGGCACCTCCTGAACAGGAGACATCAAAATAATTGTTTTCTGAGTGCCTCGAAAAGCTTCAACCGCATCCCGTAAGCTACGCGTCACTTCAGGACTATCTTTAAAAGGATGTAAATCCTTAAAAACAAAAATACTAGACTCCTTCTGCCGCATAGCCCAAGTGATAGCCGCCTGAGGAGAAACCGTATTATTCTGATGACCGGACCCTGGCCCCTGACCATACTCGGCCATTCCATGGGTCATCGTCCAAGTAAAGAGCCTTTGCGGCGGGTGATGCTGTTGCGTCAGAGCAGCAATTGTTCGCTCCGCTCGCTCCTCTTCAAAGGTCACCAGATAGATCAGCGGATACTGAGCCTGAATTAATACACTTAGCTCTTCTCTCATGGCAAAGGCCCTCAGTTAAGACGACTTAACTATCTATCAGTACCGAACTAGGACAGATAAAAACAAACTAGAGCAGAAAAAACAACAATTCCGTAACAGAGCCAACAAAAGCATCTATTTTCGAAACTTAAGCCTTAGGCAGATTTAGGGCTAGCATTTAACCAGCTCTTCTCCACTAGGACGATTAGAATCAGAGCCTAGCTCCGAGAGAACATCCAAGTCACCCAAACCTTTATTTTCCTGGACCGCATGGCTCGTAACTAAAGCCAAACCCTCTTCGCGTAGCGCAACAGGCGCCGCGCATTGTGGACAGGAATGAATACGATGAGTCTGACCATGAACCTCGCTGATGTCTTCAACAACATCAGCATGTCCTAAGTAAAACTCAATCGCACGCTGGGCCATAGATGACATTGTCTCACCATCAATAGCAGAGCGAATTTTGAACTGCCGGTGCAGGTCATCTGAAATGTATAAAGTGACTTTTTGCTTTGCTGGCATGTCGAAGAGTGAATAACGTGACCCCAGATATGTATATCAAGGTAGCGACTAAGTAATTATGCTGTCAAGGCGTCATGCCAGCTTGACGTCAAATAATTTACACAAGTTAACAATCCTCTGTGGGGCGCGGTTTATTCATTGGCAGCACACCGTCACGGCTCGCTTACGGATCACTCAACGACAAATAGGTGGATCACACTGGTAGTTCACGAGTTATTTAGAGTTATTGGCAGGCGCTTCAATCCTTGCTATCTCTGACTATGCTGTATAAGTCCATCTAGCCAGAGGGTACACCCTAGGCACCTAAATCCTTTCTTACATGAGCATTTCAGCTGAATCATCCCCAGCCTCCGCACTAGAAACATCTCTAGAGAGCGCCCTCAAGCATCACTTTGGCCACGATCATTTTCGATTTGATCAGCGCCAAATTATTGAGCAGGTTCTCAAGAATCAAGATGTGTTGGTCATCATGCCGACTGGTGGTGGGAAATCGCTTTGCTACCAGCTACCTGCGCTGCTGAGGACTGGCGTCACCATCGTGATCTCACCGCTTATTGCACTCATGCAGGATCAGGTAACCGCCCTGAAAGACAACGGCATAGGTGCCGCGTTCCTGAATAGTACACTTTCGTTTGAAGAAGTGCGCGCACGAGAAACAGCGCTACTCGCCGGCGACATTAAACTCCTCTACGTTGCCCCCGAAAGACTCTTCACCCCTTCGTTTTTAGACCTACTAGATCAAGTAGGCCAAAAAGTCGGTATCAGTACCTTCGCCATCGACGAAGCCCACTGCGTTTCAGAATGGGGCCACGACTTCCGGCCAGAATATCGCCAACTCTTCCAGCTAAAAAAACGCTATCCCCAAATTCCGATCATTGCGCTCACCGCAACAGCTACAGAAAGAGTCAGAACTGACATCGTTCAACAGCTGCGCCTAGTTGATCCCAACTTCTATGTCTCTAGCTTTAACCGCCAAAACCTCTATTACGAAGTCAAACAAAAATCCAAGAAAGCCTATCTCCAACTACTCAACACAATTAACGAGTATCAAGGAGAAGAAAAGGGATCCGGCATCATTTACTGTCTCAGCCGAAAACACGTCAATGAAGTTACCTTAAAACTCAAGCAAGATGGGATTTCGGCCCTCCCGTACCATGCTGGACTTAGCGCTGAGACCCGAGAGACCAACCAAACCAAATTCATTCGCGACGACGTTCAAATTATCGTCGCCACCATCGCTTTCGGCATGGGCATTAACAAACCTGACGTCCGATTCGTCATCCACTATGACCTTCCCCGCAACCTCGAAAGTTACTATCAAGAAGCAGGCCGTGCTGGTCGTGATGGTGAAGATGCCAAGTGCACCATCCTATTCGGTTGGGGCGATGTCCACACCGTCAAATATCTGATCGGGCAAAAAGCAGACCCCAACGAGCAACGCATTGCCCAACAGCAGCTCAATCAAATTATCAACTACGCAGAAAGCTCAGTCTGCCGTCGCAAAATTCAGCTTGGATACTTCGGCGAAACCTTCGAAACGCCCTGCAACAATTGCGATAACTGCATCAACCCAGCCCCCTTAGAAGACTGGACCATCGAAGCTCAAAAATTCCTCTCCTGTGTGTACCGATGCGATCAGCGATTTGGCATGAATCACATTATCGATGTCCTCAGGGGCTCCCGCAAAAAACGCATTCTAGAACTTCATCACGACCAGCTCTCCACCCACAACATTGGAGCCGATCACACCGTTGATGAATGGAGAGTACTCTGCCGGGCCCTCCTACACCAAGGCTACTTAGATGAAACAACCGACGGATATTCAGTTCTCAAGCTAAATGCGAAAAGCAATCAAGTCCTCAAAAAGCTAGCATCCGTCGAAATACCCATCGCCACCAAAATTGAGAAACCTGCAGTATCAGGAAAGAGCACAGCTAATGCAGAGCTTACCGAAGCAGAAAGCTCACTCATGAACCAGCTCCGAGCGCTGCGGAAACAACTCGCAGACGAACAATCCGTCCCTCCATACATTGTTTTCGCCGACGCTAGCCTCAGACAAATGGCACAAAACAGACCACAAACATCAGCTGCCTTTTCAAAAATTTCGGGTGTCGGCAGCCGCAAACTTAGTCAGTACGGCGAAGCCTTTACAAAGGCCATTCAAGATTTTTGTCAGGCTAACAACTTAGAAGAAAGACCGCCTGAAACTACCGTTACACCAACACACGAACCCGTAACCAAATCAGACATCACCACAACACAACTCACCACCTATCAACTCTATCAAGAAGGGCATTCCCTGCCGGATATTGCCCTTCAACGCGATGTCCGATTGAACACTATCAATGGACACATAGCAAAACTCATCGAAGCAGGCTACGACATTGACTTAGACAGGCTCGTCTCCACAGAAAGGCAAACCGCCATCAATAAAGCTATTGAAAAAGCTGGCCCTCATTCCCTTAGAAATATTCGCGAGGTAACCGGCGAAACCTACGATTACCAAGAAATTACCTTAGTTCGAGCCGCCTGGGAAGCAAAAAATAAAGCATAGGCCAGTGCTCAGGCTAGCAACTCAACTGAAAACCAAAAGAGCCGCCCCAGTAATGACTTTAGTGAGACGGCTCTTTCTTAAATATTGGACCTGGCATCGAGCTATTTTCACAAGGGCCAACGCCCTAACTATCTTCGCCGCTGCAGCGTTTCACTATCGAGTTCGGGATGGAGTCGAAGTGGGGCCACTGCGCCATTGACACCAGGA
>JBCDAG010000271.1:0-10313 GCA_039186165.1 Cyanobacteria bacterium P01_F01_bin.53
CTGATGCGGTTATTTCAACCGATATGGCGGGGCGAATTGTCACCATTAACGAAGCGGCACTGCGGCTGTTGGGCTGTCCGGTGGGCGAGAGCCAGCACTATCGGGGTGGGCTAAATGAAGATGTTGAACAGCGGGTGAATACTGCTGCTGCCGCCCGCTGGCAGCAATCCTTAACCGGCTGCTACCTGTGGGATGTGGTGCCCTTAGAGCGATTGCGCGATCGCCTAGAAGATAGTCTGCAAACGGGCGCAAGACACTACGTCCCAGAGCAAAGTCTAGAGATATCCATTGCCCTTGCCCCCCTGCGCTCAACCACACCCCCCTTGGCAAAGCGCATTCATCAGCACCTAGCCGAGCAACCGACCGACCGCGCCATTTCTACAAAACAGCAACAGCGGCACCGGCCTGAAAGCTGTGTGCTGGTCACACCGGAGGGCAAGGACTACCTGCTCTGGGGCAATCCTGATCAGCCGCTGGCCTCTCCAGAACATGTCATGGGGTGGAATCGAAGTATTAACCTCACGGTAAGCCCCCTCAGTGCTCCCCAAAATGAGGGCGTTGGGGGCGGGGTCCGCGGTGGCCTGGTTGTGCTCGAAGATATCAGCCAAGAAAAGCGGATGAAGACTACGCTGTACCGCTACATGACCCCCAGCGTGGCCGACCGAGTCATGGCTCTGGGTGAAGACGTGCTGATGGTGGGTGAGCGTAAGGATGTCACGGTTCTATTTTCAGATATTCGGGGCTATACCTCACTCACGGAAAAGCTGGAGGCCTCGGATGTGGTCTCGATGCTCAATGAGTATTTTGAAACCATGGTAGAAGCGGTCTTCCACTGTGAAGGCACCCTGGATAAGTTTATTGGCGATGCCCTAATGGCCGTCTTTGGTGCGCCGCTGCCGTTGGAGAACCATGCGTGGTCGGCGGTACGTTCGGCGCTGGATATGCGTCATCGCCTGGAGGTATTCAATGAAGAGCGGTTGCGCCAGGGCCAGCCTGAGCTAAAAATCGGCATTGGCCTGAGTTCGGGTGAGGTGGTATCGGGCAACATTGGCTCCCAGCGCAAAATGGAATACACCGTGATTGGGGATGGGGTGAACTTGAGTTCTCGCTTGGAGAGTATTACCAAGCAGTATGGCTGCGACATTGTGCTCAGTGAGCATACCTACGAGCGCTGCAAAGACCAAGTGTGGGTGCGGGAGCTGGATTTGATTCGGGTGAAGGGGAAGCTGGAGCCGGTGAAAATTTATGAGCTAATCGGCGACAGAGCCACCCCCCTCTGTGAAGAGGAAACCACCTTTTTAGACCTGTACGGTCAGGGCCGCGAGGCCTACAAGGCCAAGGAATTTCACCATGCCATTGCCCTATTTGATAAGGCCTACGCCATCAATGCTGACGATAGGGCTGTAACCATTCATTTACAGCGGGCTCAAGAATATATTCAGCGTCCGCCAGCGGCAGATTGGGATGGCGTACACACCATGACAACGAAATAGACCGTCAAGATATGTCTGAGAGCATGAAGACTACAGCCTACTTTCGCAATGTTGTCTCGACCAAGCATCCCGAAATTAAAATAGAATGGGTTGCACAAGTTATGGATAATCCCGTTCAACAAATAGTCCAAAGCGACGGTCGTATTGTGCGATGGGGCAATATCGCTGAGGCAGAAGGGCGGGCGTTGAGGATCGTTCTGCTAGAAGATGGTGAAACTGTTCACAACGCATTTTTTGACCGTAATTTTTGGAAGCGTCAGCAGCGAGGAGAAGAGCCCAAATGAAAATTCAATATTTCCCTGATACCGATACGCTCTATATCGACTTAGCCGCTCGAGACAGCACAGAATCCGAAGTCATTAACGACCATTTCATTGTGGATCTCGATAGCGAGGGCAAGCCAGTAGGCATCACCATTGAGCACTATTCACAAACCGCTGATTCAACTGCTATTGAGACAATTTTGCCTCTGCTCAATACCCCTATCGCGGCTTAGATTCAATTACATCTCGGAGATCGCGCCGAGTATCTTTGTGAGGAAAGCACACAGCTGATGCAAACTAAGTACTACAACGAGCTTTTGTTTGAACAGCTACAGGACCCTGAGATAGCTGCCGAATATCTGTCAGCTGCTATCGAAGAGGGCTCTACCAATGAATTTTTATTAGCGCTGCGGAATGTCGCTGAAGCGCATGGTGGCATAGGCGTATTGGCCAATATTACCGACCTCAATCGACAGAGTATGTACAAAATGCTTTCGGAAGATGGCAATCCAACGCTATCGAGCTTACTCTCTGTGTTACGCGCGATTGGTATTGGTGTAAAGTTCACACCTTCTGAGCAAGAAGCTGCTTAAGGGATCGATGGCTCAGAATTTGTATCATTAAGCGCATGTGTTTCAACTAATGCCTAACCCTGAAGCGATTTTCATTTCCTACCGTCGCAGTGACAGCGGCTCTGTTACGGGACGAATTTATGATCGTTTGGTGAGTGAATTTGGTCGAGCGCGTGTTTTTAAGGACGTGGATAGCATTCCGCTGGGCACAGCTTTTGCCGAAGAGTTGGATGCAGCGGTGAGTGAGTGTGCGGTGGTGTTAGTGGTCATCGGGAAGACCTGGGTAACCGTGACTGAGCCGGATGGGACGCGTCGCTTGGATAACCCGGATGATTTTGTACGGATAGAAGTGGAGTCGGCGTTGAAGCGAGATATTCCAGTCATTCCGCTTTTGGTCTCTGACGCGCCAATGCCAAAGCCTGAGGAGCTGCCCATATGCTTGAGATCGCTAACGGGTAAAAATGGTACAGCGGTCGGGGATGACCCGAGGTTTCATAGTGATATGGGACGTGTGATTAAAGGATTGCGATCGCTGTTAGGCTCCGGTCAATATTTAGACAAAGCAGGGCGATTAAGGAAGGAAATTAGCCTCTTAAAAGAAAAACTGAATAAATGCTTTGAAACTCGCTTACTGACGACTGATCCAGATAGGCTGGTAACGCTTGAAAATTTAGAGGCAAAGCTGGAGAAAGATATTGCTATCAAAGAGAAAGAACTAGACGATCTAAGTTGAACAGCTTAGGATGGCCGTGTTTGGATATTTTGAGTTGAGATTGAGGTTCCTGTGGGTTCGCGCGAACGTTTAGAGCACGAAATTGATGACCTGAAGAAGAAGTTGGACCGGTGTTTTGAGAGACGCCTGTTAACAGACGATCCTGTGAGAGAAATCAATCTTGAGAGGTTGGAAAATAAACTCGAGGCTCAACTTAAAGAAAAAGAACGAGAGCTGAATCAGCTTGCAGATACCGCCTTGAGACAGAATCGGAAAGCGCTAGATTTGGAAGAGGGCCTGTGTGATATCGACTTTGACCAAGCAAAGGCAATGATTCGCGCTTCAGTAAAGGCCTTAGAGGATAACGAAGGGGGCTCTGCTTTGTTCTTAATGGAGCGCTGTCTTGAACGAGAAGGTCAGTTACTCTTAAAAAGTTTGAAAGATATTTTAGGCACCCATACCAAGGAGTATAAGGTCGAATTCATTCCGACAATGCCTGCCAATGAACTGACTTTCCTGAAGATTTTGGGTGGTCATTTCGGATTGGAATTTGAAGACTCGTTAGGACAAGATGCTGAAAAACGGCTACTAGAAATTTCTGAAGACATCGTTGGAGCAATCGCGCACCTCCTGCGTTCAGGCACGACAGTCCTTATTCCGTTAGCAAACTGGCGAATATTAGGCGTGGACTACCAAGTCACTTTCCTCGACTGGTTTATGAAAACGTTTTGGCAGCAGATGGTACGCTCCGTCAATGAAGTGATGGAAGATTATTCCCCTAAGGTTTTCTTTGTGATTGTGGTCGACAACGAACTCTCTGAACTGTGTCAACAAGCGGACTATTTTGGTGAGGGTTCTTGCCTAGATTGCAACAAAATCGAGCGATTGCCGTTAACTTGTTGGAATCAAGCTGATATCAAACGTTGGTTAGCAAGTTATGCACCAACGCTTAAGAAATCTGACCGGAACGCTTTGGTAAAGAAGTACATTTTTAATGGCAAAAAGGAGGATGAACCCATTAAAATCCGCAAAGCTGTGGAAGAGGCCCATGCCAAGTCATATTTTTGATGATGCCTGTTGATAATCGTAGCGACCAGACCATATGAGATTTTTTACAGGAAACCCTGATAATCGCCCTGAGGCAGTACATCCAGACTCGCACGATCAGCGCGAGCCTTATTTGGCGTCGGAGGAACTGGTAACGGCTGTAAATTTGGCGATTTTTCTTAAGCTTCCACTATTGCTGGAGGGTGAGGCGGGCTGTGGGAAAACCTGTTTGGCAGCGGCGATCGCATACGAACTTGGCTATCCCCTATACCGCTGGAATATCCGTTCAAAAACGCGGTACCAAGAGGGGCTGTATGAGTATGACGCGCTGCTCCGGCTCCATGATGTGAACTTGAGCCAAAAAATAGAGGGGGCAAGGGTGGAGGGTGATCGCACTATCGACCCCACAGATGTCGATACATATGTGGAATTCAATGCCTTGGGTAAAGCCTTTCGCCAGAAAGACTCCCCAGCGGTGGTGCTAATTGATGAAATTGACAAGGCAGATTTGGACTTTCCCAATGATTTGCTGACAATCCTAGAAAAGCCCTACGAATTTACGGTGCGAGAGAAGCGGGAAACCATTACGGCTGAGCATCCGCCGATTGTGATTATTACCAGTAACAAAGAAAAGGGAAATTTGCCCGCGCCTTTTCTGCGGCGGTGTGTGTATCACTTTGTGGAATTTCCCGCAGAGCAGCTTCAGCAGATTGCCGAGATTCATTTTCAGGCGGGCGGGGATGCGATGCCAGGTGTGCAGGCACAGGCTGCGCCACCCGCAGAACTGGTGGAGGTCGCAATTGATAAGTTTTTGGCAGTGCGCGCACAAAAGGGGCTTTCTAAGCTGCCAGGAACGAGTGAGTTTTTAGACTGGCTAGGGGCTTTGAGTCACTTTGGGGCGGAGCCCTATTCGGCGGCAGACTTACAAGAGGGGCCGTTGCCTTACCGTGAGCTACTGTTTAAGCTGCGAGGCGATTGGCGCAATGCAGGGTTTACGGCGGCGTCATGAGTTTTGATGGGCTCAATGAAGAAGTGCTGGTAGAGAAGGCTTTTGAGCTGTTGCGCAAAAGTGGCTTTGAGCTGGGGGTAGATGAATACTTGGCTGGGCTGGCCCTGTTGGCACCAGGATCTGAGGCGTTGCCATTTGCACAGGATATACCAGGACTGAAGCAGGCACTCAAGCTGCTGTGGTGTAATTCTCGCTCGGAGCGGGGGCAGTTTGAGCCGATTTGGGATAAGGCGGTGGTGGTGGCTGAGTCAGCGGCACAGGTGGTGTTTGAACGGGATGATAGTGAGCCTGCCCCGCTGCCAGAGGTGGAGATGACGGTGCCTCAGCGCAATGTGCCGGAGCCGGTGTTGCCGCCTGTGATTGAAAAAGAGCCCACACCTGTGGTAGACGCGGCAGCTCAGCCGGTGAGGGCACCGTTTACCCCGGCAGAGATTGCGCGGCCTGCGGAACTGCAAAGCTATTGGCCGGTGTCGCGACGGTCGATGAGCTATAGCTGGCGGTATTTAAGGCGGACGGTGGCAGAGGGGCCTGCGGATGTGGTGGATGTGTCAGCGACGGTGCAACAGACGGCGCAGCAGGGGTTTTATGTGCAGCCGGTGATGCAGCAGCGAGAGTATAACCGGGCGCAGCTGTTGTTGCTTATTGATCAAAATGGCTCGATGATGCCGCTGCACCAGTTCACAAGGGAGATTGTGGAAACGGCGCTGCATGAAAGCGACTTGCCGGAGGGGCAGGTGACGGTTTGCTATTTCCAAAATGCACCGGCTGAAGTTGTGTATACGGATATTTTTTTGAAGGAGCCGGTGGAGCTGGCGGCGGTGCTGGCCGCTTGTGATGTGGATACGAGCGTTTTGATTGTGAGTGATGGCGGAGCGGGGCGTGGGTATCGGCGGCTGGAGCGGATTCGGGCGACGACGCGTTTTCTGCGGGAGTTGCGGCAGGTGACTCAGCGGTGTGCGTGGCTTAATCCGGTGCCAGGGGGGCGCTGGGCGGGGAGTTCGGCGGAAATGATTGCCAAGCTGGTGCCCATGTTTCAGATGGATGATGATGGCTTGAGTGATGCGATTGATGTGGTGAGGGGGCTGCAAGTGCAGCGCCGGGTGCGGTCATGACGGGTGCGGTGATGCCAGTACTGACGCGGGCGCAGCGGGAGGAGCGGGCACAGCGGCGGGTCGAACGGTTTGTGGCACGGTTTGAGCCGGGTTATTACGAGCTAGTGTGTCATGCGGCGTTACCCCTGGTGCTAACGCCGGAGCTGGTGAGCTATTTGCGGAATGAGTTTTTGCCAGGGTTGCCTTGGATGGCAGAGGTGGACCTGCTGCTATCGGAGCTGTGTTCGCAGGTGGGGTATGAGCTGTATGTGATGGATACCGATGTGCGGGCCTATGTGCTCAAAACGCGCTCGGAAACGTTTGATGCGGTGCGGATGGGTGAGGTGGCGAATTTATTAATTAGCTATGTACGGTATTTGGCGAACAACCGTTCGCAAATGAGCGATCACGAGCTGACTTCGCAGCAGTGGGCGGCGATGGTGTATTTGGGCGCGGCGGAGCGGCGGCAGGTGGTGGATGAGATTGTTGAGCAGTTTCAGGCTTGCAGTGTGGGTGGTGAGCAGGTGGGGGCTGGGCTATTAGGCGCGGCGGAGATGGCGCAGTTGGCTGAGATTACGCAATCGTTTGGGGTTCAGCTGGCAGAGTATCCGGAGCTGATTGAGTATGCGGAGCTGGTGAGTGATGTGCAGTTGCGCAATATTGCACTGACGGCAGAACGGGTTGAGCGGGTGTATGAGGTGGGTGGTCAGCAGCTTCAGCTGTCGGATGACGTAAAACAGACGCTGAGTGCAAAAGGTCGCCTTCAGAGTTCACCCAGAAGGCAAGCAAATTCAACGCTTACGAATGAAACCGAGACTAAGGCTAGCCCATCACCTATCCAAGCCGAGGCGCTTTCAGACATCGAATTTCCGCCATTGCAGGTGTTGGAATTCGCCTATGGAGAATTGGTAGATAGTGATGTTGAACCAGTAGTTCAGGACACCTCCAACACGTTTCCACCGCCATTGGAGCCTATAAGCTTCAAAATTGCGACGATAAGCTTACCGCAGCAACCATTTTCATTAGAAGCTTTTAAGTTTGAGACGGCAACAATTGAGTACAAACGGGCGGGCCTTTTACGGCGACGTTTCCAGTGGGTGGTTACGAAGCGTCGGGCACAGGCGAGGCGTTTTGTGGAGCCGTTGGGTAAGGATCTGTCACTGGAGATGGTGGCCATTTCTGGGGGGCACTTCTTGATGGGTTCTCCCGATAGCGAGCCAAAACGAGGAAGCAATGAAGGACCACAGCATGAAGTGACAGTGCCGGACTTCTTCATGGGTCGATATCCGGTGACTCAGGCACAATGGCAATTTGTAGCGAACTTGCCGCAGGTGAACCGAGCGCTATCGCCTAATCCTTCTAGGTTCAACGGTTCCCGTCTTCCTGTAGAACGAGTTTCCTGGGACGATGCGATTGAATTCTGTGATCGCCTTTCTGCCCACACCGATCGCCAATATCGCCTTCCCAGCGAGGCCGAATGGGAATACGCATGCCGTGCTGGGACACGCACGCCCTTCCACTTCGGTAAGACCATCACCACTGAGGTGGCTAACTACGATGGCAACTACACCTATGCAGATAGTCCTAACGGTTCATATCGGGGGGAAACGACACCTGTCGATGCGTTTGATATCGCAAACCCCTTTGGTCTGTGTGACATGCACGGGAACGTCTTCGAGTGGTGCGCGGATTACTACTATGGCAGTTATGAACAAATACCGACTGATGGAAGTGCTTTTGTCACTGATAAAAAAAGCGCCAACCATATCCTACGTGGCGGCTCCTGGGGCTATGATCCTAGGCGCTGCCGTTCCGCATACCGCTACTACTTTACGCCATCCAATGCTTTCAGCTTCATTGGTTTTCGGGTGAGTTGTTCGGCCCCCAGGACTTAGTTGCCCTTTACCTTCTTTTGCCCTCTTGCGCTTTGTTGCTTTCTCCTTCTTTTCGCGCGAAGCGCGATCGCACCACTTCCATAACGAGTCAATATGGCTTCCTCCTCTCAGCTCACCATCAATACACGCCAGGGACAAAACCAACACTACAAAGAACCCATTGCCAAAGAGTGCCACCCCTTAGAAATGATGCACATTCCCGCAGGTAGCTTTATCATGGGCTCCCCTGAGGACGAGCTAGACCGTGAAACAAATGAAGGACCTCAGCACGAGGTAACGCTCTCCCAGTTTTTTATGGCCCGTTACCCAATTACCCAAGCGCAATGGCGAGCAGTCGCTGCCATGCCCCAGGTGAAACGTGAGCTAAAGTCAGCGCCTTCTCGTTTCAAGGGTGAAAGACTGCCGGTGGAGCAGGTGTCTTGGTATGACACAGTAGAGTTTTGCGATCGCCTCACCATCCACACGAACCGACAATATCGTCTGCCCACCGAAGCCGAATGGGAATATGCCTGCCGGGCAGGCACAACCACCCCTTTCCACTTTGGTGACACCATTACGACAGAGATCGCTAACTACGATGGTCGCTACACCTATGCTGACGGCCATAAGGGCGAATACCGTCGGAGAACAACCCCGGTAGATGAGTTCGATATCGCTAACGCCTACGGCCTTTGCGACATGCATGGGAATGTATGGGAATGGTGCCAAGATCAGTACAGCAGTTATGACCAAAGACCTACCAATGGAATCGTTTGGATAACTAATGACCAGTCACCCTACATCCTACGAGGCGGATCCTGGGTCAGCTATCCGAGGAACTGCCGCTCCGCGTTCCGCTCCGACGATACGCCCTCCAATACCCACTTCAGCATTGGTTTTCGGGTTAGTTGTTCGGCCTCCAAGACTTAATCGCCTTTTACTTTCTTTTGCCCTTTGTCTCTTTCTTTTCCCACGTAGCGGGATCGTAATATTTTTACGCTATTCATCCTCATAAGCCTGCACATCTTCGTCCTCAGCTATTCGCTTGATATACGCTGCTTCTTCCTTCACAAAGGCATAGTGGGCAAACAGCTTTCGCTACAAGCTAATTTCTAAGGCATTACAATGAACGAAGCGCTTTTCACAGAGGAAAACCCTCCGATGACAGCCCACCTTCAACCATCAACGCATATAGATTCTGTAGAGGTTTCCTTTACACTATCCGCATTAGGAATTTCAGACCAACTAAAATCTGAAGCACTGGAAAAAGCCAAAGAAGCCTACGTGATGACCCTATCGGCCGCAGGTGAAATTACTAGCGGCAAATCATCCAGCCTGCTCGATATCTTCCGACTAGAGATGATTAAATGCATGAGACAACAGGGGATCCCATTGTTTGATGACTCCATGGATATTGAATCATTGCATCAGGAAGTTAACCAGACAAACAATTCCATCAATACCTCTCATTTACTGAAAAAATGGAACCAGGATTAGCGAGCGCCTATACCAACAGACCTTAATACTGTCTCAAGAGAATGATCGAGATATCTCGCAATAGTCTACATTGTTGTCGAATATTAACTCCTGTATGCCCCTCATCCTGCGTCGTACCCCTGCTACTGCCCGCTACTACACCGAACCCCTAGATAACCTAGGTGAAGCCATCCCCCTACAAATGCTCTTGATGCCTGAAGGGAGCTTCCTAATGGGCTCGCCTAAGGATGAGCGTGAAAGGCAAGACCGTGAAGGTCCTCAACATACAGTGATTGTGCCACCCTTCTTTATGGGGCGTTATCCAATTACACAGACTCAATGGCGAGTGGTGGCGACTACTATGCCTCAGGTAAAACGAGAGCTAAAGCCTGCTCCATCAAGCTTCAAAGGTGATAATCGACCTGTGGAGAGCGTGTCTTGGTATGACGCGGTGGAGTTCTGTGAGCGCCTTGCCCAGAAAACAGGCCGTCCCTACCGTCTACCCAGCGAAGCCGAATGGGAATACGCCTGCCGTGCTGGGACAACGACCCCTTTCCACTTCGGTAAGACCATCACAACTGACGTGGCTAACTATTATGGAGAAGCAACCTATGCAAATGGTCCTGGGGGTGAATATCGAAAGGAAACTACCCCTGTCGATGCGTTCGATATGGGGTTGTTGCATAAAGAACATGAGTTAGCTGCGATAATAGTGTCTAGCCCCCTTCCTTTCGCGCCCATGTCAGAAAAACCCGTCAAAACCCAGTATCGAATTC
>JBCDAG010000272.1:0-10310 GCA_039186165.1 Cyanobacteria bacterium P01_F01_bin.53
CATACTCGCTTCTAAGCTTGGCGATAGCTGATTACGAAATTCAAAGGCCATTTCTACTGCTCGATAACGCTTACTGCATTACAAGTCTAAAGACTTAGCCCCACAAAAGAAAACGACAATTATTTATGAGTCATTCCTTAGAGGACCTGAATGTATCGGGAATGGTGCGTAACCGGTGTTTGGCACGGGCTATTTCACAGCAAGGGTGGCGTGAATTCAGGACCATGCTAGAGAGCAAGGCAGCGCAGTACATAAACCGTAGTGTGTCTGTTGTTAGTCGATGGGAGCCAACCTCTCAAACATGCTCATGCTGTGGTTTTCGATGGGGGAAAATTTCTCTTTCTGTGCGGTCGGTGCACTGTATTTCATGTGGCACCCAGCACGATAGGGATCAAAATGCGGCCAAAAATATAGAACAGTCGGGCAGGAGCATTCCCGACTCTAAAGGAGCGTCGAGGGCACATAAGTCTACGCTTGCGGTAGCAATGCCCGTTGAAGCGCTCAGCCAACCGTACAGGGGAGAACAGCTATGTCTTTCCCTCTAGCCGGAGAATCCCCGTGCCTTCAAGCCGGGGAGCATGTCAAGGCAAGCCAGTCAGCTCAGGGAGCGGCAAATAGTCGCGTTTCCACCAATCTTCTCCTGCGAGTAAGCGAGCAAAATAGAAACCCCTCGCCTTTTTACAACAAACGTACAAACCATCACCGTTCGCTAGGATATCCACTGGCTCTGACTGCATAAAAGCATCTGGTGCCTCATCCCGCAGTGGAGTGGCTTGCTTTAACTCACGATAGGCCAGGGGCGTAATCTCGCGCCAACGAAATTGACCATTATCCCAATCTTCGTCTATTTCGGGATGCGGCCATTCTAGGATTTGTGCAGGACCCATAGGAAAAAAGACTGTGCCAAACCGATATTGCCCATAAAGGGAAGCCCGTTCCCGACAGCAACGGCAATCAAGCCGATGGCTGAGCGATGGCATGAGCTAGCGACTTCCACTCGCATAAAGCAGCACTGGGGCAATAGACCAATGCGATCGCTCTTCAAGGAGGACAACTGGCACAAAGGGGCTCTCAATCCAGCACCACTTTTCAGTCAACACGAATAACCCTACATCTACCGCCATAAAACAACTACAGCCTTTACCACCAAACAGAACTTAGACCAGGCACATCGCTGCCAGGGCGCAACATAATACTCACAATTGACACAGGCACCACGAACGGAGGCGGCTAGACTGAGTTGCTTTTCTCATTGACACCATTGACACCAACAGCAGAAAACTCAGGAAACACAGGCTATCGAGTACAGGCGATCGCCGATGTGTGATCGCTCATCGGCATTACCAAACTGCGATCGCGCCCTGCTCGATAGCGTACATAATCAAATGCAGCCGGTAGGACCTAGCCAATCGGGGCCTAAGGGGATAGAGGGTGGACAGTGTAAAGTAGGGCAACGGTGCTAACCAGATTGATGACCTCTGACGCCCATGACTGATAAACATCAAAATATGGAGTCCGAAAATAAAAGGACGGACCAACCAAACCTCAGCATTAAAGGGAGTGCGGATGACAGCAACATTGTGGTGGGCGACCACGCTACGGTCCATCAAGAGTCCAACCGCTACATCAGTTTCTTTGGCTCCTTTAAGGCTGAGCAGTTACGGTCACAACGGAAGCACCTCAGAAGGCAATTGCTCAAGCAGATGACAACCGATGTGGCTCAGCGCCTGGAAGATTCCCTACACAATCTGATCAGGGTGGATTTGGAGCAAGAAGAACAACGACATCAGGTCGGGCGGCGCAGAAAACCATCTTTGGCTGAGGCAACACCCACAGCAACCCAGGCCGCTCATCAACTCATTCAACGAGAGTTAGCAATCTCTAACAGCAATAGAGAACGGGAGTCTATCCCCCCTGCCGAAATGACTTACACGGTATTTCACCGGAAAGATATCGGCGGACGCTTACTGATTCTAGGCGAGCCGGGGGCTGGGAAAACCACCGAGCTACTGATGGTCGCACAGCGCCTGGTAGAGGCCGCAATAGAGGATAACAATCAACCCGTTCCGCTTATCTTTGAGCTGTCGAGCTGGAAACCAAACACACCCATCCTGACTTGGCTGGGGCAGCAGCTAAACAAGGCCTATGGCGTTTCTAAAAAGCTGGCTGTGCCTCTGGCGACGCAGTGGATACAGCAGGCTCAGATTCTACTCCTATTAGATGGCCTAGATGAGCTGGGGCAGCAAAATCAGGTCAATTGCATTAAGGCGCTCGAAGACTTGTTAGCACTGCATCCCGTGCTGTCTGTGCTCATCTGCTGTCGCAGGGAGGAGTACGAGCAGGGGGGAACGCAACTCAAGCAGCTGAATGGAGCGGTTTATCTACAAGCTGTAGGAAAACAGCAGATTCAGAAATACTTGACAGACTTGAGGCGGGAACAGCTCTGGGAGGGGATTCAGGCCGCACCTGAACTTTTGAAACTGGCAGAATCGCCTTTGTTCCTGACCATGTTGGTGATCGCTTATCAAGGCCAGCCGATTCGAGATAAGGCATCACTTTTCAACGCCTATATCCAAAAGCAGCTACACGAGCCTAGTCACCAGGGCGCCTACAAACCGGGGAAAGGAAAGTCACCTGAAAAAACGCTGCATTATTTAGCATGGCTTGCTAGGCAACTAGAAGAGAGGAATGAAACGGAATTTTTAATCGAAAACATACAGCCTGACTGGTTGGAGACTAAACAACAGATCCGAACTTATAGGCTATTTTTCGGGCTATTTTTCGGGCTATTTTTCGGGCTATTTTTCGGGCTATATGGCGGGCTATATGGCGGGCTATATGGCGGGCTATATGGCGGGTTAAGGGTCGGACTATTGCTCGGGATATTTTTCGGGATATTTTTCGGGCTGCGTGGCGGGCTATATGGCGGGATGAGTGATAGCGAACCACCAGAACAATTCCCATGGACTCTTCGCCAAGGGATCTTTCTCGAGCTGCTTGGCGGACTGCGTTCTATAAAACCACGAGAACAACTCAAATGGTCTCGTCTCCAAGAGCTGTTTGGCGTGCTGATTGGCTGGCTGAGGAGCGAGTCCATCGAAGAGAAGCAAGTCCCTAATCTGCGTTCTATAAAACCAAAAGAACAATTCAAATGGTCCCTTCGCCAAGCACTGAGTGTCGGGCTGTTGGTCGGGCTGTTGGGCGGGCTGTTGGGCGGGCAGTTGGTCGGGCTAAGTGGCGGGCTGTTTTTCGGGCTAAGTTTCGGACTTTTTGGCGTTCTGAGTGGAGGGCTGATTGTCAGGACCATTGAAGATAAGCAAGTCCCTAATCAAGGCATCAAGAAAAGCTTGAAGAACGGGCTGGTTTTCGGACTGAGTGGCGGGCTGTTGATCGGGCTGTTTGTCGTGTTGATTGGTTCGCTGGCGGGCCGGCTGTTTGGTGGCCCGCTGGGTGAGCTGTTTGGCTGGCCGTTTGTCAGACTGTTTGTCGGGCTGTTTGCCGTGTTGCTTAGTTCGCTGTCGGGCGGGCTAGAAGCCGTGATCCAGCACTTCAGCCTACGCCTTGTCTTAACAAAAAACAACTACGCCCCCTGGAACTACGCCCAATTTCTTGAGCATGCCACTCGTCATCGATTTATTCAAAGAACCGGCGGGCGATATCGTTTTGTGCACGATCTCCTCAGGCAGCATTTTACACAGATGACGCCACAACAACAGGAGATCCTCGCACAACCCGACAAGTAGTAATACTGGAATGGTATCCCCATTCGTGTGCTCTGAGGAATAGAATAATGGCCAAACTTACGCCTATCTGGCAGCAAAAAATAGGCGTCCCAGCGGATGTAAAAAGGCTACTGGACATGCTTCACAAAGCCCTTAGCATTGTAGGATTCCGGATAAAGAGAGCCTTCTCACCATCCTCCAGAAATGAATGTAACCGAGCGAAAGGAATGACAAGGGGGTCAGGCATAGGTAAATCGCTGTAAGACTTGGTATATCGCTTACCGGCGAAAATCGGCAGGTTACTCAAATCATTGCGGCCAAGCACAGAGCCAGGCCTGGTTCAAAAACAGACTGGGTTCATTTGCAGGTAACACTTTAAGCGCAATCAGGTAGTCTGAATGACTGCTCCTTTTCTGTGATCGCCAATATGATCTTAGCCCTATCCGTCGCCGCCAATCTATCTCCCGCTGTGCGTAAAGAAATCGGGCTCAAAGCGGTCGCACGCACTGTTCCGATCAGCCACCTTGCAGCCAATCATCAAGTAAGCCGAAAGTTGGTGTATCAGCAGGGCAACAAAGCACAGCAAGCGCTGGATGAATCATTTGCCCCTTCTAAAGGAGACGATGATGTCTTGTTCCATTTGCCAGTGACCAAAAACTGGCTGTTTCAGTTGATTCTGGGTCTAGTGCTGATTTGCCACAGCTCGTATCGTGGTGTCGTCGAGCTGTTTCGCGATTTATTCGATACGTCAATCAGCATTGGCACCGTCCACAATTGACTGCAAGCAGCCACGGAGCAAGTTGTTGAAATCAATCAATCACAAGATCTATCTGGGATTACTGTTGGCTTGCACGATGAAATATTCCATTCCGATAAACCCGTGCTGGTAGGCGTGGATGCTGCTTCAACTTACTGCTACTGACTGAAGTCAGTTGACCACCGAGATGAAGACACCTGGGGCTTTCATCTACTGGATGTTATGGAGCAAGGCTTCGACCCAGACTACACTAATCGCTGGTGGCGGCAGTGGGCTAAGGGCTGGCCAGAAAGCTGTCATGCCAGACGTGCCCTGTCATGGTGACGTGTTCCACATCCAGCATCAGTTTGAGCAAGTGGCCAATAGCCTAGCTCGCCGTGTTCAAGGGGGAAACTCGCGGCTGATGAAATAGGCTCAGAAAATGAGTAAGGTTAGCCTGAAGGAGATTGTCGCGCAGAAACTGCTCAGCCAACAGTTACTGGCTGAACGCCAAGAGCAGGCACTTGTCTTTTTAGCGCAGGATATGAAAACACTTTTATGCTGGTTCTCTCATGATGTGATGGCCCTAGCAGGGCCACCGCTGACAGTGCGGCAAGAACTCTTTGATTTTATTGTAAGTGACCTAAAACAGCGAGAAGATGAACAATATCCTGCCATCCGAAAGCTTAGGAAGGCACTGCACAACCAGCGTGATCAACTGCTGGCGTTTGCGGGTGTTCTCGATCAGAAATTGACAGAAATTGCGAGAGCGTTTGAGTTACCACTTCAGGCGGTACGAGAGGTCTGCCTGTTACACCGTAAGCACAACACCTCCAATGCCTATTAGGAACAGTGAAATCAACTACACAGTAAGCTATCTGGCAAATTCTACGAGATAATGAAAGCCGTTAGTGAAGCGTTCAAAGAAACGCCCAGAGCCAGCTCTATGGTGGAGAATCTAAACTCTCGTTTACGCAACTACTTTTTCTTGCGACGGAGTCTCGGTGACAACTACCTTAACTTGTTGAAGTTTTTCCTTAATCACCGCTGTTTTATGCGGTTGCTAAAACCGGAACGGGTGGGCAAAAGTCCTAAACAATTGTTGACTGGCGAGGCTCATTCGCACTGGCTGGAGTTGCTAGGTTTTAAGCGTTTTCAGAGAGCTTAGAAGCTGACGTAACTCATTGCTCCAGGCTGCCTGAATGACAGTCTATTTTGTGCTGCAAGTGTTACCTTAAATCGGGTGTTTTTGAACCAGGCCTCTGTACCCGGCATGGAGTCCTGGAAACTCGCTTGTACTACTCAACGAGTTTTCAATGTTTCCCACACTTTTTGGTGGTCTCAAATATCTTGGCGAACTGAGGGAGATAGGCTGGCGACGACGGAAAGGGCTGAAACTCATAGGAGACGATGGCGATCGCCCGCTAGAGGCGATCGCGCGCTGGAAAGGACAGTCACTTAGCCTACCCGAGTGCGGCGAAAGTGTTACCCGGTTTTTAACCACGCCTCGAGATGTACGAATTAATTGGGATACCCTACCGAACAAAGCAAAAATCAGAAGGAAGGAGACCTTGCATACACTGTTCCACAATCTCAATATCTCTCTGTCCAGGGGAGGGAGAGGGTGGTAGCGTGGGTTGCGGAGATGCAAACAATTCAAGCTCTTGATTAATACAAGTATCCATCACAGGGATTGATGACTCTGCGTTGTCACTGGTTGTAATATTAAAGTGATACAAACAATCTGGCTTACGAAGAAGAATATTGCTCGATTGACCTGATCTCAGTGGTGTATCTAGTGAGATCGTTAGCATGTCTGATGACCTAGAACTTAGGCCTGGCCAGGCTTCTATCGCTGTGATGTCATAGGGACTATTGTTAATAACAGTGAATCTTCTAAAATCCAAAATATTAGTTGCAGAAATTACCCTTCCATTTACCCAGTCATATTCAAATCCTCCTTCCTCTTCACAAATACGGATTACATCAGGATTTCTCTGATTTACTTGCTCCCGACAAAGCGCTGTATCTACATCATCGGGACTCCTTGTCTCTCTTCCATTTTCTCTGACAGTGGTTTCAGATTCCTCGAAGGTAAGAGATGGCAACGGTCTTTCTGGGCAAGAATACTCGAATTCCGATCCTCGACGGCGTTCTCCATAACGGTTAAAGCACCTTTCGTTAGTTCTTTGATTGTATATTCTTGGACTAGGAATGCCAAGACCGCCGAAATCAGGCTGAGGCCGATCTGATTTTCGTAGTTCTTCCTCAGCGGCTGAAGGCAATGCAATCATAAACGACAATAAAGCTAAAACTGGAATGCACGGCTTTTTCATTAGAAACATTGAGCGCAACAAGAGTAATTTTATACCAATTAGATTCTTGTCCGAGATACGCGCAATCTTCGGTTCCGTTGCAAAAAATACTGGTCATTGCGATCACAGGGAAATCTAGGGAATTACTGATCGCCTCCTAGCCCTAATGCCCTCCCCAAAGCCTTTCAAATGGCGTCACTTCCAGTCAGACATCATCCTGCTAAACGTTCGCTGGTATCTACGCTATAGTCTGAGCTACCGAGACTTAGCGGAAATGATGCTGGAGCGCGGCGTCAAGGTTGACCATACGACGATCTACTGCTGGGTGCAGGTTTACAGCCCTGAGCTAGACAAGCGCTGTCGCCGTCATCTCAAACCGACCAATGATTCCTGGCGAGTGGATGAGACGTACATCAAAGTCAAAGGCGTGTGGAAGTATCTCTACCGAGCCGTCGATTCCGAAGGCAATACGCTGGACTTTATGCTCAGTGCCAATCGGGATGCCAAAGCAGCGAAACGCTTTTTGAAAAAGGTGCTCAATGCGTCTCACACGATTACGCCGAGAGTAATCACCGTCGATAAGAACGCAGCTATCCACCTGCGATCGCAGGTCTGAAGCAAGAAGATGCCCTGCCAGAAGCGATGGAAACCCGCCAAAGCAAGTATTTGAACAATACGGTGGAGCAAGACCATCGCTTCATCAAACGGCGCAGCAATCCGGGATTAGGCTTTGGCTCGTTCAATACGGCTAGGCGGACACTCAAAGGGTATGAGGCGATGAACATGATTCGCAAGGGTCAGGCGGATAAAGGGGATGATTTCCTTTATCAATCAAGTTTTCGGAGTGACTGCGTAATCAGGAGACTAGCAGGGGATTCGTCTGTTTTCGATAACTTCTTGCAACAGAGCCACTGCCCTAGCAAGAACACATCGGATATAAGCACACAGAAGCACAAAGTCGTAGCGCTGCTGCGCTCGTGCGCCACTTACAGCATTGCGCTGTAGACCAGGAAACTGCTGCCGGGGGGCAAAGCACTGCGCTAAATTGGCACAGGATGACAAATCATGGCGTTGAGATTGCTCATAAAACAATTAGGGGAGAACCTACTTCGAGGATTTCGGGGCCAGCTCCATTTGTGCAAAATGCTCTAGTAACATTCGGTGAATAAAGATATAGCCGCCGCCTACCTTTTGTAAAAAAAGACGTTCTGTTGCGTAATCGAGAAAACGGGCGTAGTTCCAAGGGGAATAACCCAGACGGTAAAGCATAAGGCGCAGTGAGAAGTGCCGGAGGCTGGCTAAACAACCACCAATTAGCCAACCAATTAGCCAACCAATTAGCCCAAAACTCAGCCCACGAATCAGCCCATCAATCAGCCCATAAATCAATCCAAAAATTAGCCCACCAAGCAGCCCAAGAAGCAGCCCATAAATCAATCCAAAAATCAGAGAATTTCGGGTCGACTTCCAAATGCCCTGGTTTGGTTTAGTCCTTTTCTGCATTCCAGGGCCTCTCAGACCACCAAGCAGACCACCAAGCAAACCAGCAAGCAGACCACCAAACAAACCACCAAGCAAACCAGCAAGCAGACCATTAAGCAGACCAATAATCAGCCCAAGAGGCAGCCCAACAATCAGCCCATAAATCAATCCAGGAAGAATAGACTTCTTTGTTGCCTTCCAAGACCATTGCAGAGTCTCTACTGGTTGGATATTTCCTTGAATAGCCGTAATCAGCCCAACACTGAGCCCAACACTCACCCCATAAATCAGCCCAAAAATTATCCCAATAATCATCTCAACACTCTGCTCAACACTCACCCCATTAATCAGCCCATTAACCACATTACTCAGCACATTACTCAGCACATTAATCAGCACATAAATTAGCCCAACAATCGGCCCAACAATCAGTGCACTTTCCAAACGATACCGAAAGCGTTGTGCCCTAGCCTGAAGCAAACTGGGTTGTAACCGCTCAATCAAAAAGACAGTTTGAGACGTTTGAACCATAAGTTGTGCCAGCCAAATCAGCCAATGCCTGGTCTGCTCTTTGGAATACTGATAGCTGCTGCTCTCGCGCCGCTGAAACATCCGTTGCACATAGGCTCCGAACAGTTGTTTACGAAACTCGGCGGCATCTCTCAACGGGGGGACCTGCTCTAGAGAACAACCTTGATAGACCAAACTCATCACGCTCAATATCAGCGGTGAGGATGCAAATGTCTTTATCTCTGCATTGTTATTCAGGACACTCTTTAACTGCGTTAAAGAGTGTCCTGCTTGCTCTAGATAGTGATCCACTTGCTCAGGTGTCAGCGGCTGAACGTAAATGGCACTACGCAACCGCAACTGTTCAGCAAGGGCCTCATAGTCTTTTACACGACTACACACTACCAGCTCGGTACGGCCATGGCTTTGAATAAATTGATTCAAAGCGGCAACACATGCATTGCGATGTTTCTCCGCGACCTCGTCGAGGCCATCCAAACACAGGATTAACTGCTCATCAGCAATCCAAGCTTTCCCCAACGCTTTGGATACCTGAAAGGTTTCGTAGAGGTCTTGAACTAACCAGTCTGAAATCGGCTGTCGTTTTTTCGCCCAAGACGATAGGTTCAAAATGACGGGTATCGGTTGACTCAGCGCATCGCCTATTCGTTCCAGTAGGCTCTGCACTAGCTTCAGCAGCGTTGTCGTTTTTCCTGCGCCTGGATCTCCCAATATTAAAAGGGTGCGACCAGCTCCCAGATCGTCAAAAATGGTAGTGGCTTGGGTGCCTTCAGGCAACGGGCGGCTCGGCTCGTCGGGAAATTCGCCAACGCCTCTTAACGGAGAGGCCACCGCATTGATTCTTTCTTCTAGGCCCAGTTCAATCAACGCTTGATTGTGTAGGGATTTCCTTAAAACCCCGTCTATCCAATAGTGTTTAACGTTATCGACTAAAACCTGTCGCCAGCGGTACTCCTGCTTACTGATAGGTGGTGAGGGGGCTGTCGTGGCGGCTCCAACCGTAATGGGGCTAAAGACATTTATGTGCTGAATCGTATTGCGATCGCCTTGGATGATCGTGTTATTATCCGCACCACCTGCAATATTGAGGTTGCGATCGCTGCCACTCTCTTGCGAAGGCCCCTCATTTTGATGTTCAGCTGTCATAGGCCAGATGCGGCTAGCAAACGGTGAGCACTGTTGACTTACTCTACAACGTTGATAGCTTAGTTCCTCGGCAAACTCAATGAGATCGCGGCTGAAGATCAACGCTTCCCCACGCACAAAGGGTTTGATGTCGATGAGATTAACGCCGCGCTTAGGGATGCCGAAAACGGGGCCAGCCTGCGTGGGGCCATCACCATTAGCCAACAAGTTGCCAAGAACCTGTTCCTCTAGCCTGAAGGGGGCTTTGTATGCAAAGGAAAGGTGTCGAAGCCTGGCTGACAACACTGATAGAGCTGATGTGGACAAAACAGCGAATCTTAGAAACGTATCTGAACATTGCATAATTTAGCGGTCGCACCTTTGGGGTAGAAGCCGCCA
>JBCDAG010000273.1:0-10207 GCA_039186165.1 Cyanobacteria bacterium P01_F01_bin.53
GTTTCACGATGATGCTGAGTGGCTCTGATCGACTCACTGCTGGGGAGAATTTACAACAACTGGCCGAACAGGTTCAACCCTATGCCGATTTTTTGTATCAAATTCAAAGTTATGACAACCGAGCCGCCCTTATCGCAGGTGTGGTGCAACCTATCCGTCAGTTAAGAGGCTTAACTGATAGTACGCTCAGTTTTGATGATGACTCATTTAGTGAAGCTGAATACTTACAAAAATACCATGCGATACCTTATCACTTGGCGTGGTTCTACTCGGTAAAAATCCGTAATGCTTACTTGTTTGATCAGCAAGCAGCTTATCTTAGCCTCATTCCAATGCTGAGTGTTATTGAAGAAACGGTGGCTACTCATACTAAAGTACCTTCGAGTGTGTTTTATGTTGCTTTAATGCATCTCTCTCTTATCGATAAGTTTAGTCAGCTTAGTGATAAGAGGGATGAAAATGATGAAGCTCTTCAACGCCATTGGCAAGCACTTCGCAACTTAGAGCGTAAGTTTGAAGGGTGGTCTCAGCAGTGTCCACAAAACTTTAAGCATAAGTGCCTGTTAATTAGCGCTGAGAAAGCGAGGGTAGGGAATCAGAAGGGACTTGCGATCGAACTTTATGATGAGGCAATTGCTCACGCGAAACGTCATGCCTATTTGTATGAAGAGGCCTTGGGCAATGAACTTGCCGCTAAATTTTATCTTGGCTGGGGGAGAGAGAAAGTCGCCGCAGGCTATATGCAAGAGGCCTACTACGGCTATGCCCACTGGGGTGCTGATGCTAAAACCGATGATCTAGCACAGCGATACCCTCATTTGCTTCAGCCCATTCTTCGGCAGGTCCTGCATGCTTCAGACCATTTAGCAACCCTGAGCAGTATTGCCCCGCTGAATCTTTCAAGGCATGCCTCTTCGACAATAAAATCGACATCTTCAGGGGGAATGAATGAAGCGATTGATCTCGCTACAATTTTTAAAACAGCTCAAACCCTGACCGAAAAGATTGAGCTAGATGAGTTGCTAAAAAGGCTGTCTCTGGTCATGCTACAGACCTCAGGGGCAGAGCAGTTTGCGATTCTTTTGCCTAATGAGCAGGGACGTTGGCAGGTGAGAGCCCGTGCGACATCAGAGGGCACAAATCTGGTCTCAGAGCCGTTAGAGGGGCAATCAGAATTGCCAGCTCAACTGATCCAGTACGTTAAGAACACCCAGGAAATGGTGGTACTAGATGGTTTGGGTAACGGGGATGATCTTCCCTTTGCCGATGCCTATTATCAGCAGGAGAAATTCCAGAGTGCTTTGTGTTTGCCGATGTTGCATCAAGGCAGACTCATGGGGCTTCTCTACTTTCATAACCAATTTACTGCGGGACTATTCACCCATGAGCGCATTACAGTTCTCAACTTCCTTGGTTCGCAAGCGGCGAGTGCCCTTGACAATGCTCAGCTGTATCAAACCTTGGAGCAGCGTGTTGAAGAACGAACCCAAGCACTGCAGAAAAGCCAAAGGACACTACAGACCCTTGTCGCTGGGACGGCATCAGTAATGGGAGAAGAATTTTTCCCAGCCTTAGTGGAGCAAATTGCTAAGGCCCTTCAATGTTCCCATGTTCTGGTATCCCAGCTAAGGGAAGAGACCTTAGAAACCTTAGCTTGGTGTGCCAATCACCAGATCCAAGAACCATTCTCCTATCCATTGCTAAACACGCCCTGTGAAACAGCCATTCAGCGAGGGTATTACAGTTGTGCCAGTGGGGTGCAACAAGCTTATCCCCTCGATGCCGATTTAGAAACCATGGGGGTTGATAGTTACTTAGGCGTTGCCTTGCAAAATCGCACAGGCAAAGTGATTGGAGTGCTCTGTATCTTAGACTATCAGTCTATTGAGGATCTAGACTTTGCCCAAAGTGTACTGCAAGTCTTTGGGGAGCGTGCTGCCGCTGAATTAGAACGCCAGCAAGCTGAGCAAGCTGTAGAGCAACTTAATCGAGAATTAGAGGTTCGTGTTCGAGATCGCACAGCACAATTGACTGATTCAGAGCAACGGCTCCAAACCTTATTTGATCAAGCAGCAGATGCCATTCTCTTGTTGGGCGAGGGAGAACGAGGTTTTATCGATTGTAACCAAGCAGCCATTGACCTCTTTCAATATGACGATAAGTCTAAAATCGTAACCCTACAACCCCATCAGTTCTCCCCGAAGTATCAACCCGATGGCCAATTGTCTGTCGATAAAGCTAAAACCGTGCTACAGGGAGCTTTGCACAAGGGAAGTTCCCAGTTTGAGTGGGTCCATAAACGCGAAAATGGAGAACAGTTTTGGGCAGAAGTAACCCTAACGCCTATTCGGTATCAGGATGAAATAATTTTCCATAGTATCGTTCGAGATATTAGTGATCGCAAGAAGCTGGAAAAAGAGCAGGCGACACTCATCGATGTCTTGGAAACAGCAACTGATTTTATTGGCATTTCTACGACGACAGGGGAAGAAGTTTGGAGCAATAAGCACCTGAGAGAACTGTGCCCAGATGTCAAAAATCGGAGTCGACAAGGCCCTGCTGACTATCATCCTGAATGGGCGAAGAGAATAATATTTAATCAGGCATTTCCCCATGCTATTCAGCATGGTCATTGGTCTGGAGAAACGGCAATCCTGGACGATAAAGGGAATGAGATTCCTGTTTCTCAAGTTATCATTGCCCATAGGGATGATGATGGAAGTATCGAACGCTTTTCGACGATCATGCGGGATATTAGCGATCGCAAAGCTGTGGAGCAGGCCTTGGCTAAAAGCGAAGTCTATCATCGTAATTTATTCGAACAGTCCTCGATAGGGCTTCTTTTGTGTCGAATGAATGGTGAACTCGTATACGCAAATAAGGCCTTTGCCGATATTCTCGGGCGTAACAAGGATGAGTTGCTAGCCCTAACCTATTGGGAGATTACCCCTGAAAAATATGCTGAGGATGAACAAAAGCAGCTTCAAGATTTGGAAGCATACGGATGCTATGGCCCCTATGAAAAAGAGTATATCCATAGGAATGGAACTCTTATTCCCGTTAGACTCTCGGGTGTTATTGTAGAACGCCATAACGAGAAGCTTATTTGGTCTAGCATAGAGAATATTAGCGATCGCAAGCGAGTTGAGGCAAAGCAACAACGGCAGCTAGCTATTTTAGAAAATACATCAGACTTTATTGGGACCTGCGATCCGAGCGGGAAAATCCTTTATCAGAATCAGGCTTGGGGGACGTTGTTACAGCAAGATTCTAACGAATCTATCCACCGCAGCGTGATTTTCGAATGGTATCCAGCTTGGGCCATTGATATCATCGTGAATGAGGCTTTACCAGAAGCCGCACAAAATGGCACGTGGCAGGGAGAAACTGCCCTGCTCAATTGGAAGGGGCAAGAAGTTCCCGTATCTCAAGTCGTGATTGCGCACAAATCCTCAAATGGTAAAGTGGAGTACTTTTCGACGATCCTACGCGATATCAGCGATCGCCAGCGAGCTATTAGGGAACTGCAACTGAGCGAAGCTCGTGCGAATGCCGCCTTTGAGCAGTCAGCCGTGGGTATTGCAGAGAGTGATCTCACAGATGGCAAAATCACCCGTACAAATAGCTATTTTCGTACACTCCTCGGCTACAGCGCTGAGGAGCTATCATCAATGACGGTGAAAGATTTAACCTATCCAGAGGATGCCTCTGAGAGTTTCAAAAAGCTTAAACAGCTTTATCGTCATGAGATTGATCGTTTCTCTGTAGAAAAGCGCTATATCCGTAAGGATAACTCCTCTTTTTGGGCAAGCACAACGGTTTCGTTGGTACAAAATCCTGATGAAATTCAACCCCGTTGCTTGGCAATGATTCAGGACATTAGCGATCGAAAGTGGATGGAAGATTCGCTGCGAGAGAGTGAAGCTAAATTCCGAACCCTTCTATCCAATCTCGATGGTATGGTTTATCGTTGCCGCAACGATTTGGACTGGACCATGGAATTCATCAGTGACGCGATTACAAGGCTGTCGGGATATCCCGTCTCTGACTTTATTCACAGTAAAAAACGCCCCTATGCCAGTATCATTCACCCTGATGACCGTACCCATGTTGAAGAGGCGGTTGCTCAAGGCCTCGCGAACCACCAACCCTTTACGATGGAGTTCCGAATTGTGCATAAAGACGGTTCAGTTCGTTGGGTAACTGAAAAGGGCAAAGGCATTTTCAATGAAAAAAACGAGCTCCTACATTTAGAAGGTGTTGTGTTTGATATTAGCGATCTCAAAGCTGCTGAAGCAGGACTCCGCGCCAGTGAGAGCAGATTTCGGCGAGCGATTGAAGATGCGCCCTTTCCCATCATGATACATGCCGAAGATGGAGAAGTTCTCCAGATCAGCTCTACATGGACCGAACTCACAGGCTACACCCACGATGATATTCCGACTATCACAGCTTGGGCTCAATATGCTTATGGAGAGCGGGCAGATGATGTGCTGAAAGAGAAAATGGCGAATAGTTATACCCTAACTTCTCGCTGGGAAGAGGGTGAGTTCTCTATTCACACAAAGGAAGGCTATGACTGTTTATGGCAATTTAGCTCTGCACCATTGGGGCCCTTGCCGGACGGTCGACGGGTTGTGATTTCTATGGCCGTCGATATCACCCAGCGCCGCCAGTCACAAAATGAACGGGAAAAACTATTAGATGACCTCTCCGCGCTGAATTATGAGTTAGAGCAAGCTAACCGGCAGCTTGCAGACTACTCCCATTCCCTAGAGCAAAAGGTAGATGACCGCACCGCTGAACTGAAAACAGCCAAGGAAACTGCCGATCGCGCAAACCGAGCAAAGAGCAGATTTTTAGCTAATATGAGCCATGAGCTGCGGACCCCGCTCAACGGTATCCTGGGCTATACCCAAATTTTAGAACGATCTCCAGCCCTCTCCCATCGGGATACCCAAGGTCTTAAAACTATCCAGCAATGCGGCAATCACCTGCTTGCGCTGATCAATGATGTCTTAGATTTTGCCAAAATTGAAGCTCAAAAACTGGAATTGTCGCCTTCTAAGATTACGCTTTTAGACGCGCTAGACAAAGTTGTTGAAATGTGTCGGATTAAGGCCGATGAACAAGGTATTCAACTCAATTATGAGCTCGACCCCATGCTTCCTCACCAGGTGATGGTCGATGAAGTACGCCTGAGCCAGGTGCTGATTAATTTACTCAGCAATGCCATTAAATTCACCCAGCAAGGCTCGGTGACGCTAAAAGTTGAGAAAATTACAGAGGCTTGTCAGATCGCTAGTCCACCCGTTGGCCTCGATGAGGCAGACCGTGCTTTACTGTGCTTTTGGGTCATTGATACGGGCATTGGGATTGCAGCTTCAGATCTCGAAAAATTATTTGGCGCGTTTGAACAGGTGGGCAATAGCTACAAGGAGGCTGAAGGGACAGGGCTAGGGCTGGCCATTAGTCAACGATTAGTCAATATGATGGGTGGCAACATTGAAGTCGCGAGTGATATTGGTCAGGGGAGTACATTTTTCTTCACCGTTCCGTTACCACTTCCTCAATCGAGCACGGTTGTCTCTAAAACGGAAATGGCTGTTTCGAGGCCCTACCAATGTGGCTATGTGGGCGATCGCCGCTCAATTTTGGTCGTCGATGATATTAAGGCTAATCGGGACGTCTTTGCACATTTTCTTGCCCCCTTAGGTTTTACAGTATGGGAGGCCGAAAATGGCCAAGAAGGACTAGACCAATGCCTTAGCCATCAGCCAGATCTGATTATTGCTGATATTGCTATGCCTGTGATGAATGGCTATGAAATGATTGAGAAAATTCGAGCGCATGAGGCAATCACAGCCATACCTATTATTGTGTCCTCAGCCTCTGTCTCCTCAATTGATCAGCAAAAAGCGATTGATATCGGTGGGACTAGCTTTTTACCTAAGCCCATTGCCGCATCAACCTTACTAGAACATATTGGCAGGCAGCTCAAGCTTGAATGGCGTTTCCAAGAGGCACAACCACCACTGGGCAAGGCTGTTATGGACGACACTCAATCGTTGGCGCCCTTATTAGTCCCCGATGCAGAAACACTTCAAAAAATGTTAGCGCTCACGAAGCGAGGTCGCATATTAAATGTGTGCCACGCTCTAGAGGACCTTATCGACGAGAATGAGCAGTATGCCAACTTTGCACGGTCTCTTTTGGACTTAAGTAAACAATTCCAATTGGATGAGATTGAGGCTAAGCTCAGTCAGTACCTATTAACTGAATAGCTTGAAAGAGTACCTTTTGATGGTCAACAAACCCGATTTCCTAAACAGCGCTTAGGCTGATTGTCTCAGAGAGATTTTCCGGATGCTCCCGATGTAAATACTGGGTCGCTGCTTCTGCATACAGAGGACGCGCAAAGAAATAACCCTGTACCGTGTCGCAGTTAAGCGTTTTGAGAGATGCTACTTGTTGAGCGGTTTCGACCCCTTCTGCAACGACTGTCATTTTTAGGGTTTTTGCTAAAGCTAAAATCGTCCGAATAATTTCGATGCCATTGGACTCAGGTTCCATAGTCTGAACAAAAGATCGATCAATTTTTAGGGTATTGATGGGAAAACGGTGGAGATAACTCAGAGATGAATACCCTGTGCCAAAATCATCTAAGCTTAGGTGAAAGCCGCGTTGGCGCAACCTCTGTAACTGTTGGAGAATTTGATCACTTTTTTCCATCAGTGTACTTTCTGTTAACTCTAAGTTAAACCATGATGGTGAGAGGTTGTAGTGTGCAAGGGTTTGATCAAAAAACTCGAAAAAGTTGGGATGTTGGAGCTGTTTCCCTGAAATGTTGAGGCTAATTTGAATGTTAGGTAGCGTGTCATATTGTTTTTGCCAGGCGCAAATTTGTTGACAGGCTAGGTGAATCAGGCACTCTCCTAATGGAATAATCAGGCCAGTGCTTTCCGCTAATGGAATAAATGTGGAAGGCGGAATCATGCCCTGTTCTGGATGCTGCCAGCGCATGAGCGCTTCAAAGCCCTTTAATTGGTCCGTTTTTAGGGTTCGAATTGGCTGATAAAATAATTGGAGTTCGTGTTTTTCTATAGCATGCTTCAGCTCATGCTCTAAACGTTGCTTAACTAAGGCCTGTTCATAGATCTCTGGTTCGAATAGCTGATGGCAAGCTTTACCTAATCGTTTGGCCTGATACATGGCCAGATCCGCATGATGGAGGACCTCTTTGGCCGTTTTATAGCGTGAGAAATCAGCCACGATGCCGATGCTGGCAGTAATAGAAAGTTCTTGTTTTTCAATCAGGATAGGTTCTTTTAGATTAGTTTGAATACGATTACTGATCAGTAAGGCCTCTTCTGTATTACTGAGGTTTGTGAGTAAAATTGTAAATTCATCCCCCCCTAATCGAGCCACACAGTCATACTCACGGGTAGAGCGCTTCAATATATTACTGACTTGGATAAGGAGTTGGTCCCCAACCCCATGTCCCAATTCATCATTAACGGCTTTGAACCGATCGAGATCGATAAAGAGTAGGGCGCTTAAATCTCTGCGGCGTTGATGGGGCCTTTCTAAAATCTGAGTCAGACGTTCTGTAAAGTGAGCGCGATTGACTAAGTTTGTTAGGCTATCGTATCGAGCACTGTGATGTAATTGTTGTTCAGCTTTTTTTATTTCACTGACATCACGCGCGATCCCATCGGCCCTGAGCCGTTTCTCTACCTCATGCCAACTGACCTCTCCCTGACAGTGAATCCAGCGTAATTCTCCACTGGTTGTGAGCAGGCGGTAGTCCAACTCTAAAGACTGTCCGACTTTGGCTGTCCTAAAGGCTTCTGTGACACCGGCTCGATCCTCTGGATGAATCATGCTTAACCAAAGATCGGGCTTCTGCAAAAGGCCCTCGACTTTGCAGCCATAAATGTCTTCAGCGATAGGATTGAGATACAAAATCTCAAGGGGGTTCAGATAGGCCGACCAAACGATTTCTTTGATTGAACCTAGAATACTATTGAGCCGATTTTCACTACGTTGTAGCTTGCAGCGAATTTCTTTAAGCTCCAAGTGGGTATTGATTCGAGCAACCAATTCTTTGGCTTCAAAGGGTTTGGTAATGTAATCAACAGCACCCAATTCTAGACCCCGCACTTTACTATTGAGATCCGTGCTGGCAGTCATAAAAATGATTGGGATGGGGTTCAATTTTTCATCCGATTGAAGCCGCCGACACAGTTCAAACCCACCCATCCCAGGCATCATGATATCTAGCAAAATCAAGTCCGGCAGTTCTAATCGAATTTGCTCCAATGCCCTTTCACCACTGGTTGCGATCGCGACTTCAAACCCAACATCCATTAACGTCTCTGACATGACTGCGAGGTTAGTCGGGATGTCATCTACGATCAGGATAAGGTTTGATGACGTCGGATTAAATGCCATGGCATCGTTTTGCTATTCTTTAGAAAAATCACCAACTTTGAGTGCTGGGGCCTTTTCAAAGTTGTACGCTTATTATTCCCAAATGTGCCAGGTTCTACGGGATTTATCAGGGGGCTGACAATGGATCATGCAGGGCTTTTACAGCCTTGCCAATCCTGAAGAAGAGCAGCATCCTAATGATTATTTTCGCTCCGTTGGCTTATCATTGATCGATAGCCTAAGTCGGTTTGTTGGTTTGAAAAATTTACAATTCTCTGGGCTGCTTCCTCCTCTGGTTTCTGATGTGAGGGAATCAGAGTAATGAGTATATTTACTTAAAAATCAGTCAAAATGCTATCACCGGGTTGATTATTGTTATTTTGAGTGGATAGGTAAAGCTCTGTTTCAAGAAGTATCTTGAAAATAAAAAGAGTATTTTGTTGCTGGCGAGTGTTTGTATAGGGCAGTCACTGCTTGTGAGGGGTGGTTTTGGGATATTGCCTCTGTTCATGTTGTGTACAGCCGCTAATTTTATAACCCTGGCTATCAGTGCAGTGAGAGGCCTATGGGCTGCATGGGCTAGTCGAGTGAGCCGAGCAGTGACGAGTGACTTTTGGTTGCTCTGCCACCTCCACAGCGGAGATGTCATTAAAATTAATAGTACTTGTGAACTATTTTGGGCTGTGCTAAAACAACAGGGACGTTTTTTATTGAACACTATGAATAAGGCTGAACTTGTTGATGTAATCGCTGAAAAGACGGAGGCGACAAAGGCAGAGACTGATGTGGTCGTAACGGCTTTGATTGAATCGATTATGGAATCGGTTGCCGGTGGTGATAAGGTTTCTCTCGTTGGCTTTGGTAGCTTTGAGCCACGCGATCGCAAGGCCCGAGATGGTCGTAATCCACAAACTGGTGAGACTATTAAAATTCCAGCAACTACTGTGCCCGCGTTTTCTGCAGGGAAGGGCTTTAAGACTTTGGTTGCGACAGCCTAATGTAACGATACCCAGAAGGCCGTAGGCCCTTCAATATGTTGATCTGCGAGCAGTGATTATCTGGAGAGATACTTTCTCAGACAATCACTGCTCGCATTGCTATGCGCACGCATGACAAAGGGATCTCGCTCAGCGATTGCAGCGAAAATAATGATTATGCTCCATGCAGCATTTTGTTCACCTCACTGCTGGAATCAGTCAATATTTCAACAAAATTAGATGAAGTTTTGCTACTTTCTTGCTGATGACTCATCAGCCTTCTTTATTGCTGGCCTCAGAGGGTTGTGTTTCCGCTCGATATTTCCCTAGACGTCCAATCAACCGCCTCAAGGCTCCTGCGACAACGCTACCTATCTGCTGCTTTTCCCTAATTACTGATATTTTTGCTGTTTCCCGTTCCTTTCAGAGCTGTGATCATTCTGTTTTTCCTGAGTCTGTTTTTCCTGAGAATGATGCGACATAGCGCAGAACTGGTGAGCAGTCTGTAGGACTCGAGGGCTCTTAATCGGTTTACTTAGAATAAATTGACTCAGACACTTCGGATGTTAGTCACAAGTTTGTGATGTGGCAGATCTTGGTAAGTTTGCTGTATTGTCTCTGTCTATAGGCGCTGGTGCTTGCCTGAGAGCTACTTGTTCGGCTCGCCTCAGGTCAGTGTGGGAGCAGTCCGCTACTATGGGGGAGTTTACGATAGAGCAGCGGTAAGCACGGAATGCGAGAATTGTTGCCAGGTTCCAGCCGCCCACTGACAACGTCCATGTAGCATGATTTCGGCA
>JBCDAG010000274.1:0-10157 GCA_039186165.1 Cyanobacteria bacterium P01_F01_bin.53
CGTAATATCGGCTTCGCTGAACTCTAAATGGAGCATGATGGGGACACTCTTTGAGCGGGCTCACTCAATTTCATCATGACGCCTAAATTAGTTCAACCCTGAGTCGTCTGGAGTATAAAACATGATGCACCATGCCGACCGACTTATCTGATGCTTTCTGCCATAAACCTAGCCAGCTTGTCAGTTTCAGGTGCAGTTGCCTAAAGTGTTCTTTTCCTATATCAGCTTGTGTCTTCATTCATCATTGCTGCATAAAGGCATACTGAAAGGCGATTGCGCTCTATCTCAAATAGCTTGTCGTTGTTGAGCTGGCTAAGACAATCCGCCAATGACTGGAGCCTGAAAATATCCCTAATTCATACATCCGAGGAACCACTAGGATTTGATATTTTTTTGTTTGCATAATTCTGTAAGAGTTTTATCTCTAGTTCATCTTTAAATTTCTTAGACAGGCCATATTTAACTAGGGAATGTTACGCACTAGATTGCACATGAATAACTCCACATGGAGAGTCTTGTTCTGTTGACAACCTTTTCCGCCGCGATCTGATATTTGCAACTAATGTCTGTGCCCTTTCACCATTCCGGACTAGATACCCTATTCAACTTCTGACCTTAAAAACATGTTCAAGCTTCAGTTCGCTCTAAAATTAACACTTACCACACTGTTGGCTTTGGGCGTGCTAGATCAAGCTACCGCTATTGCCCAAACGACTGCTGTCGTTCCAGAAAGTGTATCAAGTCACCGGGCGCTCGTTCAAAATGACTGGTCCTTTTGGCCCTCCGAGCAAAATCGAGCACCCCGTAGAACTCACAGCGGTTCGTCTCGAACCGCAAGCTGTGGTGGCGATAACTTTATTTCGCTAGTACCCCAAGAGCAGATTGGTCTCAGTGGTCAGGCTCGGCCCGAGGTGCTTCTCTATGTTCCTGTTGAGGTGTCTCGTCAAGCTGTCTTTGTGCTTCAATCTGAAGCACGGTACTATCACGAGGCCCCCATTGATCTTCCCGAGACTGCTGGTATTATCAGCATGCCTTTACCGGAAGAAATGCCTGATCTTACGGCTGGGGAGCGGTATAAATGGTCCATCGTCCTCCCTTGCAATACTGAAGTGAGGCCAGATAGTCCGGTCGTTAGTGGATGGCTAGAGACCCAGACCAGTTTTGATGAGGTGATTTCACAAAGTAGTCCTTCTTTGGAACAGGCGGCGCGCTACCGAGATAATGCGTTGTGGTACGACATGATTGCTATGCTGGCTCAGCTGAAGATTGGGCACCCTGATGATGATGCTATTCATCAAGCTTGGCTCAGCGTGTTAGAGCGTCATCACTTAGAGGACCTCTCCCATCAGCCAATTCTTCAATAGTGCTACCTTTTCTCCTCAAGCAGCCTGCGTTTGTTCAAAGGATCGATGTTTCGATTAAAATGGCCGACTCATCCTCGTTGGAGCCTGATAGCTTCTGTTGGTAGTCTTTCTGTGCTGGTGATTATCATCAGTGCGCTTGGATGGTTGCAGCCTTTGGAGTGGTTTGCGCTTGATCAGTTCTTTCGGTTGCGCAAATCTCAGTCAATAGATCCACGGATTCTTATCGTGACTATTGATGAACCTGATATTAACTATGTCGGAGACTGGCCGCTCCCAGATGATACCCTTGCCGAACTGTTGCTTAAGGTTAGTGCCGCTGATCCGCGGGGGATTGGTCTCGATATGTATCGCAATCTGCCTGTTGGGCAGGGGCATGCTGATCTAACTAAGGTGTTCGAAAATACGCCTATTTTAGTGGGTGTGGAAAAAGTGGTGGGTCAGCCCATTGGTCCACCACCTGGCGTAGATCCCGAGCGGCAGGTAGGCATGTCTGATGTTGTGGTTGATAACGATGGCCGTGTTCGGCGAGCACTGTTACTTGTCATCACAGACGATGGCGAATATAAGTATGGGTTGGCTACACAGCTCGCATTTAACGCCCTAGAGCAAGAGCAAATTTATCCAAGTTATGTTGATGAAAAACGCTTGCAGTTAGGGAAAGCGACGTTAAGACGGTTTCAAAAAAATGACGGTGGCTATGCGAATGCTGATGATGGCGGCTCGCAGATGCTGATTAACTTCCCGGCAGGTAATACTTGGTTTGAGACCGTTTCAATGACTGCGGTTTTAGAAGGGAAAGTGCCGAGTGAGCAGATCAAGAATCGAATCGTCCTCATTGGCGCAACCGCGATTAGCCTGAATGATTTTTTCTACACGCCCATGAGCCGGGTTGAAGAAATGCCGGGTGTGTTTGTTCATGCTCACATTGTTAGCCAGCTCATGGGAGCCGCAGTGGATGGGCGAACTCTTTTGCACGGTGTGCAGCCATGGGGAAAGTGGCTGTGGCTCGTCACTTCAACCTTTGGGGCTGGTCTAGTATTTTATGTGTTTATTCAACAGGGCAAATCTTATCGGCGTCAAAATTTTCTGACTATTATCTGGTTAGTGCCCTGCGTAGGGACTAGCATTATCGTGCTGACCTATGGTTTATTTACGTTGGGTCTATGGGTTCCGGTGGTGGCACCAGTGCTCTCGGCATCTCTTCTGGCCGTATTGTTAGTGCTTCAGCAAAATCAAAAGCTACAGGGATTAGCGGCGTTTGATGAGCTCACTCAGATTCCGAACCGACGTTCTTTTGATCAATTTCTTCAAGAACTCATTACTCATCAGAAATCATTTACGTTGGTGTTATGTGATGTCGATTATTTCAAGCGTTATAACGATACCTATGGCCATCAGGATGGAGACACTTGTCTGAGGGCGATCGCGCAGGTTCTTAAACAAGGGGTTCGTCAGTCTGATCTGGCGGCCCGCTATGGCGGCGAAGAGTTTGCTCTGGTGATCAAAGGGCCATCGGCGACGGTGGCCACCGAGATTCTGACGCGCATTCAAGCCCAACTCGCCGAGCTGAAGATTCTCCATGAAGCATCCGATGTGAGTACCTATGTCACGCTCAGTTTTGGCGTAGCCGTTGTGGAAGAGCTGAAAAACACTACGCCAAAAGCTCTGATTGAAAGGGCCGACGGGGCCTTGTATAAAGCCAAGCGAAAAGGCCGTAATCAGTTTTTTGTTAGTGATGTAGTTTAATGCTGTAAGTCGAATGGTTTCTGTGTGGGACTTTCTAGTCCCAGTCCTAGGAGACGCCTGAATTTGAGCAAAGGGACGAATGCGTCACCTGTGGCTGAGCCGCTGCTGCCAATAAAGTAACTTGCCCATTTTCTAAAACCATTGACTGAGCTTCAACGATGGGCTGATGTTCAAAAAGGCGGTCAGGATTTTCGAGGTTTGTCTGTGGTGAACTAGCGTTGGTTGTCTCTCTCGTGTTTTTCCCGAGGGAAGCCTCTGGTGGTTGACTATTAGCCGTAAGTCGGAAGTCTACCCAAGTATTCGTGCCGGTTAGTATTTGACTTGGGTCTGCCGGTGCGCCTCCTCGTCCTGATGCTGTCAGAGAATTCGTATCGGATAGCTCGTTACAAGACCCAACGACATCATTCCTGCTATCAGAAAATGCGGACGATAACGCTACAAGACCCTGGGTGAGATCTATATCAAGTGTATTTAATTCAACAGTTCCATTGAGATCCGGTCCGAGTTCTGAGCTCGCGGTAATATCACTCTCAGACGTTGGCCGCATACGAAAGTCTGTGCCAATAATACTCTGTGCATTGACAATAACTCTTCCCCCAACGCTTTGTTCAGCGTTAGCGGTAATATCACTGTCTTCTAGGGCAACTAAAAAGTCAGCATCTAGCTCAATATTGCCTCCTACGGCAGTCCCTCTGGCATCGGTGGCTATTAAGCTATTTTCGCGCAGTACAATCACCGGAGACGTGAGACCGAGATTTCCTTGTCCTCCAGAGGCTGTAATCCTACTTTGGTTCAAAGAAAGACTCTGGGGTGCAGTGACTATGATATTTCCCGCATCACCTGCGCCATTCGCATTGGCGACTAGTTCGCTGTTACCCATCACACGCACATTGTCAGCTGTGACTTGCAAGTTTCCCCCGCTACCCGTGCCATCGGCATTGGTGCTGATACGGCTATTGTCGCTAAGCACCAGGTCGGTGGCCTGTAATGAAATGTTGCCTTGTTTGCCGCTTAGGGTGTCGGCATTGAGCGTTGCATTGTTAGAGAGCTGTAGTGTGGTTGCCTCAATATCAATGTTGCCAGCAGGGCCTGTTCCAGGTGCTCTCGTTCCCAAGGTATCGAAGTTCCCCACATTGACCGTTGCGCCATCTTGTACAGTCAGCTGTGGCGTTACCAAAGCAATATCCCCTCCTGATCCATTTCCTGAAACCGCTCTGCTGTAAATGCCACTGGCAATATCACCTTCCGCATTGGTTCCCATAAGTTCAATGCTCTCTTGTGCCGTTATGGTGACATTTCCGCCCGTACCATTGCCAAGGGAACTGTTTGATAAAAGTCCGCCATTACCGATTTGAAGTTGATCTACGGTCATGCGAATATCCCCCGCATTTCCTGTGCCTGGATCGGCCACTACCGCCGAAATCAAGCTGGGAATGGTCTGGGTTGTAATCTGCAAGGGCGAAAAACTGATAAAACTATCCAATACCTCTCCGGTACCATCGACCTCAACGATATTGGCTGTGATTTCTATATCGCCACCATCCCCAGTGCCCGAGTTAGAACTACTGAGCTGGCTACCATTAAGAATTCGCAGGTTGGGTGTTGTGATGGAAATATCTCCTGAATTTCCAGCCGGTGGATCTGACGTGCCAAATAAAGTAATCGGAGCAGCTTCACTTGATAATCGGGTCAAGAGCGGAAACGGCACAAAATCCGGCAACTGGGTGTCAATCTCAACAAAGTCTGTTGCTATAATAGTCACATTTCCAGCATCTCCATTCCCACGGGTTTGTACACCTGTTACACTCGCGTCGGCTAACGTGAGGCGCTCTGTATTGATGGTTAAGTTACCACCATTACCCTCTGCTCCGACGCCGACATAAGAGCCTAAAACGCTAATAATCACGAATGGATTGGTTTCGGCAACGGTGACCTCTTCTGCCTGAATTGTGACATTGCCTGCATTGCCTGCACCATTGGTTTCTGTTAGCAAGAAGCCACCGTTTAAAATCTGTAAGCTGTTTGTGTTAACAAAAACATCAGCTCCATTCCCAGTGCTACCATCTGGTACCAGAGTAGACCAGCTACTGGGATAAAAAAGATCTATTCCGGTATCGCCAAACCCTTGGAGTGTAATGGAACTAGGCGCAAAGGCCTGAAAGCTGCCTCCATTGGCACTACCCAAGGTGGTCATAAAGACACTTGCCCCCTCATTAAACTCAATAGAGTCAGCAAGTAAGCGAACATTGCTGGGTGGGTTGCCACTAGCCTCAATGGAAGCTCCGTTTGTTAGTAGCAGATCGCCTAGCAGTGTTTCTGTAGGCAAATCAACCATCGATATATTACTTGCGGACTCAAAAGGTAAATACCCTGTTGTACCGTCCTTGAGTGGAAGATAACCTGTGCTAATAGCCGCTAGTTCAATGTCACCGCCTGCACTGGTTAGGTTGCCACCATCAATGGTGACCTCACCGCCCAATAAGGCCAATGTTTGGCCTATAGGTACTTCTAACCCGGTAGGCCGTAGGCTCTTGTCAGTGAGCTCAGTATTAAAGTCAAAGAAAACCTGACTACCTGAACCTTCCACTCTAATTTCATTGGCTGCCGTTCCATACTGTAAGCCGATAGGCGTGTTAACGCTTAGGAGTGGAACCGTTTGAGGGTTTGTCGCACTAAAAAGATTACCATCACCAAAATCAACTGATTCAGCAGTGGTAGAAACAAATGAACCGTCAATATCTAGCTGGGCATCTTCCCCAAAAATTACACCATTTGGGTTGAGAAAAAACAGATTTGCTGCTCCATCGACACCCAAGGTTCCGAGAATATTGGAAGTATCGCTCCCTGTAACCCGTGTCAATATATTGTCAATGTTCGTAGGATCGGAAAAGTAGACCCTTTGACTTGTTTGGACATTGAATTCTTGAAAGCTATGGAAGAGATTGCTGCCACGAATAGTGCCACCTTCGATTAACGTGGCAGCATTTCCATCTACAATCCCAGCTGGATTGATAACAGAATTTTGGTCTGTAAGATTAGTGGAGGGCACCAGCGTTCCATCAGGTACTATCTGCATTTGTGCTGTAGCAGATGGTGCTATACCGAGCACACTTATGCCGATGGAGCCTCCAATTGTTGCGGCCCCGAGAATGGGACAGACCCACGTTTGTGGTTGAGCAGCCTTTGGCAAAACAAGACTCATGGCAGCTAGGCGCTCCAGCGCACTACATTAAGAAGCAAATACTCTATGTGTACCCACAACGAAAAGTGTTCTAACTGCTTACTAACGTCGATGCTCAGTAGAAGGCCCTGCCTCGGGAAATACGGAGAAAATATTGTAGATAGTGGAACGATGTATATAGGGTTTACAGTATATCGCCAAGCTTCATAAAAGCGGCATAAAAGTCTCTCATGACTTCAGCGCCTGTACCCATGGTTTGACTTGGTAAAAAAGGCAACATAGTTATATCAGATAACTCAAACGAAAGATCAGGGGCGTCTACAATCCCTAACTCAATGTAGGTAAAAATTATGTCTAAGCTCAATAAGAAAAAAAAGCTTGCTTTGGTTCCTGCTGATTCCGCTTTGTTTCAGCCTATCTCCGATGAACAGGCTGAGCTAGTTAAGGGCGGCTCCTTTATGGAGTACTACTGCCATATTGCCAAGAAAATCAAGCGGGTTAACTATTAACTTTTAAAGCTAAGGGTGCAGCAGATAAACGCGAGTCAGCATCTAACGTTACCAAAACAAAAACGAAGAAATCCATTCTATGCTAGGACACGGTCAGAAAAATAAAGCATCTTCCTCCAATTCCAATGGTATCTCTTTGGATTCCGCTTTGTTTCAGTCTATGTCCGACGAGCAAGCTGAGGCTGCAAATGGTGGGACTCTTCCGCAATTGCCATGGACCAATCCATCTTCTAAAGTAGGAGGGATCAAGCCCCCCTACTATTCTGGCGAATAATCTCGCAGGAACGTATTAAGGAAATTCATTCTATGACGGAACACAATCAGAAAAGTGAAGACGCTTTCTCAAGTTCTAATAACACCTTTTTGGATGTAGATTTGTTTCAGCCTATGTCTGATGAACAAGCTGAGGCTGTGAATGGTGGGACTCTTCCATGGCCATGGCCTCATCCATCTTCGAAAATAGGACGGGGGGGAAAACCTCCCTTCGACGTAAGAATAGTAAAGTAAGTACGCAGTGGTGTTTGCTAATTGATTGACAATCCCTAATTATCTCGATCCTGAAACTTCAAGGGGAATCGGGCTTTCTATTGGCTCTGTCTGAAAATGTTTATTTACTCGCAAAACGGACAGCTTTGGCTATAGCCAAAGCTGTCCGTTTTTGAGGGCTTCGTCGGTGGGTACCGCTGAGATCAGACTGTTGTCTGTGGCTTCTTGGTTGAATGATCACTAAAGTTAATACTAGGGAATCCTGTTATAGATATGGTTTAGAACCTTCTTGTAAGATAATCGCAACTCCGACCTAATCAAATAGCGATTCAAAAGGGTTGACTAAGGGGCTACAAGAGGGCATCAGATGACTGACTCAATAGCCGTCGGCCCCCCATGAAATATCCGTTTATTCAACAAAATAGTGAAGAGGACTGTGGTGCGGCTTGTTTAGCGATGGTGGCGAAGTACCATGGTCGCAGCTTTACGATTACGCGGGTGCGTGAAGCTGTTGGGACAGGGCAATTGGGCACGACTTTACTGGGGCTAAGGCGAGGCGCAGAAGGTCTTGGGTTGCAGGCTCGCTCTGGGAAAGCGGCTCCTGAGATATTAGACCAGCTGGATAAAATTCCTTTGCCGGCCATTATTCATTGGAAGGGTGTGCATTGGGTGGTGCTGTATGGAAAGCGGCGAGGGCGCTATGTGATAGCCGATCCGGGGCTAGGGATACGCTACCTCAAAAAAACGATGCTTGCTGAGGCCTGGGCAAATGGCGTCATGCTGCTGTTAGTGCCCAATGAGGAGACTTTTTACGACCAAGAGAGCGATCGCCCTGCTGGATTTAGTCGGTTTTTTCGTCGGGTTTGGCCTCATCGTGGCACGGTCATTCAGGCATCTATCTATGCGCAAATTATTGGACTGTTTTCGCTAGTTAATCCCTTTCTGATTCAGATCCTGACGGACGATGTGTTAGTACGTGGCGATACTGATTTGCTGGCGACCGTGGCGATCGCAGTGATGGCTCTCATCCTTGTGAGTAACGTTCTTCAACTGGTGCAATACAACTTAGTAGCGAACCTAGCTCAGCGTTTAGAGCTGGGGTTGACGTTGGAGTTTGGCCGCAAGCTGATGCGGCTGCCACTGTCATATTTTGAAACTCGGCGAAGTGGTGAAATCATCAGTCGCTTGGACGATGTGTCCCGTATTAATAGCTTAGTGTCTGACTTGGCTGTGGAACTGCCCAGCCGTTTTTTTACGGCGCTGATCTCCTTTGGGTTGATGCTGTTTTACAGCCGTAGTCTGACATTGCTTTCTGTACTGGTTGCCATTGTTATGACCGTGGTGACAGTGATGTTTTTTCCGGTGTTGCAGCGGCGATCTCGGCGGGTGCTAGAACTCGATGCTGAGAACCAAGGTGTTTTGGTTGAAACCTTTAAAGGTGCACTGACGTTTAAGACTACGGCTGCTGAACCTCAGATTTGGGAGGAGTTGCAAACTCGCTATGGCCGATTGGCCAATGAGGAGTACCGTGCGACTCAGCTAGGGATTGCCAATGGTCGCTTCTCTAATATTACTTCTGCGTTGGGAGGGGTGATACTGCTTTGGTTTGGCAGCTGGCTAGTAATTGGTAATAAGTTGAGTATTGGGCAGCTACTGGCTTTCAATGCCATGAATGCTAATTTTGTTGGGTTGATTGGTTTTAGCATTGGTTTTATGGATGATTTTGCGCGGGTGAAAGCATCTATACAGCGTTTTGGCGAAGTGATTGATGCGGTTGAAGAGTCGGCGGATGATTCTCGTAAGGCCTTTGTTCAACTATCGAGCCAGGCGAATATTGTTTGTCGAGACTTGCGCTTTTTTTATCCGGGTCGAGTTGATTTACTTCAAGATTTCTCTGTTGCGATTCCGGGTGGCAAGGTGACAGCTTTAGTGGGTCGCTCTGGCTGTGGGAAAAGCACACTCACAAAAATCATTGCTGGACTACATCCTTATCAATCAGGACATGTCCGTATTGGGACTTACAATTTGCAGGATATTGCAATGGAATGTTTGCGGCAGCAGGTGGTGCTCATTCCTCAAGAAGCCCATTTTTGGAGTCGATCAATTTTAGAGAATTTTAGGATGGGCTCGCCTCATGCCACCTTTGAAGCGATTGTAGCGGCCTGCGAAATTTCCCAAGCGAATGAATTTATTAATAAATTACCTGATGGCTACCGTACGGTGCTAGGAGAATTTGGCTCTAATATTTCTGGTGGGCAGCGGCAGCGTTTGGCAATCGCTCGTGCCATTGTTACCGATCCCCCTATTTTGATTTTGGATGAGTCGACGTCGGGACTTGACCCAATTAGTGAAGGTCAAGTTCTTAAGCAACTTCTTGAACATCGTCAGGGCAAAACCACTATTATCATTAGCCATCGTCCTAGTGTGGTTAGCTTAGCGAACTGGGTTGTGATGATGGATGAGGGGCAAGTGTTTATTGAGGGGGCTACTGGTGACCTGGCAGCTCAAAAAGGTGACCATCTGAGCTTTTTGTATGGGGTAGTCCCCCCCTTACACGCCAGGTGATACACCCCGCGAACCTCTTATCGCCTAGGTCCTGATTGTTTTTGTTTGCTTGTGTGTTGATGTTGTTGATCTTCTCATTGTAAAAAACTCTCGTATGGCTGATTTATCCTCTTCGCAGTCGCTTACGCCGATTGATACCTATGATTTTTTACCGTCGGTAAATCGCTGGGTGACGGTGGGTGGATGGTTCATGTTTCTTACAATGGTAGGTGTGATCGCCGCGTCTTGTTTTGTAAAATATCGTACGACTGTTAAGGCCCCTGCGATTATCCGTCCTGCGGGGGAACCTCGACTGATTCAGGTGCC
>JBCDAG010000275.1:0-10098 GCA_039186165.1 Cyanobacteria bacterium P01_F01_bin.53
AGAAAGCATAGCTGTTCTGCTAAGAAAGCATAGCTGTTCTGCTAGAAAGCATAGCTGTTCTGCTAGAAAGCATAGCTCAAAACTTCAATCCTCATCCCGCTGCTGGGCAGGTTGCCTGCACCGACATCAAGGGTGTTGTCTCCCTGGGTGACAGGCGTGCCGGACATCAGTGTAATAAACTCGTTTACCCCAACAATGTCGCAGGTGTCTGCACTGGCGGCGGACGTTCTGTAGTGGGTCGGGATGACAATTTTAGGATTCAGTGCCTTCACTGCTTCAACGGCTTCTTGTGGGGTGTAGGCTTTGGGGCCACCGCCGACAGGCACGAGCAGGACATCGGGTCTTCCAATCAGAATTTTGTCTTCAACGGCTAAGGGCGCTGCTGCACCGCCTAAGTGCACGATGTTGATGCCACCTTGGTTCCAAGCCCAGGCAATGTTGTTGCCAAAACGACGACCGTTCAAGCGGTCATGGGGCATGCTGATGCCCTGGATAGAGCGTCCCCCGACGGTAAAATCGCCGGGCTCGTCGAGTACTTGGGTATTGGCGTAGCGATCGCTCAAAAAGCCTTCATCGAATAAGCGACTACTCAGCAAAACCAAATCAGCCCCTGCCGTAGGCTCTGCATATCCCTCAGTGCAGCCCGCTGCTTTAAAGGGATTGACTAAAATGCGTCCGCCGCCGCCAGTAAATAGGAAGCATGTGTGGCCGAGAGCAGTGATGGTGACACCGCTCCCTTGAGCTTTGTAAGACTGATAGTGAGCTGCTAATCCAAGTCCTAATGTGCTTGCAAAGGTTGCGCTGGCATATTGCAGGAGTTGTCGCCGTTTCATGATTGTTTATGGGTGCCTTTGATATCAACGTTTCCACAGGTAATCACTATCCTGCCGTATGGTGTGACATGCCGCACAATCAATATGGGCCAGTTTGTCGAATCGGATATGTCTGGCTGCTGATTCTTTACTGGCTGTTGAGTCTGGATTAACTAAAGACAAGTGCACAGATGCCATAGTCCAGATTCAACGATAAGTTGGCCCAGGCTCAGTGTTAGCCGAGCGCTTTTAGAAAATTTTTCAGCAAAATTTTTCCCGACTCGGTGAGTACGCTTTCTGGGTGAAACTGAACCCCTTGAATATGGGGGTAGTCTCGGTGACGAACACCCATAATGGTGCCATCTTCTACCCAGGCAGTAACTTCTAAAACCTCTGGGCAGGTTTCTTTCTCAATCACCAAACTATGATAGCGAGTGGCTGTGAGGGGCTTGGCTAGCCCTGCGAATACACCTGCATTATTGTGTTGTACAGGAGAGGTCTTGCCGTGCATCAGCTCTGCCGCGCGGGTCACCTTGCCGCCGTATACCTGACCAATGCTTTGGTGCCCTAGGCAAACGCCCAGGATGGGAAATTTAGGTCCTAATTCTTCAATGACTTGTAGGGAGATTCCTGCATCATCAGGAGTCCCAGGGCCCGGAGAAATAACGATACCGTCAGGTTTTTTTGCTTTGATTTCTTCTAGGGTAATTTGGTCGTTGCGAAAAACTTGGATGTCTTTGGCGACGCTGATGGTTTGTCCGAGCTCTCCTAAATACTGAACCAGGTTATAGGTAAAGCTGTCGTAGTTATCAATGACTAGAATCATGGTGAGCCAGCCCGAAGGGAGGAGAATCTGCGAATGTTGCGTACAAAGAGCCCACCCATAAAAGGTGTGACCTACACAGGAAGCGTGTGTAAATTATCCCAGAGAGGGGGGATAAAAATGAGCGCGGCGATTAATACAGCAACAATAGCAGCCATCAGAACCGCCCCTGCAGCGCAGTCTTTGGCGATTTTCGCCAGTTCGTGATACGTCTGCCCCACGGTGAGATCAACCAGTGATTCTAAGGCCGTGTTCAAAATTTCCATAACCAGCACTGCACCGACGGTGAGGCAAATAACGGCAATCTCGACGTTACTGACGTCTAGCCCCCAGCATAGAATCATGGCGATGATGCCAACGCCCGTGTGGACCCTGAAGTTGCGCTGCGTTTTGAAGGCGTAGGCTATGCCCGCCCAGGCGTAGTGGAAGCTCGTGAAGAGGTTTGGGGCAACTTGCCAGGATTGCGATCGCTCAACCAGCGGTATGTCACAGGATAGATTTTTGCTCTTACTTTTGCTCTTATGGCCTAAGTTAATATCCCTTGAGGTCCCTCTTTTGGTGTGAGTGTCACGGGAGACCTGACTATCGTGGGAAAACTGGCTATCACGGGAAAACATATGCAAATATGCCCTGTTGGCTTAGCGATTTTATTTATAACTAGTTCCGAGAGTCTTAACTTCAGTTTTGAAGACGATTGCTCAGCTTTGAACGTTGCCTCATGCTTAAGCTAACGTAACCTATCTCAGCATACCCGTCCTATCTCAGAATGACGATGCCCCAACTCGTCCAACCTATCTTTTCGACTAATCCATGCCATTGTGGTCGGATGATCGCCGTGAGCAGTTGTGATAATCAGAAGTTGATGACGCTGAGGAGTTGAGCTTGCTTCTCTAACATTCGTCCTAGGCTCTCATCATCCGGGTGATCCCACCCTAGCAGGTGAAGGAGTCCGTGGGCTGTTAGCCAAGCGATCTCTTGCGTCACTGAATGACCTGCAGTCATCGCTTGGCGATGAGCTGTCTCGACTGACACAATGATGTCGCCTAAGTAGAGCGGTTGTTCTTGGTGTAGGCACTCTGCTCCTGGCATCTCGGTCTCTAGGGCAGCAAAAGAAAGGACATCGGTTGGTTTGTCCTGCTGCCTATAGTCAGTATTTAGCTGTTGAATATCAGCATCGTCAGTGAGACGTAAGCTCACTTCATACGCATTAATGGGAGACAGTTGAGGGTTAAGGCTTTGTAGCCAAATTGCGAGCCAGGTTTGGTATTGGGTGACTTCGCTTTCAGGAAGATTGCTTTCAGGAAGAGTGCTTTCAGGAAAACCGCTGTCAGGCAGATGGTCTGAAGAGTCAGCCTTTGTACTGCTACACCCAATGCCTTCCACAAAAGCGTCTACCTGAATAAAAGACGACTTTTGGGTTTTGGTTGATGTTTCCTCCGATGCTTGTATCATGTGTGTTCCTTTGCGTCTTCTACCGCGTGAGGTAGGAGAGTCCGATAAATAGACCCATTAGGCCAACGAATGATAGGAAAAAGTGGTACAGCGATTTACCGCCTTTCTTCACCATGTTTCGCATGGCTAATTTAACGAAACCAGGTGGCGTTTCATTCTGTAAGGGGGCGGCGTGCTTGGGCTCGGTTGTGACTGATTGGTCGGTGCTCATTGGCTCTCTTCAAAGTTAATAATTATGGAGTTAATAATTATGGATGTTCTCGCTTGTCAAATGTGGCATTTCGTCAAATGTGGCATTTCGAAGATTAGAACTGCTTTAAGAATCTCAGGTCGCTGCTGTAGAGCCGTCTGATATCGTCGATTTTACTCTGCACCATGGCTAATCGCTCTACCCCTAAGCCTGCGGCGAAGCCTGAATACACTTCAGGATCGCATCCGACGGCTTTAAGCACGTTTGGATCAATCATGCCGCACCCCATCACCTCTAACCATTGGCCCTGCCAACGCACATCGACTTCCGCAGAGGGCTCTGTGAAAGGGAAGTAGCTAGGGCGAAAGCGTACTTCAATATCACCAAAGAGTGCTGCTAAAAACAGTTGTACTGTTCCACGTAAATCGGTGAAGGTGATGTCTTTATCCACCGCAAAAAACTCGATTTGGTGAAAGACTGCCGCGTGGGTGGCATCAACGGTATCACGGCGGTAGCAGCGGCCAGACGCCAGCACTCGCATGGGCGGCTCGTTGTTTTCCATGTAGCGAATTTGTGTATTGGATGTGTGGGTCCGCATGAGCTGGCCGCCGGGCAAGTAGAGCGTGTCCTGCATATCTCGGGCGGGGTGGTCGGGCAAAAAGTTGAGGGCTTCGAAGTTGTAGTAATCGCTTTCAATTTCTTGGCTTTGAGCGACGGTGTAGCCTAGGCCCACGAAGATATCGGTAATTTGATCGATGATGCTATTGATAGGGTGCACGTGGCCTTGAGTCTGATAGACCCCAGGCATTGTGACGTCGAGGGTCTCAGCGGCTAGCTGGGCTTTAATTTGAGCAGCCTGCAAGTCCTCTTTTCGTTGTTCTATTTGGGCTTGCAGGGTCGTTTTAGCTTCATTGGCTAACTTGCCAATTTTCGGTCTCTCTTCAGCCGAGAGTTTGCCCATGCCGCCTAACACTTTGGACAGATCGCCTTTTTTCCCTAGATACTGGACTCTTACTTGGTCGAGCTCATCTAGGCTGTTGGCAGCGCTGATATCTGTCGTCGCTCGTTGTTGAACGGCGCTGAGTTGAGCTGCTATTTCGGATGATGACATGGTACCTAGGCTGACTGTTGGGTTGACGGGGGACGGAAGGGACTTTGCAAATTAGTCTATGGTAACCTGCCAGGGAGATCTCAAATCCCGACTTTTGCTTTTACAAGACGCTAGCTTTCTATAGAATCTAGACCCTATGAACATATTGGTGAGCAACGATGACGGTATTTTTGCGCTGGGGATTCGTACGCTTGCCAATGCTTTAGCTAGAGCTGGACATCAGGTAACGGTGGTGTGTCCAGATCGTGAACGCTCGGCGACAGGCCACGGCCTAACGTTACATAGACCACTCAGGGTAGAAGAAGTCGAGGGCGTTTTTGACCCAGCGGTGACGGCGTGGGCATGTTCTGGTACGCCGTCTGATTGCGTCAAGCTCGCGTTAGATGCCGTATTGCTTGAGGCACCTGATTTTGTCGTTTCAGGTATTAATCATGGTGCAAACTTAGGGACGGATGTGCTGTATTCGGGCACAGTGTCTGCGGCGATGGAGGGCGTGTTGGAAGGTATTCCTGCGATCGCAATTAGCCTCACCAGTTTTTCTTACAAAGAATTTAACCCGGCGGCTCAATTTGCGGTGCGCCTAACCCAGCAGCTAGAGAAGCATTCGCTAACTCTACCGGTTCTTTTGAATGTCAATGTTCCGCCCGTGCCAGCAGAAGACATTAAGGGGACCGTTATTGCCTGTCAGGGTATCAGACGCTACTTTGACCAGTTTGAAAAACGGGTTGATCCGCGTGGGAAAACCTATTACTGGTTAGCCGGAGAAGTGATGGAAGATGGTGACACCGAGCTGCCGATTGGTTCACGGTTAGAGAGTCCGTTAGTGAAAGAATTGGCTACCGTCGGTGCGCAATTTACTACGGATGTTCAAGCGATCAAAGAAAACTATATTACGGTGACGCCGCTGCAATACAACCTCACTGCATACACTGCTCTACAGTTTATTGATGATTGGTGTGTAAGCAATTTGTAAAGGGTCAATATCAATAAGCCAGCAAAATAAATCAATTCATATCGAAACCTCTTGACCCCGCTTGGGCACTATTCAAGCAGGTATTCTAGTTTTTTCTTAGCCAGTTTAAGGCCTTTCTTTACTCTGATAAGGACGCCTGCTCGCTGTAAAAATAGACAGTAATTCCTCTAAATCACTTCATGTAAAGCTCATGTCAGATCAGCACGGTCAATTTTCGATATGCTTTTGGGGCGTCCGAGGAAGTGTCGCTTGCCCAGGGCCCGAGACGGTTCGATATGGCGGCAATACAGCTTGCATTGAGATGAAAGTGGGCGGCGAGCGTCTAATTTTTGATGGTGGTACTGGTTTGCGCAATCTCGGTCAGCAAATGCTGCCTGAGATGCCGGTAAAGGCCAATATGTTTTTTACCCATTCCCATTGGGATCACATTCAGGGCTTTCCCTTCTTCGTTCCGGCCTTTGTCCCTGGTAATCGGTTTAAAATTCATGGTGCGATCGCACCTAACGGCTCGACTATCGAGCAGCGCCTAAACGATCAAATGCTGCATCCAAATTTCCCTGTCCCGCTGCAAATTATGGGAGCAGATCTGGAGTTTTGCGATATTGAAGTGGGTGAAGTTGTTCATATTGGCGAAGCCGAAATCACCAATGCTTTGCTCAATCATCCAGGTGAGGCCATCGGTTACCGGGTGAGCTATCGGGGGCACTCCGCGGCCTATGTTAGCGATACAGAGCACTTCCCAGGCCGCTTAGATGAAAACGTGCTGAGGCTGGCCCAAGATGCCGACGTGATGATCTATGACTGCACCTATACCGATGACGAGTACTACGACGAGAAAGCCAGCAAGATAGGTTGGGGGCACTCCACGTGGCAAGAAGCCGTGAAATTAGCAAAGGCCGCTAACGTTAAGCAGCTAGTGATTTTTCACCATGACCCTACCCATACGGATGACTTTATGGACGATATTGTTCGTCAGACATCGGCGGTATTGCCCAATAGTGTTGTGGCGAAAGAGGGCATGGTGCTCAATTTGATTAAGGAAGACGCACCTGCTGTGGCGGTTGTCTAAACGGTTGTTTAAACGAGAAAGACGGCGACGTACTCACCAGTAATGCTTTGCTGGCTGCTAGTAAAGTCAGTGTTTTTAAAGTTCAGTGTTTTGATCCCATCGTCTGAGCGGACTGGCTTTGTGTCAGAATGTAAAGCGTGTGGATTACTTCTTCGATAGCGGCGGCGAAAGCCCCTGTAAATATAGCGCTCGGCAATTTTGACGGTGTGCATCTGGGGCATCAGCGAGTGATGGCTGAAATTTTGTGTGGCCCGACTTTGGGATCATCGAGTAGTGATCAAGCGTCCTCAAGTGTTCAAAAGCTGTCTAAGCTTCAGAATATTGCCTCAGAATGCTTGAGTCCCAAGGGCTTTTCTGAGGAGTCGATCACTGCTTTGCACAGTGGCGTGATTGCGTCGGGCTACAGTCACTTGCCCAATCAAGGCTCTGCAGAGGCGATTGAGTTACCTTTGGGGGCCGCTACTTCGAACCCAGAGTCCTACGCGACGGTGGTGACGTTTTCACCCCACCCACAGGAGTATTTCTCAGGCACCTCCAGGTCACTGTTGACCCCGGTTGCTGAGAAGACCTGGCAGCTAGCTCAGCTAGGGATACACCAGTTGATGATGCTGCCCTTTAATCAGGCGCTGGCGGAGTTGAGTCCAGAAGAATTTGTGGAGAGCATTTTAATTAAAGGGCTGAAGGCTCAGCGCATTAGCGTGGGGAGTGACTTCCGGTTTGGCAAAGGGCGCAGCGGGGATGCTGAGGGGCTAAAGGCGATCTCATCCAAGCACGGTGTCCCCGTTGTATTGGTTCCACTGAAATATGAAAAGGGCGATCGCATCAGCAGTTCTCGTATTCGCCAAGCATTGGCAACCGGAGATTTAGATGCTGCTACGTACCTGTTAGGTCGTCCTTATACGCTGACCGGGAGAGTCGTGCAAGGCAAACAGCTGGGGCGCACGATTGGTTTCCCGACGGCCAATTTAGAAATTCCTTTGAAGAAATACTTGCCGCGCAAGGGCGTTTATAGCGTTCGTGTGTATGGCGTTGCGCCTGAGCCATTACGGGGTGTGATGAATATTGGCAATCGTCCCACGGTGAACGGTCAATCCCTGAGCGTTGAAGTGCATGTGATGGATTGGGCGGGCGATATCTATGGAAAACTTCTCACGGTGAGTTTGGAAGGCTTTGTGAGACCTGAGCAAAAGTTCGAGTCGCTCGATAGCCTGAAGGCGCAGATTGCACAGGATTGTCAGACTGCGATCGCAACACTCTCCTGAGCACCTTTCATCTATTCTTAACCCGATTTTCGTATAGTCTCACTCTTGGAAAGCATTTGTGAGTATTGGGAACTATCAACCTCCATGGGTTTAAACCGTCGTAATTTTTTGCAGTTCTTAGGCGCTGCTGCGGGTACCTCTGCAATGTCTTCTTTGGGTTGTCAGTCAACGACCGTAGAGTCGCCTGTTGGTGGCACTTCGGGAAGTGTAGCCTCGGGTGAAGCCGTTACGACAGTTGAGGGGAGCGCTGGTGAAGCTAATGTGATTAATGCTGCAAAGACGGCGAAGCCCATGCCTTTTGAGCCTCTGAAGAGTCCTATGCCTTATCAGGCGCTCAAAGTTGGTCAGAAAGCGCAATCATCAGAGTTTGCTCAATATGCCATTCAAGATGACATTGTGTTGCCGAATGGTTTTACCTATGACGTGATTGCTTCTTGGGGAGATCCGGTTGGTGATTCACGGTTTGGCTACAACAACGATTACTTGTCGTTTGTGTCGACGGGGCCTGATGAAGGCTACCTGACCATTAATTTTGAGTATGTGAGTTCCAAGACATGGGCTCAAACCTATGAGCAGGTGCTCGGTAAAACGCTGCCCTTGAAGCAAGTAACAGAGACCCTTCGGAAGCGGAAAGACGAGAAAGTAGATGCATTTTCATTGCCTGATGACAATACGCTCAAAGCGAAAATTAAACAGCTCTCTAAGGAGCTGCTGATCGACCAAGGCCTAGGTGTGATTTCAGTGCGTCGAGATCTGAGTGGGCAGTGGATGCGGATGAAAAATGAGAATGATCGTCGAGTTACTGGAATTTCAGGGCTGGAAGATGGCAATTACCTCAGATCGTCGGGGCCAGCCACGGCAGTCTTTATCAAATCAAAGGTTAAGGGGTACACCGATGGCTTAGGCAATAAAATCATTGGCACTTTTGGTAACTGTGCTGGGGGAACAACTCCCTGGGGAACTGCCCTGAGTGCTGAGGAAAATATTCAGTATCAAGTGTCTGAGGCGGTCAACATTGACGGTTCTTCCTTAGCGCCTGGGAAGAATGCTTTCAATACTGACTTTGGCGGTCAAGGCAACGTCTTTGGTTTGGCGGGTAATAAGTATGGCTGGATCGTAGAAATTGATCCAAGCGATCCGAATGACTATGGCACTAAGCACACTTGGCTAGGGCGCTATCGCCATGAAGCGGTCGGTATTCGAGTAGAAGCCGGTAAACCGCTGGCTTTTTATTCGGGGTGCGATCGCCGAGGCGGCCACGTTTACAAATTCATCAGTCAAGGCACCGTCACTGATCCAACGGATAAAGCAAATTCTCGGCTCCTAACCAACGGCATGCTCTATGCTGCCAAAATGAATGCCGATGGCACCGGCAGCTGGATCCCCTTAACGCTAGATACACCCGTAGACCCGGTGCTACCTAGTCAGGTCGCGGGTGGCATGGTGATGCTGCCTAAGCGACCAGATGGTGGATTCGAGGGGGTGGAAGATGACGCTGTTGCTGCTAAATTACAACAGGATTTTGCTACGCTGGGCGATTTGTACGAAGGCACTGATTTAGAAAAGCAAGGTGCTATTTTGATCGATGCTCATTTTGCGGCTAATGCTGCGGGTTCTACTGCCACCGCCCGCCCAGAGGATACTGAGGTCGCTCAAGACGGTACGTTGTTCATTGCATTTACCTCTGGAACCGCTGGCGGTGATGGTGGCCCAGACAAATTGATTTTCACCGGTCCTAACAATGAGGAAGAGTACGAAGCAGGTTGGATCATGAAGATCATCGAAACGGACAATGATCCGGCGGCTCTCACGTTTAAGTGGGAAATGTTTGCCACCGGTGGTGAACCGGCAGATGGCGGGATGGGCTTTGCAAATCCCGACAACTTGGCGTTTGATAACCAAGGGCATCTGTGGGTGGTTACCGATATGTCCACAGGTGGTCACAATAAACCCGTTCCTCCGCAGCGCCAAAGTGTCGAAGGCGAACCCTTGAGTGGTAAAGCGCTATTGGGGTTGTATGGCAACAACTCACTCTGGCAAATCCCCACGACGGGTAAGCAGGCTGGAGACGCCAAAATGTTTGCCTATGGTCCGATGGAATGCGAACTAACAGGGCCATTTTTCACGGACGATGGGACGTCTCTATTCTTGGCGGCTCAGCATCCTGGAGAGAAAAACGGTATCCGAAAAGGCATGGCGACAGAAATTAGGGAGTTTGAGCTAAAAACGACGGATGGGACGCCGTTTGTTCAACAACGGGCCGTGCCAGTGGGGTCTAATTGGCCGGGTAAAACAGAGGATGCACCCCCTAAGCCTTCTGTGGTGGTGGTGCGTCGAAAAGAGTCGAGGGCGGCTATAGGGTAGACTTTCCTTTGGTTTAACTTGGCTGATGTATAGCAAAATTGC
>JBCDAG010000276.1:0-10040 GCA_039186165.1 Cyanobacteria bacterium P01_F01_bin.53
CGACGAATATGGTCCGGATTACGGGCGTATCGATGACTCATCAGAGGCGCAGGGGCTCACTACCATACTCCTTTCCTAACCTTGTTTCGCAACCTTGACTACTGCGACGTAACCTTAACTTGGCACCCATCCCCAGAGGGAGAGGCCTACAAGTTTTACCAACCATCGATAGCGCCCTATCAAACAGAAAGCGATGAGACCGATAGCCATGAGACATTAACTCATGAGACATCAGACGCTATCCCCACTTACTACCGTTTTTTACATGACCGAGTGCAACAGGCTGCCTACTCACTCATTGCAAAAGACCAACGACAGCTGACCCATTGGAAAATAGGACAGTTTTTGTTGGCCAATCTCTCCGAGGAAGAACAAGAAAAGCGACTATTTGACTTGGTAAATCAGATAAATCTTGGGATATCAGACAAGGCAGGAGCCCTAGGGAAGACCACAGAAGGCGTCACAGGGCAGGACACAAAAGCATCCCAACAAAGAACAGCACAGCAAAGAATAGAACTGGCGCGACTTAACCTAAAAGCGGGTATTAAAGCCAAACTCTCTGCGGCCTATGAAGCCGCTTCAGGCTATTGCCATGTGGGCATCAGCCTATTGCCACAAACAGCATGGCAGCAGGATTATACGCTGATGTACTCGCTACATTTAGAGGGCGCAGAGGCCGCGTATCTGTGCGGACAGTTTGACAAGGCAGAGGCTCTATATGCAGCAGCTATCCCGAACTGCCAGTCACCGTGTGATCAGGCCAAAGTGTACTTAGTCGCAATTACACAGTATCAGCTGCAATGCCGCTATGTTGAGGCGATCGCCACCCAACGCAAAAGCCTATCGCTGTTAGGTTGGGTCATTCCAACCGATCTAAATGCGATTCAAGCAGAGTTAGACTCAGAGGTTGCCTCCGTCAATCAGTTCTTAAAGCACGCCCAAATCAACTCACTTTTAAGATCACCTCATCTCAATACATCTGATCCCAACGAATCATGCATCGACCAAATGATGCGGATTTTACAAATTCTGTTCTATTCGGCATGGATGGGTGGCCAACCGGTTTTGGTCCTCTTAGCCGTTGCTAAAATGACGACACTTTCTATACGGTACGGCAATAGTGAACTGTCACCCTTCGGCTATGTGGGCTATGGAATGATAGCCACTGCTTATTTACAGTCACATGATATAGCCCACCAATTTGGTGAAATGGCGGTGGCACTGTGCGAACAGTTTGACAACGATGATGTGTGCGGGATGACGAACTTTCTGTTCGCAGCCGATGTGCAGAGTTGGAGTCGCCCTATGCGCAATGCCGACGCTTATTTTGAAGCGGCCTATCAGTACGGAATGGAAGCTGGGAACTGGCTGACGGTCACCTTTATGATGATGCTCAGCGGATCTGACCGCCTAACCTATGGCAAAAATCTCAATGATCTGTACGGCATTGTTCAAACCCACAGTAAGTTTCTCCGTCACATTAAAAGCCTCAACAACCTAGATATTTTCACAGCGGCTGTGGTTCAACCGATTCGGCAGTTAATGGGCTTAACGGACACCACCGAAACATTTGACGATAACAACTTTAGCGAAGCTAATTTTCTAGCAACCTATCAGGAAGATGCGTTTGCCCTGTCTTGGTTTTATGCGGTTAAAATTCGCCACGCCTATCTTTTTCACCATGACGTGGACTATGTGGATTTTCTTGAGAAAATTGAGCTGATTGAACACACCATTGGAACCCATGCTAAGGTTCCGTCTTGCGTCTTTTATGGTGCATTAATGCGGCTAGCGCTGATTGAACAAAGCCCCGACGGAGCCGACAACCATAAACACTGGGACAAGTTGGCGGCTTTAGAGGAAAAGCTGCACAGGTGGGCTGAAGCCTGCCCCGGAAACATTGGGCACAAATGCCTGATCGTCAGGGCCAAAAAAGCCCAGCTACAAACAAACTTTGGAACGGCCAGTGATCTGCACGATCGGGCGATCGCAGCGGCTAAAGCCAACGGCTATATCTATGAAGAAGCCCTGGGCAATGAACTGGCAACTCAGCTATACCTGGATTGGGGCAAGCCCCGCATAGCCCAGGAATATCTCTTTCAAAGCCTAACGGCATATGGCGACTGGGGTGCCATAGCAAAGGTTCAAGACGTAGAGAATAAATACCAGGCGCTTTTACGCTCCTCCTCCACATCGGAGAACAATCCGATAGCAGCCTGGACACAGACTTCTAAACTGGTGACGCCAGAGGTACTCAAGGAAAAAGCCCGCATCTTCAAAAAATGGCAGCAGCAGTCGCTTCGCTCAACCGGTCGCAATCGCCATCATCAGTCCTTAGATTTAGCTTCTATTCTCAAGGCATCACAGGCACTCTCCCGTGAAATTTACCTAGAGAAACTCATCACTATTCTGCTGCGGATTACGATGGAGCACGCGGGGGCAAATCGCTGCGCATTGCTTTTACCAGAGTCAAGCACAGACGCTAAATCAAGCACAGACGCTAAGATTTCGGACGTTGGCGCATCAAAGGATAAGACTTCAGATGCGGTTACATCAAAAGCTACACCAGAGGAAGCTCGGTGGAATGCGAAGGCGATCGCACATGACTACGACCGATTTGAAGTCGTCTGCCGAGACATTGCCCTGACTGACTCGCACGTATTACCCTCAGTGCTCACGCAGGTCATTAAACAGTTTTCCTCGCCAAAGACAACACCAGAGCCAACACCAGAGACGCTAGCCAAAGCCCCAATATCACCGCAGACAAAAGCACTCATTGTCAGCGATGCGACCAAACATGAACTGTTTGCATCGGACACCTATATTGTTCAATATCAACCCAGAAGTTTGCTGTGCCTACCCATTTTCCACCATGGACAACTGTACGGCATGCTGTACCTAGAAAATACAGAAACCGTCGATGCCTTTACAGCTAAGCACATAGAAGTTTTGAATCTGTTAGTCTCCCAGGCCGCTATCTCCCTAGAAAACGCACGGCTATATGAACAGCAAGAGGCCTTGGTGAACGCACGCACCCAGGCGCTCACCCAAGCACTAGAAGAAATCAAACGAAACCAAGCACAACTCATCCAAAAAGAGAAATTGTCCGCTCTAGGGCAGCTGGTAGCCGGGGTTGCCCATGAGATTAATAACCCCATTAATTTCATCTATGCCAATCTCCCTGCCGCCACGGACTACATCCATGATTTAAAAGTATTGTTGCAGAGCTACCAGCGAGAATACCCCCATCCCAACAAGGCTTTACAAGAGCAGATAGAACGCATCGAGCCCGCATTTGTCATGGAAGATCTTGCCAACATTTTGAGATCCATGGAAGTTGGCGCTAGTCGCGTCAGCGATATTGTGCTCTCACTGCGTAATTTTGCACGGCTAGATGAAGCCGAGCTAAAGTGCGTCGATCTCCATGAGGGGATAGAGAGTGCCCTGATGTTGTTGAACTCTCGTCTCACCGCTGAAGACGAGTCTTGGAAAATTTCGGTGGTTAAGCGCTATGGCGTTCTACCACAAGTGGCTTGCTTTGCGGGGCAAATCAATCAGGTGTTTTTTGGCCTGTTGAGCAATGCGATTGATGCCCTCAGCGTGGACTTAGGAAAGGGTGACGACTTTGAGCGCCGCCTCGATATTCATAGTTATGTAGAGACTGACAGTTACCCAGAAACTGACCAAGGCACTGAACATGTCGTGATTCAAATTAAAGACAATGGCATCGGCATGTCCAAACAGGTGATGGAGAAGTTATTTGATCCGTTCTTTACCACCAAAGAGGTGGGCAAGGGCATTGGACTCGGATTGGCGATCGCACATCAGGTCATCTCCGAAAAGCACCGCGGCAGCCTCACAGCCCAATCCAAGCTGGGCGAAGGCTCGATATTCACTCTAAAACTACCAGTGGATATCGCAATGTAACCGCTGCTAATAGCTGTATTCAAGCTATTAGCAAAAGACTGAACTAACACAGCGAACCACAACACAATGCATCGCAACATACAAATGACATATCCTGTAAAACGTAGTCACATCGGTTGAAAAAAGCATTCAAAACCAGCCACAACAAGGCATTAGAGAGAATCACCATAGAGAAACGCAACAAATAGAGCTGCCGAAAATCATTAAGTTTTGTATTCAATTCTCAGATAGCCGCACATGACTTTCGCCAGATTTATTAGGCTTATTATACAAACTCATAATGAGTATGACTTGTTTTAATAGAGAGATTGTCTATTAGTGATCTCTTTTGTGAATAAACAACGGCATTACTCGCAACACCAAAGCCAAAAACACTAGCTCAAAATACTGGCCAAAAACACTGTTGCTTTGGTGCCTTCTCAGGCAGATACGCAAACAAAGATTAGTCACCTTTCTCATCGATTATGTCAATAATCGCGACTGTAGGGTCTGTTTGCAGTGCAAACAAATAACAACACAACACGGCAGGAGAGACGATGAGCACCGAAATGAAATGTCCATTTATGGGCGGGACTCAAAAATTCACAGCTGGCACTGGTAGAGGAAACCGGGACTGGTGGCCGAATCAGCTGAACCTGAATATACTCCACCAGCACTCCGCCCAGTCCAATCCTATGGGTGAGTCATTCGACTACGCTGAAGCGTTTAAAAGTCTCGACTTAGATGCGCTCAAAAAAGATATTTTCGAGCTAATGACCACCTCTCAGGACTGGTGGCCCGCTGACTACGGTCACTATGGCCCGCTCTTCATTCGGATGGCTTGGCACAGCGCAGGGACGTATCGCCTGGGTGATGGTCGTGGCGGCGGGGGTACCGGTAACCAGCGCTTTGCTCCGCTAAACAGTTGGCCTGACAACGTTAACCTCGACAAGGCACGCATGTTGCTTTGGCCCATTAAGCAAAAATACGGCCAGAAAATCTCCTGGGCCGACCTGATGATTCTCACTGGCAACTGCGCCCTAGAGTCGATGGGGTTCAAAACATTTGGTTTCGCGGGCGGACGCGAAGATATTTGGGAGCCCGAAGAAGACATTTACTGGGGCAATGAAGACATCTGGCTCGATGACAAGCGCTACACCGGCGATCGCGACCTTGAAAATCCGCTGGGCGCAGTTCAAATGGGCCTGATTTATGTCAATCCGGAAGGGCCAAACGGCACCCCTGACCCGGTTGCCTCGGGCCGCGACATTCGCGAAACCTTCGGACGTATGGCGATGAACGACGAGGAAACCGTGGCGCTCGTGGCCGGTGGCCACACCTTTGGTAAGTGCCACGGTGCAGGCGATGCAGCCCAGGTAGGCCCTGAGCCCGAGGGCAGCCGCATCGAAGATCAATGCCTCGGCTGGAAGAACAGTTTTGGCAGTGGCGTGGGCGTTCACACCATCTCCAGCGGTATCGAAGGGGCCTGGACCAACAATCCGGTGAAATGGGACAACAACTATTTTGAAAACCTGTTCAACTATGAGTGGGAGCTAACGAAGAGTCCTGCCGGGGCCCATCAGTGGAAGCCAAAAGATGGTGCAGGTGCAAATACGGTACCCGATGCGCACGATCCGTCCAGGCGGCATGCCCCCATGATGACCACGGCGGATATGGCCATGAGAATGGACCCGACCTATGAGCCTATTTCACGGCGCTTCCTGGAGAACCCAGATCAGTTCGCAGACGCGTTTGCTCGGGCGTGGTTCAAGCTCACACACCGCGACATGGGGCCTCGAATTCTCTATCTTGGCAAGGAAGTCCCAACCGAAGAACTCATCTGGCAAGATCCGATTCCAGCGGTCGATCATGAACTGATTAATGAGCAGGACATCGCGACACTGAAGGGTCAGATTCTCGCGTCAGGACTCTCCGTCTCTCAACTGGTCTCAACCGCTTGGGCCTCGGCGGCAACCTTCCGAGGCTCCGACAAGCGGGGCGGGGCCAACGGCGCACGCATTCGTCTCGCGCCACAAAAGGATTGGGAAGTTAACAATCCGGCTCAACTGGCAACGGTATTGCAGACCCTAGAAGGCATCCAACAGGCCTTTAACGCTGGCGGGAAGAAGGTTTCACTGGCTGATGTGATTGTTCTAGGTGGCTGCGCAGGTGTTGAGCAAGCGGCGGAAAATGCCGGACACGATGTGAAAGTGCCCTTCACGCCAGGACGTGCGGATGCCTCGCAGGAGAAAACCGATGTGGCCTCTGTCGCCGCACTCGAACCCACAGCAGACGGGTTCCGCAACTATCTCAAGAGCGACGCCGCCTTATCATCCCTCTCCGCAGAGGAGCTACTGGTTGATCGGGCACAGTTGCTAACGTTAACGGCACCTGAAATGACGGTTCTCGTCGGTGGTCTGCGGGCTCTGAATGCCAACGTTGGACAGGCTCAACACGGCGTATTCATCCAACGGCCTGAAACCCTCACCAATGACTTCTTCCTAAACCTGCTCGATATGGGCACGACCTGGAAAGCGACTTCTGGCGCTGATGATGTGTTTGAAGGGCGCGATCGCAAAACGGGTGAACTCAAGTGGACCGGCACCCGCGTCGATCTGATCTTTGGGTCTAACTCTGTACTGCGAGCGATCGCAGAAGTCTACGGATGTCAGGACTCGCAGCAGCGATTTGTAAATGACTTTGTCGCCGCATGGAACAAGGTAATGAACCTGGATCGCTTCGACCTAAAACGTTAGCTGCCTAAAACGTTAGGTCAAATTAGCCCACCTATATGGGCTACAACCCTATGACCTGTGACTTACTTCTATCGAGGATTAAGTTGCAGGTCTTTTGTTTTTAAAGTCTTTTCTTTAAAGTCTTCTACTGGCTAAAAAAGTCTTCTGTTTTTAAAGTTTTGTGTTTGTTGAAGTCTTTAGCTTTTAAAAAGGAGATTTTGCCGGTGAGTCGATGTCACCACCCCAGTTCCCTCATAATTCAGAGTTATTATGAGGGAACACAGGACTTAGCGCAACACTTCGTTACATCATTGCGAGTAGCGACCGAGTTCTCGTTTGCTTGCAAATTGGATATGGGTAAGGAGATGAAACAATGCTGGGAAAAGAAGGAAGGAGAGTTCCTCAAGTCACTTTTCGGATCTTTGAGGAAACGCTGAGGCAAGATGTCTCGACAACCGATCTCTTTGCCAATAAAACAGTGATTGTCTTTGCGGTACCGGGAGCCTTTACGTGCCCTTCCTCACCCATTCAAGTGTTGGGATACAACGAATATGCAAAAGTGTTCCAGGCCAATGGCATTGATGAGATTGTTTGCGTCTCGGTAAATGACCCTTTTGCGTTAGCGCATTGGGCAAAAGAGGAAGGGGCCGATCACATTCGATTTATGCCGGATGTCAATGGTGCCTTCACCCGAGAGATGGGGATGCTAGTGAACCTTTCAGATAAGGGGATGGGAAAGCGATCTCGCCGATATTCTATGTTGGTGAAAGATGGCATTATTGAAAAAATGTTTGTTGAGACCAACGCGCTTGGTGTGATGCCTGAGGTTTCCAATGCAGAGACCATGCTGAACTACATTAATCCTACCGTCGAAAAGCCTGAAAAGGCAGCGACTTTGATGCGCATGTGGCGAGCTGTGCTCGCTGCTTGACGCTGCACTAGGGGCTAGGATTCTCTCTTTTCAACGTGAAAAAGAAAGGTTGTTGTAATGCTTTGTAATCCATTAAGCCTAGAACAGTATTCTCATCAACTTTTTTAAACACATCATGAATCGGCAAATGATCATAAATCATCGTGGCGCTCACCTGACCTCGATGCTCCATCATCCGTAGTCGAGCCTGGCTCTTTTCTGTTTTCAGCAATGAATTCAGCAATGAAAAGGCAGGCTTAAGCACATCAGTTTTTGGTAAAGGGGCACTCAGGGTCAACCTCATCAGTGTCGCATTGGGCGAGACCTTAAAGGTTCCACCCCTACCATCTGAAAACAGCAACGGATGAACACAATCAGGGCTCACAAACTCTTTTCCGTACCAATTCGCCACCGCCAACAAACCATCCATCGGGTGGTCAGTGGGAATTTCATCCCCCTGCCATCGCCCCATCATAAACAATTAATCTGCTTCCCAAGCTTCTCAGTGGCCCACTCTACTCTGAAGGCTTCAGCGAGTTCACCTCATCAGTAATCAGTTCGTCAGCAGCTTATCTGGCCCGTCGTGGTGGAATTCGGTGCTTGAAGGGTAATAGTCGTAGTAGTTTTGATTGTCATAGGGCTCGTCGTACCCCTCAGCCAAGTAAACGACGGCAATGATGTTGTCATTACGCTTAAGCAGCCCCCATGAGCTAGGCACAGTATTGTTAAGCAGCTGACCTTCTAACGGTTCAATCAGGGTTGGCAGGGTCCCGGCAAAAAGTTGCTCAATGGCTTCGGCTTCTCGCTTATCAGGAAAGGTGGTGTAGAGTTCCGGTGAAAGCGTGATTTTACCGTTGGTGTTTGATTTCAGGCTCCTGCCGTCAATACGGGCGTACTTGTAAGGCGCTTGGTTCGCAGGAATCAGGACCGTTGCGACTGGGGTGTGGGGAAATGAGGTGGCAATGGCATTGAAGAGTTTGGCCATGTTGCCAAGCTGGCCTTTTTCAGCAAGGGTGTTGTTTTCTAGGCCTTCTAACAGCGGGGGAGAAAAAAGAGCCAAGACTTCGGACATGGAATCGTCCATATCGGCTTGAGTCTGAATGAATTCCGCTTCGGCTTCTCTGGTAGCCACTTGGCCACGCAGATGGTTGGTAATTTGCAGGCCGCCGATCAGGAGTGCGATCGCCACAATACTCGCCAAAATGGCCTTGCGCACTTGCCGCTTCAGCCGCTCAGAAACTCCGTAGTTCGGCAGGTTCGCCCGGCTGGCATTGGCTTCTGCTATCAGCGTGAGAGACAGCAGCACGTTCATAATCATCAGCACAAAGGCAATGATGCCACCGGCTACGAGCAGGGCTTCTACCACCATACTCAGCGCATCGGGAAGAATGTCCCACTGGAGCATGACATCCACAACCCAGAGAACAATGCCGAGACATGAGAAGCTCAGTAGGCAAAATGCAATATTGGTAATCAGCCTGAGCAAAAATCGATGGTTCATAGCAGCTACCTCTCCAGGGTTTCACACCGTGCTAAGGAGATAGCAGAACACGCGTAACCTGTACGAACCATCCCAGGGTGTACCTATTGGTTATCCTATTGAGAAAGCGCCTGTCAATAAAGAAGCTGTCAATAGGGTAGATCCCAGCAATACCCGTGTCTTTATTGATACTGAGGTGGTAGTTCTATGCGTAGTAGTTGACCAGTACTTGACTAGTAGTTGACCTATGCTTAGTGGCGATTTAGTCGCTCCGTGCTTGCTTAAAACTCGGGGCGCTCTAGTAGGCAAAAGAGAGTCAGGGCAACGGTACCAGAGAGCGTCGCCGCCGATAAGTAATCACAGCCTAGGAGCTGAAAAGGACAGTACAGGCAGAGTGCGATCGCCGCCGATAATCCGATGGGCTGACTCAGAAAGTGGACGAACTCCTGAGCATTCTCTAACCACTCTAAAAATTTCAAGAAACGACTTAGAATTGTCATAGTGATTCTCTTTAGATAATTTGACTGCAACGAATTAACTAAAACGAACAAACGTGAAAAAAAGGGGAAGGTGCTGATCGAAGACGTTAAAAGCAGGCTATGACAACAAGGATTGCAAGCACGCTCCAACGGTTCCTCCCAGAACCGTGGCTAGTCACAACAATACTTAGCAAACCGAAACGCACTAACTAAATTCAGTTCACCAACCCTACTAACTCAACGGCCCTAAGAGCTGATCAAACGCATCGCTAAATATAGGTGCAGGCACTTTACCGACCCAAGTTTCTACAGGCTCTTGACTGGTAGCCAACAAGGTAAATTGCGGCACACCGGATGCACCAAAGGATTTAACCTGCCCAGCCCACTTAGGATTGTCAATATCTAGCATAACAAAATTGACTTGTTCACCGTATTGATCGTGAAGCTTATCCACCGTAGCGGACATACCTTGACAGGTCGTGCACCAATCGGCGTAAAACTCAATCAGGGTAGGTTTTTGATTCGCGATC
>JBCDAG010000277.1:0-10033 GCA_039186165.1 Cyanobacteria bacterium P01_F01_bin.53
AATCGTAATGCCGCGCTCTTTTTCCTGCTCCATCCAGTCAGTAACCGCGTTACCGTCGTGAACTTCACCAATCCTATGAACGACCCCTGAGTAGAACAAAATGCGCTCAGTCGTCGTCGTCTTGCCCGCATCAATGTGGGCAGCAATACCAATATTTCTGACGTCTTGTAGGGGCGTTTTACGGGTCACAGGAAACTTCCTTGCGGCTTATCGCTGCAAAATAGCTAAAAGATAAATCAATGACAGCGGAACCATTATAGAAAGTACTGAGAAAAATTACTCAGAAGTTTCTTTGCACACACTTCCAGAACTAGAGCAAGGACCGCAGCAAAAGCCAGCAGAACTCCACCGAGAACTACTGCCAAGGGCCACTGACACCATTAGGTACTAATTTCTAAGCATTAATCTAAGTGAGCGGTCCAAAGAAAGAATCACCCACCGGAAGGAAATATTTAGCCCAGGCCATCAACAGCAGCGCTATCAAAGCCTACAGCATAAGAAAATACAGAGCTAAGCTATCAAAGCTTAGCCCTATAGGAAGCAAAGAATAGCCCTTAGTAGCGATAGTGGGCAAATGCCTTATTCGCTTCGGCCATGCGATGGGTTTCTTCACGCTTACGAACTGCGCCGCCCGTCTCATTAGAAGCATCAATGAGCTCATTGGCAAGCTTCATGGTCATGGTGCGACCACCGCGAGAGCGAGAGAACTGAGTAAGCCAACGCAAGGACAGCGCCGTGCCACGCTCAGAGCGAACTTCCATAGGAACCTGGTAAGTGGCACCACCGACTCGGCGAGCCTTAACCTCTACCAAAGGCGTTGTGTTACGAACCGCTTGCTCAAAAACCTCTAAGGGATCATTCCCAGTCCGCTCTTCAATAACTTTGAAAGCGCCATAAATAATTTTATTAGCGACAGACTTTTTACCACTGAGCATGATGCGGCGGGACATCATACTCACCAGACGAGAGTTATAGACGGAATCTGGGGGAACTGTACGTTTTTGTGCTGCTGAACGGCGTGACATGAGGGTTTAACCTTTGAATAAAAATGGTAACGAGATGGATTTAGATAATTCTTTAAGCGTCCTTATTAGTAGTCAATGCAACGTAAACAAGACTGACTAGGGGCGTAAGCAACGAACCCAAAACGACCTCGGACGCAGGGAGCTTCAGCATTACTCACCTCGCGCGGGAAGATCAGGCTACGCCGGACAAGTCTCAGTCTTTGATAAGAGCTGAATGACAAAAAGCACTCTAGAAAATGCCTAGGAATGAGACTGAAGATAGGGTCAACGACAACTGTCAACTTTCTATATCAGCTCTTCAGCCACTGCTTATTCCTTAGGCTTCTTAGCACCGTATTTGGAGCGGCCTTGCTTGCGGTCTTTAACACCAGCGGTATCTAAGGTGCCGCGAATGATGTGGTAGCGAACACCAGGAAGGTCTTTCACACGACCACCTCGAATCATCACTACGGAGTGCTCTTGAAGGTTATGGCCAATACCAGGGATATAAGCCGTTACTTCAAACCCAGATGTCAGGCGAACCCTGGCAACTTTTCTCAAAGCTGAGTTGGGTTTCTTAGGTGTAGTGGTGTACACACGAGTGCAAACGCCACGACGCTGAGGGCAGCTCTTCAGAGCTGGAGACTTAGTCTTCTTGGTTGCTTTTGAACGCTCAGTGCGGATGAGCTGTTGAATCGTAGGCATAGGGTGGCGGTAAGGTACTCCGCAAAATATTTTTTCATGAGATCCGAGTTTATCAAGGCCGTTCCAACCTTGTCAAATAACCAGATCATAAAGAGTAGGAAGCCTGCTCAGTGGGTCTCATCTGAGCAGAGATAACGCTAGCGAATGGAAAACGCATATCCGCAAAGGCAGCTTTCAGTCGCCAGCGAATTATCAAATCGGAAGGAGCCACCCATGAGGTCTTCGGAAAAGAAAGGGAATAGGACCACTGCCCACAACTACTAGGCTGAAGATCTAGCCGACAAAGGGCATCGGGCTGATTTTGTCGCTGACGTAAGCGATTAATCTCCTGGCAAGCAGTAGCGGTGAGCTGAATCATATGTATTAACGAAGATGCATGAAAAACCGAAGAAAGTTTTTCCCGTCTGTGCAGCCCCATTGTACGTGCCGCCTTACGAAAACGACCAGTCGCACATGATGAATAGGTTTGCTTCAGGCCTCTAAATTCAAGCCCTTTGGTTCATTCAAGCCCTTTGGTTCAAGTCCTTTTCTTTTACCAGTCCCTATTATTTTAAAGATCAAAAATGGGAGCACTGCATCAGCGCTCCCAAAAATCAGTTCGGCCTAAAAAGGCTCCCATACTCTGTAATAGAAACCTTACTTGCCGTTCAAGAACGGGCGCTACTTCTTATTCAGAACTGCGCGCATAATCATCTTGGTAACGAGTGATATCGTCTTCACCCAGATACTCACCGTTTTGAACTTCGATCAAAATCAACGGAATCACACCGGAGTTCTCAAGGCGGTGAGTGGTGCAGGGAGGGACATAAGTGGACTGATTAGTGCACAACATGACTTCTTTCTCACCACAGGTTACCTTCGCAGTACCAGATACAACGATCCAATGCTCACTGCGGTGGTGGTGCATTTGTAGGCTCAGGCGATGGCCAGGCTTAACTTCGATACGCTTGATTTTGTAACCAGCGCCTTCTTCTAACACAGTGAAGGAACCCCAAGGCCTGAGTTCAGTGGCAGCGACACCTTCGAAGTTAATAGAATCAGGGGCCTGAGTCGTCTCGAGTTCTTGAGCTTGAACCATGATGAAATATCTCCTTGGAGGAATTATGTGGATGCACTCAAAAAAGTGCTGAACAATTGAGAATTGAATTGAAAAATTTTGGGATAGCCACTAGCGAAAACAGGCAGCCTGAAGGAAATGCTTAACTGTTGCGTGGTTAGAGAAACCTATGGTGTGAAGAACTCGTGGTTATCACAAACAAGCCATTAAGCTAGGCCATTTGTGCACAGTCACTTTTGAACCACACTTTTGGACCATAAGGGCCCCTTAAATCTAGTAACTTGGTATAAGGTAACCGTCGGGACAGGCACAGTATTGGTCAGGTGCGATGAATGCCCGTTCAAAGTATTCACGAACAATCAATGCTGATTGATTCTAGCAAGGCCATTCCCTGTTCTGTAGTGACGCAGGCAACGAATCGTCGTTCCCTATCAACTCTTCATCCTTATCAACCGAGATTAAAGAGACCTCAATTTAAGAAACAAAAGCTGAACATCAACAATAAACAGACATAGAGAGGCTTTTGCTAACACCTTAAGCATTATGCCCAAGCCAGTCTTTGAGAGCCCAGTGATCGCCAGCGATCCCAAATTGAATCGATAGAGCCCCCCGCTAAACCAACTAGCGTAAGGCAAGATTCACGAACCGCTATGCCTGGTTGAGCCCCTAATCTTGGCCCAACACAAAAAGACCGATGCCATTGTTCACCCGCGCTGCTGTACGGGGTTGCCGGTTGAGGAGTTGGCCGCCCAGGTAAAGGCTAGAGGAACTCCCACCATCTAGATTGAGGGCATCGACGGCCCCTAGCTGCTGCATAATTTTTGCGGTTTCGCTGAGATTAGGACCACGTCCGCCCACACGGTCGTGCATGGTGGCAATAATCCAAGTACCGTCAGCCATTTTTCCCACGGCGGTGCGGGGAGCTGAACCTTCAATAAAGTTCGTACTAAAGCCTTCTAGTTGAGGGTTGAGGACAATATTGCGATCGCGAATAAGCAACGGACCGCCACCGACCACGTTGGGATAATGTTCAAACACAGCAGGCTGGCTCTCGCTAGTAAGCTCAACCCTCAAACCCGGCAGAAAACTATTCCCAGCTTCACGATTATTGCGCAGGGTAAGTAAGTAGCCATCCTCAGGAATCGACACATTGCCACTCCCGGCTTTGCCCAGAGTCTGGCGGTCACTCACCGTCCCATTGCGCACCGTTACCACAATTTCATTGTCCACAATCGGGGTATAGGTTTGCCCCCAACCGGCGGTGTACCGGGCAACGCCCGCTTGCACATAACCACTGTTGACCGTGAGGACTCGATAGGATCTATCGGAGACAGAAACCATCTCAGAGAGGGAAAAGCGATCCATAATCAAATCGCCCTGCTCATTCCAAGCCATGGCCCCTCGGCCCAAAATTGGCCCAGAGATCCATTGACCATCACTGCGAACCGCGCCCAGCGGCAACTGGTTATTGCGATTAAAAAATCCCGCATTCACCGCACCTGTTGCACGCTGTCGCTGAGCGGTAGACAAAATAGGCTCAATACCAATGGCACTATTGGCATTGGCATGAATGGTTCTGAAGGCCAGCGTCGATGGATTAGGCCGGGTGATGAACATGTACACCGGAAAGCGGTGTGCACCGACGTTGATGTACTGCTGTCGCCAGCGGAGGCCTGGCGCCCAGGCCACATCTCGCTCGATCATGGCATCCTGGCGGATATCAATCACCACCTTAGCCGGATCGCCCGACGACCAAATTTGAGGACTCGCCCCATCTTTAGTCTTGATTTTTAGGACGGTACCACCATTGAGCGGTGCGACATTGAGCTGGGTGATGAGATTGCCCGCGACCGCTCGAAAGCCACGAATCATCTCAGGGGTAATAGAACCTCCCACTGTAATGGTGTAACCGTCGCCCGCTTCCATCTGCCAGGTCGCAGGCCCTGAAAGATCGACAACGACGCGATCGCCCCAGGTTTGCTTGCCCTGGCGAATACCACTGACCCGGCTTTGGGGAAGCGTTAGCTCCAGCGTCGTACCAGACGCCTGGCCAGACCATCCCGCCTTGACCGCTAAATCAGAAACATCGATATAGCGATCTGTGGCATCCCACCAAGCTGGAAGGGTGTGTATCGCATCCTGACTTGTTGGGAACCAGCGAATAGGCTGCTGCGTGGGATCTGTCGTACTCAGCAGCTCCGCACCCATCACATTGGCCATGCTGGCGCTTGAAATACCGAGTCGGCCATTCTTTTGCTGCCAAAATCCGGGCAGGCTGCGACCATTAATACGAATACGATTACCGGCTAGCGGCGTCGAATCATTGGCCTTTGCCACCGGATGAAAAGGCTGAAGTGGCCTGAGATGGGACAGGTCAGGCGTTACCCCCGACGCTAAAGAGGTCGCCGCCTCTTCCCCCAAATCCAAAGACTGAAACGCAGACGGCATAGGAGCAGAATTGACAATACTCCAGCCCAAACCCGTCATAATCCCCAGGGAAAGAACGCGACAAGCAAATACACGCCGGGTAAATGCTCTGATCGGACGCCGCGTGACGACGGATTGCTTCAAGGATTGCTTCAATGGAATAGCCAATGGCGTAAAGCCTCAGGTATGAGACTCAACTGAAGAACAAAAGAAACGAGTGATAGCTAAATGCTGCCAAACGCGAACGAATCAAGATGACGCTCTTAAGATTCCGTCCTTAAGACTTACTCGAAAAGGTGGCATTAATGGCAAATCTTCGAAGAAAGTTACTTAAACATTCCCCCAACAACTGTCAGAGACAAAAGCCATCATCCAGAAGGCTGTTCACAAGGCCAACCCAACCACCTGACACGGCAAAAGCACGGGAATATCATTAGGTAGAAATCAGGTCCATTTTGTCTAAACTAAGGGTCTAGGGAAAAGAGTCACAACAAGCTTAATTTTATTAATCGACCTTAATTTTATTAATTGACGCACGAAAGCCTTCAGTGAACACTGACAGTGATTTTATCGTCTGAAGGCTTGCCGCGTTTTATCTACCAATGAGTGGCGATACAGCCTAGAGTGGCAATACAGCCGAGTCGAGTAGCTCCCAATCAAGTAGAGCCAATTCACGCACAGGCATATGGAATGCCGTGGTTGCATGCCGACGAAAGAGCAGTGAATTAACACGCTCCCTCCATCTACAAACCTCCGTCTATATACTGAGTATTTTCTGCCACTCAGCAAATTGTGTTTATCGTAATACTACGGCTCTAAGTTTTTTAAAGAGTGCCGTTTTTCTTGGGAAATCCTGTTCATTGGCTTTATCTCGCACTGGTCCAATGACAACATTTCCAGACACGCCACCAAAAAAAACTGGTCACGCCTTCAATATTACTTAAGATTTCTCTATAATCACTGTACAGAGATCCCTATAAATAGAGTTTCTACAACACTAAGCCCATAGCTCACCAGAAAAGGTTCACCAAAAAAGGGGTGGCCAGTTGCCCCAAAGGTTTGGGGCTTTCGAGTCTTTTGGGACTCATTACTTTACTTTCAGCAGGTAATACGCGCGTGATTCTTAACCCAACGACTTTTAAGACAGATACTTTGGAGCCCCTAGGGCCTAGCTGGTTAGTAGAAGAACGCGACGCCTGTGGAGTCGGTTTTATTGCGGACCAGCAGGGACGAGCAAGCCACAAATTAGTCGTCGATACACTTACCGCGCTGACCTGCATGGAGCACCGAGGTGGCTGCTGCGCCGACCAAGAATCGGGCGATGGTGCAGGCATCATGACAGCCATTCCTTGGGGGTTGCTCCAGGCCTGGGCAAAAGAATCTAACCTTGGAGAACTTACGCCAGAGAACACGGGCGTAGGTATGGTGTTTTTGCCCCAGCAGGCGGACATTAATAAGTTGGCAAAAGACGCTTTTGAACAGGCAGTGAGCGCCACCGGATTGACCTTTTTGGGTTGGCGAAGCGTACCTGTTGCCCCTGAAACACTGGGACCGTTAGCGCTAAAGTTCCAGCCTGAAATCCTCCAGTCAATCGTGACCTCTAGCAAGCTCACGGGCGATGCCCTGGAGCGATCGCTATATCTGGCCCGTCGCCGATTTGAGCAAGCCATCGCCAATCTCATTAAAGAGTCTGGCAATAAACAATACTCGGACGCTTACACCTGCTCTTTTTCCACCAGGACCATTGTGTATAAGGGCATGGTGAAGTCCGAAGTACTGGGTCAGTTTTACCAAGACTTGCAAAATCCAGCCTACGAAAGTGCTTTTGCGGTCTATCACCGCAGGTTCAGCACCAACACATTGCCCAAGTGGCCCCTCGCCCATCCCATGCGACTGCTAGGGCACAACGGCGAAATCAATACGCTCATCGGCAACATCAACTGGATGACCGCGCGCCAAGCAAATTTAAACCATCCCAGTTGGGGCGATGAAATAGATGCGCTCAAGCCCGTCGTAAACGCTGAGAACAGCGATTCGGCAAACCTGGACAACGTGATGGAACTCCTCGTGCGGACCGGAAGATCACCTGCGCAAGCCCTCACCATGATGGTGCCAGAAGCCTACAAAAATCAGCCCGAACTCGCTGACTATCCTGAAATTGTTGACTACTACGAGTACTACAGCAGCATTCAAGAGCCGTGGGATGGTCCGGCCTTAGTGGTGTTCTGTGACGGCAAACAGGTTGGGGCCACCCTTGATCGCAATGGATTGCGTCCGGCTCGCTATGTGATTACCCGGGACGGCTACGTGATTGTCTCCTCCGAAGCAGGCGTTGTAGACATTTCCATTGACAACATTGTGGAAAAGGGAAGACTCGGCCCCGGTCAAATGCTGGCCGTGAACTTCGATGATACCCATGAAATCCTTCATAACTGGGAAATTAAGCAGCGGATTGCCAAGTCTCAGCCCTATGGTCAATGGCTGGCTGAGCGCCGGGTAGAAATTTCACCCCAGCTCTTTAGTGAGGAAATGCGCTTAGAACCACAGACACTGCTGGCCCAGCAAACCGCCTTCGGCTTTACGGCTGAAGATGTGGACATGATTATTCAAGACATGGCCGCTCAGGGGAAAGAGCCTACCTTTTGTATGGGGAACGACACGCCGCTAGCGGTGCTCTCAGAAAAGCCCCACCTGCTGTACGACTACTTTAAGCAACGCTTTGCCCAGGTCACCAACCCGCCGATTGACCCCCTGCGTGAGCGGTTAGTGATGTCACTCTCTACGCAGCTAGGTGCGCAAGGTAACTTGCTCGAAGAGCATCCTGATCAGGCTCGACTGATGAAGCTGGAGTCGCCAGTGATTAACGACAATGAGATGGCGATGATTCGGGCGTCGGATTTTCCCACGAGCGATATTTCGACGCTATACGCCGTTGAAAATGGCCCAGCAGGCTTAGCAGCCGCCATAAAAGCATTGTGTGATCGCGCGACCGCAGCCGTGAAAGCAGGCACCCAAATCCTAATTTTGAGCGATCGCCTCAATGCCGAAGGCAACACCACCACCCTTTCCGAGCAACAAACCTACATTCCGCCTTTTGCCGCTGTCGGTGCGGTCCATCATCACCTGATTGCCCAAGGCTTGCGCATGCGAACCTCCATCATTGTAGATACGGCCCAGTGCTGGAGCACCCACCACTTCGCCTGCCTGCTGGGCTACGGTGCAACCGCTATTTGTCCTTACCTCACCCTAGAGAGCGTTCGCCACTGGTGGGTTGATTCGAAAACCCAAAAGAAAATGATCTCGGGCAAGCTACCCGTTTCGACCCTTCATGGTGCTCAGGCCAACTACCGCAAAGCGGTAGAAAATGGACTGCTGAAGATTCTTTCGAAAATGGGCATCTCCCTTTTAAGCAGCTACCGAGGTGCCCAGATTTTTGAAGCGATTGGCATTGGCCTTGACCTGAAAGAGCTGTCATTCAAAGGCAGCGTGTCTCGACTAGGCGGCTTGAGTATTGATGAACTGGCCCAGGAAACCATGGCCTTCCATGGCAAAGCCTTCCCTGAGCTGACGCGCAAACGTCTAGAGAATATGGGCTTTATACAGTCACGGCCATCGGGCGAGTATCACATGAACAACCCGGCAATGACCAAGCTGCTCCATAAGGCATTGGCCAGCAAGCACCATGACCACTACGAAGTCTACCGCGAGCAGCTCAAGGGTCGCCCCATTGCAGCATTGCGCGATCTGTTGGATTTGAAGAGTGATCGCAATTCCATCGATATTGCCGAAGTCGAACCAGTCGAGTCGATCATGCAGCTCTTCTGCACAGGCGGTATGTCCTTGGGTTCGCTCTCTCGGGAGGCCCACGAGACCTTGGGCATCGCCATGAATCGCATTGGCGGCAAGTCCAACTCGGGCGAAGGCGGAGAAGACGCTGTCCGATTTAAAGTGCTCGACGATGTGGATAACGAAGGCCTATCGGCAACCCTGCCTCACCTACAAGGACTGCAAAACGGAGATACTGCATCGTCTGCCATTAAGCAGGTGGCCTCGGGTCGATTTGGGGTAACGCCTGAGTACCTGATGAGCGCCAGGCAGATCGAAATCAAAGTGGCGCAGGGCGCCAAGCCCGGTGAAGGCGGTCAACTGCCCGGCAAAAAGGTGAGCGAATACATTGCCTCCTTGCGGAAGTCGAAGCCTGGCGTGACCTTGATTTCACCGCCACCGCACCACGATATTTACTCCATCGAAGACTTGGCCCAGCTGATCTTTGACCTACACCAAATCAACCCCAAAGCAGGCGTATCGGTGAAGCTGGTTGCCGAAGTTGGGATTGGCACGATCGCAGCCGGTGTCGCCAAGGCCAATGCTGACGTGATTCAGATTTCCGGTCACGACGGGGGTACCGGCGCATCGCCATTGAGTTCCATTAAGCACGCGGGTTTGCCGTGGGAACTGGGCCTGACTGAAGTGCATCGTTCTTTGATGGAAAATCAGCTGCGCGATCGCGTTACCCTCCGCGTTGACGGCGGCCTCAAAACGGGCTGGGATGTGATCATGGGCGCGCTTATGGGCGCTGAAGAATTCGGCTTTGGCTCCATCGCAATGATTGCCGAGGGCTGCATTATGGCGCGCGTATGCCATACCAACCAGTGCCCCGTGGGCGTGGCCACGCAGCGAGAAGCGTTGCGCAAGCGCTTCCCTGGCACACCGGGTAAGGTAGTCAATTTCTTTTACTTCGTTGCTGAAGAGGTGCGCTCCTTACTTGCAAAACTAGGCTATAAATCTCTCAATGAAATCATCGGTCGGGCTGATTTGCTAGTGGCACGCAATGATGTGT
>JBCDAG010000278.1:0-10032 GCA_039186165.1 Cyanobacteria bacterium P01_F01_bin.53
GGCTAAAGGCCACCGCATTCACCCAGTCGCTATGGCCTTCAAACGGCGATCCTATGGCATTGCCCTCTACATCCCACAGTCGAAGCGTATTATCAGCGCTACCGGAGACAATGCGATCTCCCGATGGGCTAAAGGCCACCGCTCTCACCAAGAGGCTATCGCCTTCAAACGGCGATCCTATGGCGTTGCCCTTTAAATCCCACAGTCGAAGCGTAGTATCAACGCTACCTGAGACAATGCGATCTCCCGAGGGGCTAAAGGCCACCGCATACACCGAGCCGCTATGGCCTTCAAACGGCGATCCTATGGCATTGCCCTCTACATCCCACAGTCGAAGCGTATTATCATCGCTACCGGAGACAATGCGATCTCCCGATGGGCTAAAGGCCACCGCAGTCACCGAGCCGCTATGGCCTTCAAACGGCGATCCTATGGCGTTGCCCTCTACATCCCACAGTCGAAGCGTATTATCATGGCTACCGGAGACAATGCGATCTCCCGATGGGCTAAAGGCCACCGCTCTCACCGGGCTGCTACGGCCTTCCAGCTTAAGACGCTCGCGAATATTGAACCAAGCACGGTGCAAAGCGTCCTGCGCCGGACACACCACCTCTCCCTGAAACGCTTGCTGGCTCCTACCCACCAACGCCAAGGCAGCAAGCGTCGCGTTCACCGTTTGTGCCGGATTATTCAGTAACTTATCACGAACTTTAAGCGACTCTGCCCGCACGTTAGCATCGGCTAAAGCCCGCTGTAGCATCGCAACCGTTTCAGCATCTTTGCGATCACTCTCAGCAAAATACTTCATTAATGCAGGCCGACTTTCTGCTAACCGTTTGCCCAACCGTTCTCGCTGCTCCCGCACCTCTGCCAGCAGTCCCCCCGTCAGCAAATAATCATTATCGTCTTTGCTGTCATCCACCTTCGCCTTTTGCCACACCTCATACTCATCCGCCATCCGCTGCACCAGCCGTCGCAAGTCCCTATCCTCCTGCCGCCACTGAACAAACAGGTCCCACCCTTCTAACAACGCCTCATGGGCCAAATCCACATAACCAGCGCTCTCGGCGGCATCAAGCGCTATGCTTCCTTCTGTTGTACTTTCCCCTTCTCCCTTTTCCCCTTCTCCCTTTTCCCCATCCATCAGCTCCCGCCGCGCCAGCACCTCACGAGTGCCCCCATCCGTCACCAACAATCGTGCCTTCACCAGGTCTGCAATCACACAGGCAATGATTTTCCGAGTTTGCGCATGGGCCTTATCATCCAGCCCACCCATCGCCAACAGCGCAGCTTTTGTCTGCCGTTGCCGCGTATCTTTTTCACCGCGACCCACCCGCACCAGCTGCAAAAATATCTTCTTTGCCCAGGGTTGTTCTACCTCTTTTCTCAGCCTGTTGTACTTTACCGTAGCCTGCTGATTCAGCGCTCCTGTCAGCCCGCCCATCTCGTCATAAGCCGTCACCGTCAGCAGATGTCTCTCAGTATCTCGTCGCGCCCACAGCTCGGTGAGTGCGAACTCCAAGAACGGCAAACAATTCTCTTCCTTAGCCACATCCCGCAACAAGTCTCGTAGCAAAGCAGGCTCTAGCCCATAGCCCTGCTTACTCGCAGGTTCCACAATCGCCGCTTTCAGGGCTTCATCCACCAGCGGTCCCAGCCACACCGTATCCTGCCTGATCACCTCCGGCGAGAGCCCCGCCCGCAGCCAATCATCTACAAAGTCTGACCGCATCGTGATCACCACAGCCAACGATGACGTCTCCGACTGTTTCAACAACAAACTTTCCACAAACGCTCGCTGAACAGTTTTATCTTCGCAAAGCGTAAAGACTTCCTCAAACTGATCGACAATCAACCACAACTTGATGTCGTCCTGAGCCAGCCGCCCTTCGACTCCGCTCAGGGCTCGACCCTCGTGCTCAATGGCCCCCGGGCACTGAACGCATCCCGGGGGCTGAGCGGAGTCGAAGCCCAGCAACTCCTCCACCTCCCCACTCGAACAATCAACACCCTCTAAAAACTCTCTCAACACCGCTTCCAATATCACAAACGGCTGCTTGCCTGGCTTCATGACGGCCACCTGCCAACCCTGCGCCTCCAGCCGCGTCACTAGCCCTGCCCGCACCACCGAAGACTTCCCACTCCCCGAAGGCCCCAGCACCGGCACAAAATTAGAACCATTCAGCTTTTGCAACAGCCGCTGCACATCCCCATTCCGCCCAAAAAAGAACTTCTCCGTCTCTGGCGTAAACGCCTCCAACCCCTGATAAGGACACTCCTCGCTCACCACCGCACTCACAGCCGCACCCGCTGCCGCCGCTACCTGCCCGCGATAGTCCACCACCACAAAGTCACTACCATAGCCAAACTGAATCGGCTCCTGCCCCGTCCCCTTCAGCGTTGCACACACCGCCAAATGCGCTGCCAACGCCGTCACCTCACCTTGCGCTGCCTCATTCGGTAATGCCAACGCCGCCACCAGCGCCATCGTATACGCACTACACGGCTCACCCTCATTCTCCCAAGCCGACTCAAACCCCCGACAAGCCGCACTCAGCAAATACCCTTTCTCACCAAAGCCACTCAGCTTCCGATTAATCAACGTCTCCTCAATCGAATACCCACTCTGGCAACAGTCCAGCATCACCGCCAACCCCGCCAGGTTCGCATCTCCGATCAATCCATTCAGCAACGCAAACGACACGCCTTGCTCCGCGGACACAGCGGCCCCGCCCGCGCCCTTAACCCGGCAATCAACCGCCGCCAAATACCCTTGCCGCTCGTACTTACTCGCCCCCGCCGTAAACCCATGCCCCGAAAAATAAATCAGCACCTCCGCCTTCGTACCCTGCTCCAGCAGCACATACTCCAGCTTTTTCGTCAGCCTCGCACAGGTCGCCTGCTGATCCACCAGTACATGAATCTCATCAAAGTTGCCATGCTTATCCAGCAGGTTATACATCGCTTGGGCGTCATTTCTAGGCTTGGCAAGCTCCGGTAACGCTGTGTACTTACCAATCCCAACAATTAGGGCATAACGCTTCATAACAGGGCAACTTTCTGAGGTATTGCCCCCACCATAACCAACAAGCTCCCTTGATAGGAACCACAAAGCAAGCAAAATTTACCACGCCAGTTTATGTAACCTCGCGCCGCTCACCGATACACATCACGACGATGATCTACTCGAAAGACCAATATTTGTAACCTGTCATCTTCTATGTTGTAGACAACACGATAGTCACCAACGCGAATACGATAGGCATTATCCTCGCCAGATAGTTTCACAACGCCTTGAGGACTTGGCTCTTGCGCCAAAGCATCAATTTTAGGTGCTATCCTTTTCTGGATTTGAGCAGGCAATGCTTGGAACTGTTTATTTGCCCGCTTAGTAAACTCAATCCGATAACTCATAAACCGGCTTGAGCCTTAACATCTTCCCAAGAAATCGTTCCTTCCTGCTTCGCCTCAGCCAAAGCAGCCCTAGCCTCACGAAGATCATCAGTATCCTCAGCCTGACGAAATTTTAAGTAGCGTAGATAATCCAACACCTCGACTAATAAGGGGTCCGTGATATCTTCTAGCTCTTTAAGCAGTAATTCCTTCACTGTCACCGCCTTGCCCTCTCCAATTTCCTATAGAGTGTGCTTTTTCTTCAGATATTCCTACTTAATAGTATTCCTACTTAATAGTCCCATTGCGCAGCATCCATAGACTGCTTTCACCTAATTTTTTCTTATTTTAGTGGCTCACTGGAACAGTCAGCAGATTCATGACCTGATCCTGATAGTGCTTAAATTGTGGGTCTTGGCGGGTAGTTGCCGTGCGCGATCGCCCCAAATCCACATTCACCTCAGCCCTCACCGTTCCCGGCCTCGCCGTCATCACATAAATGCGCTGCGAGAGAAACACCGCCTCCCTCACATCGTGGGTAATCATCAAAATACTCGTACCTGTGCGCTCCCACAGCTCCAGCAAAAACTGTTGCATCGTCTCTTTGGTTTGCACATCGAGCGCGCCAAAGGGCTCATCCATCAATAGAATTTTCGGTTGGCTGGTGAGGGCGCGTGCGATCGCCACCCGCTGCTTCATCCCGCCCGAAAGCTGCTTTGGCAACGATTGTGCAAACTGCGTTAGGCCCACCATACTCAAATAGTAAGAGGCCTGCTCCCGCCGAGTCGTCTTATCCACCCCCTGCAACTTCAGCCCAAACTCCACATTCTTTTGCACCGTCATCCACGGGTACAGCGTGTAATTTTGAAACACCATGCCTCGGTCAGCCCCCGGCCCGCTCACCAGTTCATCATCCACCTCAATGCGCCCCTGAGTCGGCACATCCAAGCCTGCAATCAACCGTAGCAGCGTCGATTTCCCAGACCCAGAGGCCCCCACCACACAGACAAATTCGCCCCCCTCCACATGCATATTCACCCCTTCGAGGGCAGTAATCGTGCCTTTGGATGTTTTAAATTGTTTGTGCAATTCAGAGACTTCTAAATGCATGGTTGATTAGCCTTCCACGGCAAAAATAAACAAAAAGAGAATGAATACGGAAAATCAACAACAGTCAGGAGGCCTTTAATCAACAGACCATCGACAAGTCACCTGCAACAGCCAGCGCAAGGAAAGATCAATCAAAAAGCCAATCACACCCAACACAATTAGATAGGCAAAAATAGTATCCGTATCAAAAAACCGCCTAGCCAATGCAATTCGTTTACCCAGCCCCTCATTAGCCGCAATCAGCTCAGCCACCACCACCAAGTTCCAAGCCGCCGCCATGTTCACTCGAAAAGCATCCAAAATTTTTGGCATCACATAGGGGGTAATTACTTGCACCAAGGTTTGCAAACGAGAGCCGCCTAAGGTGTAAGTTGCCTCTAACAAATGCTTAGGGACAAATTTCACCGCATCCATAATCATCAACGTGTTAAAGAAAATCACGCCGATAAAAATTAGGGTCACCTTAGGGGCCTCATCCACCCCCAAATAAATAATCAACAGCGGAATAAACGCAGGCGCAGGCATGTAGCGAACAATGCCTATAATCGGCTCAAACAATGCCCGAATCGAGGCAAACGCCCCCATCCCAATACCCAAAGGAACAGAAATAATCGCCGCGATCACAAAGCCCAACCCAACCCTAAAAATACTGGCTTGAAGATCGGTCCAAAACAGCCCTTCACGAACCAACTTTAAAAACGCGTTGAGCACAGCCACAGGAGAAGGCAAAAACTTTGGATTAACCCATCCCGCACTAGCCACTAACCACCACAACACAAACGGAACCAACACAGACAGTATTCGCAGCGTCCAATCCAAACGGGGCGAGATGTCCTCACCCAGCCGCCAAAACACCCTGGGTTTTAGGCTGGTTTGGCGAAGCTGCCGCAACCTCGCCGGTGCATACAGATTAGTCACGCCAGCGTCAGGCCCCTCCCCTCCAGGGCCACCAACGTTAGCAACACCAGGATTAGTACCGACAGCCTCGGAACGCATGGCCAAATTATCGTCTGTCATGCCCTCTATAGCCTCATGCTGAGTCGCCAAGTCTGAATCGGACCGTCTGCTTGCCATAGCTGTTCACCCTTGCCCCGTTTAATGATTGCAATTCAATGCACATGCCTGAGATAAAACACAAATTAACGAAGAAACCCCCGCCTGAGCTGTACAGGCGGGGGCTACTATTATGCAAAATCCTACTGTTCTGCCGCGTAGGCTTTCACAAACTGATCGTCCAAAATAGGCTCAAGCGGAGGTGCTTCTGGGATAAACCCAACTTTCACCATAAAGTCAGCCATGCCCACTGCCGCAGAAGACATGTATTTCATTCCTTCACCATCGCTGAAGGCTTCCAAATTATCGTCGATAGTGAACATACGGGTACCGCCCAGTAGCTGTTCTAGCTCCTCGACACTCACACCAGCCCGCTCAGCCATAATCTCATTGGACTTTTCAGGATTTTCCTCCATGAAAGCCAACGTATCAAACCAAGTATTAACAATCGCCTGAACATCGTCTGGACGATCATCAATCACTGTTTGGCTCATCACCAGCAAGTCAGGAATCGCACCAGGGAAATCAGCAGAACTCAACAGCTCCTGACTACCTTCACGCTCTAGTGCCGTGAGCCAGTAAGGCGGGAAAGCGCCCACTGCATCGGCCTGACCAGCAGCAAAGGCCGCAGCAGCTTCACCTGTTTCCAAAGGAACAATCTCCACATCTTCGCGGGACATGCCCTCTTCTTCTAATGCGAGTGACAGCAAGAAGTCGTCTACCACGCCTTCTTCGATAGCAACTTTCTTACCTTTCAGGTCGGCAACAGAGTTAATCTCTTCAGTCACGATAATTTTGTCGTTACCCGCAGAGTTGTCATTCACCAGCACAGCCACTTGACCGTTGACCGAATCTCCTGCAAAAGAGATGGTGTCATTCAAGGTTTGGGTATTACCGTCTAGCTGACCAGCGGCAAAGGCTTCCATGGATTCTACGTAGCCGTCAAACCACTTGAGTTCCACATCGACATTGTTAGCCTCAAATAAGCCCTCTTGCTCCGCGATCGCCCAAGGCCACCACCCGGGCCAGTTACTGTAGCCAATGACAATATCACCAGCACCAGCCGCTGCATCCGAGGTGGGAGCGGCATCATCCCCACTGTCAGCAGCAGGTCCTCCACAGCTCACGGTCAGCACCATTGTGCAAAAGAAGGCCAAACTAAGGGAAACTAACTGACGTCTTTTCATTAGGGAATCAAAGGGGCGAGAAGGTAGAACGCACTCTATTAAATGAGAGCACAAACGGGCAAAGAGAATACGAACAATGGGAGGATTCAGCCAAGCCATCTCACTAGCGAGATATCTCAGTCTTTAGGTGTCAAAATGACTACTGCCAAAACGACTACTTAAATAAGATATTAAGGCGATGACCACCCCTCAAAGATGTATTAAATAATACAAACTTAATCCATAAAACACTCGTACAGCGACGAGAATGTCATCGCGTTGAGCCGAGCTTGCCCAGGGTAACGGGTTGTCCGCTGTCGACGAAGCCATGTTTTTAAGTAAGTCATAGGTCAGATACCCAAAAGTAAAGATGTAGGAAAGATGAGTTCAAGAGCACTTCAAAGATGGAGCACTCAACAAAAACAACAAATGCAATGACTCAACCCTATTTAGTAGACATTGAAAAAATTGGGATAAACCTTAGGCAGTAGGGTTGACGTGACCAACAGGAATAATGCGAATCGCCTAGCTTCCACCTATCAATGAATAGGCCGCGAATAAAGCTAGTAGCGCTCACCCGAGGTGCTAGAGCTATTGTCTTAGCAGCATCAGGGTTAAGAACAAAAGGCCTCTTTCAACAAAAAGGCATCTTCAGCAAACGAGAAACAAACGCACACAACAACAAACAAGACGCAACAGGAACAAACCTAAACAGGAACAGATTGGGAAAGCGGAATCTCCGAACGGGCCCGAACCGTTTCTCGAATCCAGGAATACCAATCATCCAAGCCTTCACCGGTTTTCGCAGAGACCGGAATAATCACCACTTTAGAATTAAGCTGACGGACATTGGCCACAATGGTTTCAATGTCCACATCTAAATGGGGTGCCAAATCTATTTTTGTGATGAGTAGGCAATCTGCCTCACGGAACATAATGGGATACTTCAGGGGTTTGTCTTCCCCTTCGGTAATGCTCAGCAGTGCAACTTTGGCATGCTCACCCACCTCAAATTCTGCGGGGCACACCAGGTTGCCAACATTCTCTACGAAGACCACATCAAGGCTATCGGGTCGATTGCCCAACTCAGCAAGCTCATGTTCAAGCTGATGTAGACCGCCCGCCACCATTTTGGAATCCAGATGGCAGGAGCGCCCCGTATTAATGGCAATCACTGGGGCACCGGAGGCCCGTAACCGCTCAGCATCTAGCTGAGTGGTCATATCTCCCTCTATCACCGCCATCTTCAGCTCACTCTGGAGCGTTCCCAAAGTCTTCTCCAGCAGCTGCGTTTTTCCTGACCCAGGAGAGCTCATCAGGTTAAGGCAGGTAATGCCCCATTGATTGAGGCGATCACGATTCGCATCTGCCCCATGCTGATTTGCATGGAGCAAGTTCATCTCTAAAGCCGCATCAAATGTCTGGTGCATATACCCTCTTACAAAAACAAACCTCGAGCCAAGGTATCTCGACCCTACGCAACCACCGCCTGTGAAAATTCGACCCGGTCAATTTTCAGCTCACGACCTGAGCGGATATCATCCATCGGCCCCTGACAGTCTGGGCAGGCATACTGCATGCCAATATCAGGCCGGTACTCCCGCTGACACGAATGGCAAAAAGCAACCAGCGGAACATCTTTAATCACCAGCTCCGCACCATCCAAAAAGGTGCCCTGGGTTTGCACCCGAAACGCAAACTGCAAGCTGGCAGGCTCTACACAGGTAAATTCGCCCACTGTCAAATGCACGCGCTCTACCATTACCTGGCCGGTATCATGGCCCGGCTGCTCAGCCAGCCAGTCCCGCACAGTCATAATCAGGGCCTTGGTCATATCGGTTTCATGCATGAGCCATCACTCCCAACCACTCCCCAAACTCATATTGGCCGTATCATTGATATAATCAGGCTTTTGGCGAGGCAACTGTTCAGAGAGCACCAAATGGGCCAACGTATCGCAAATAACCCTAGTCGCCATCAACGCAGTAATATCACTGACGTCATAAGGAGGAGAGACTTCAACAACCTCTAAACCACACACATTGACTCTTTGAACAATTTTGGCCAGCAAATACAGCGCTTCTCTGGGTAACAAACCGCCCGGCTCTGGCCAACCAGTCCCTGGGACAAAGCCCGCGTCAATACAGTCAATATCAAAGCTGATATAAACACAGTCAGTGCCATCTGTCGCTCGCTCTACGGCAAAATCCACCGCCGCATCTAAGCCCATTTCCGTAATATCGGTCACGGTGAGAATATTCGTTGCTCGCTCACGGCACACTTTCACGCCAGGGCGAGGCACCTGCCACCCACCAATGCCAAGCTGCACTAAGTTTTTCGCCGGAGCATTGTCCATATTCGTCGCATGGAACCATGGACAGGTGTGCATCCGTTCATCCAGGTCAGTCTCCTGGGTATCCACATGGCGATCAAAGTGGATAATGCCTACCTTTTTATCCCCTAAGTGGCGACAGACACCACGCACCGTTGGGAAACCAATGGAATGATCGCCCCCCAAAATAATTGGCAGCGCACCGGAGCGAAAAATGTGGGCAACCCCTTTCGAGATTTGATCAAAAGATTTTTCATTATTGGCTGGAATCGTAAAAATATCCCCCACATCACACAGGGTAATTTGCTCCCGCAAATCCACACCTAACTCAAAGTTATAGGGCGTGTAGAGCGCAGAAATGCGACGAATCCCCTGCGGACCAAAGCGAGTACCCGGCCGATAGGTCGTCCCCGAATCGTGGGGCACGCCGACAATGGCCACATCGTATTCACCCACCTTACGAACGTCCTCTACGTAGGGTGCCTTCATAAAGGTGGTGATCCCCGCATAGTGTGGTAGTTCCCCCCGCGAAAAAGTCGGAATGGAGCGGTCTTTAATACTTTCGGCCGCTTCCAAACCAAATTCCAAGCCCTTATCCACCTCTTGCTGCCAGCCCGTCATCGGCAGTTTGGTTTCTTTGTCTAGGGCATTTTCGGCCTCGCTACGGCCATCTGGGGTGCCAAAGGTAGATTGATCAGTCATTCTTCACGACGGCCACAAAACTGTGGCGAAAACACAACAGCACCATTGATTGTTGTATGAATCGTTGGAGTGCATCAGAAGAGACCCGTGAGCGATAGGGTTTTGTGTACGCTTCGACTGTCACAAAACCGCCTGCTGAAATCAAAAAATAGGCTTACAGCCCAGAAAGAATCTTTAAAATTAAAAATCGTGTGAAGGTGACGAGAAAAGCAATGTTAAAAACACGTGTCTACTGCAACCATACTAAAAAATTACACAACCGTAAAATTACTGGGA
>JBCDAG010000279.1:0-9985 GCA_039186165.1 Cyanobacteria bacterium P01_F01_bin.53
CTGCCCGATGCCTTAAAAGCAAGCTATGACTGGCAACCCTTACCAGGCGCAGAAGACGAAGCAGGCAAAGTCAGCGACGCCCTCCGTGACTACCTGGGAACAGATATCAACGCCCTCACCCAAGGCAATGCCACAGAAACCGCTGTCAAAGAGCGCTTACACACCGCCCGCTTTATTCACCTGGCCACCCACGGCACCCTAGCCTCGGGCGCAGCAGATAGCAACCCATCATCCGACTCAACAGACCCGGATGCAACAGGCAGCTCACAGCCAAAAACGGACACTTCCGTCACCACAGGCAGCTCACCAGCAGCAACAGCTCCACGACCCAATGGCTTAAACTACAGCTCTATTCCTGGTGTACTGGCATTAGCCGCCGCAGGCGAGGACGATGGTGCTCTCTATGCAGATGAACTGCTAGAGCTGACTATCGACAATCCCCTTCAGGCAGAATTAGTCGTCCTCAGCGCCTGCCAAACTGGCCAAGGCCCCATCACCAGCGATGGCGTCTACGGCCTATCGCGTACCCTGCTCACTGCTGGCGTGCCCACCCTAGTCGTCTCGCTCTGGAATGCCTCCGACAGGCACACCGTCGAGCTAATGGATGAGTTCTATCGGCAGTTTCTTGAAGAAGACGAAGACAAGGCCCAAGCACTCCGACAAGCCATGCTGAAAATGATTGATGAAGGCGACCCCAATCCCCAGTATTGGGCTGCCTTTACCCTCGTGGGTGAAGCGCAGTGAGGCTGGGACAGCATTGAACCAGCAAGATCACACCGTAGCGAATAGGGCCGGAGGCCGAAGGATCGAGAATAATGAACCGGTCAGGCAACCAGACATCTCCATACTTAATTACCTTATGAATTTGTCCATAAATTACCCTACCTTCAACCCATTTACCATTGGCTTCATTTGTTTATACTGACTGAATCCTAGCGTTTTCGGGCATCCTATCGGCGTAAAACAACCTTCTCTGATATGACCGCATTGAACCGCGACAATATCCCTGCCGATATCGTGACCCTAGAAGGCCTGATGGCCTGGGCCATGCTCACCTATACCGCTGCCTATGGCCATAAATCCTATGCCGAGACAGACACCCTAGACGTCCAGAAATTCGCTAGCTATGGCATTTCTCCGGTCAAGTCTTCAGAAAATCTATCCTCCGTGTTCTTGGTGGGGCGTTTCGCAGTACCCATGAAAAACACCCTGTTGGCCGATGGCACGGTGGCCTGGCTCGGGGCTGTCGAACATTCTGAAGCCGTCACCCTGCCCCCTGGCTATACCGTCTAGATGCCTCTACCCTTTGCCCCGACAATTGACCTCGTGCCGACTGGAACGGGTAGCTTTAGCGCACCTGTGCCTATTCTGCCGAGTACGCGGGCTCCCTTGGTGCCTCGGGTGCCGCCTGTCTCGTTAGGCGCAGCTCGTGGCCTGGGCGGTGTAGCCACAGCAGCCCGTGCAGCGGGCACGCTCACCCGTGTAGCGGGTACGGCTGGGCTCGTCATTCAAGCCGCTGGGCTCGGGCTCAATATTGGGAATCGGATTTATGAGGATGTGTTGGACCGGCCTTTTGGCCCTTCCTTAGGCGACTATCTAAACCCTGGTGCCCCTAGGCCTGCACCACTCAATGAATCCTTGCCCGTACAACCGGGCGGGACGCCAGGTGTCACCTACCGAATCACGGGGACCGTCACCGCAGACCGCTACTCAACCCCAAACTATCGAAACTATGGGGTGAATATTTTGAGAACTGGCCCGATAGGGGTACTGACCCTAGCGGGGAATCGGAATAATGTCCTGCTGAACGAAGACGGTGTGCTCATCGCCAATCTGGGCAATAGCTTTACGGGCATCAACAACGTTCGCTGGCTGGTTGGCCCCGATATTGCCAGAGCCGATGGCCTGCCAGAGGAAGGGCCACAACCTGGGCCACCCAGCAGCAATCCGCTACCACAGCCATCCACACCTCCTGAGCCAGCACCGCAGCCCTTACCGCAGATAGCACCCCAGCCTTTACCGCAGGTAGCACCGCAGCCACTACCAGAGCCCTTGCCACTGCTCGACCCATTGGCCGTAGCCGTCGAGGATGCCTTGCCAGAACTGCCGGAATTGCTCAGGCTGTTGGCTCCAGTGGATGACCTTTCCCCCTTTCCGTTGCCGCTACCGGAGCCAGAACCAGAGCCCTACAGACCACCGGTTGGCACGGCTAGCCCTCAATGCTGCCCAACGCTGGAGCGCAGTAATGACCGGCTAGAAGAGGCAGTTGATGATATCCGAAACTACTTCAACAATGACGAGCCCGTTGATTTATCGGGTATCGAGTCTCAATTGCAAGAGATTTTAAGCCGGTTAGAAGGTGAGGGAGCAGCCAATCTAGACTTAACGCCCTGTGATGCTGATGAGCCGATAGAGGCCACCTATAGCGGTGATGGCTTACAAGGTCTCTATGATGCGATCGCAGCCATCACCCAATCGCTCAACACCATCCATACAGACACCAAATGTCCACCGGATGTGGATGCAGTGTTGCCCATGCACTGGGATGCTAAACGCGGTGAAATCCCTCAACTAGTGGTGAGCTGGCGAAAGGTTGACGGGGGCGATAGTAAATGGGCCATGAACATCCCGCACCCTCGGGCAGACATCGGGCCTGATTACCCTTTCAATTTTCCTGACTATAAAAAGGGCGGCAATATGGCCTCTGTCCGCCTGACAGATAACAGCCAGTTGATTGTCAATGCCTTCTCTGAGCCAGAAGCGCAGAAGGTGATTGACTATATCGAAATCAATTTGTTGGACCCGGCCTACATCCCGACTACTGGGCTCAGAATGGTGTACTCAAAGAATGTCGGAGACTACGCAGAAGTGGACGTCACCGCTGTCCATATCAAGAAGTTTCAGGGACATAAAACAGCCGCTCCCAGCTGGGCCCTTAGAATTCCTTCGTAGTTCCTGGTTGCCCCTAGGGGCGACCAAGACAGACACTCGCCTGAATGTCTTATTTGGCAGTGGTTCAGGGCTTGCTTGTTAGTGTCAACAGATTATTTTCTGAGGTTTCACCATGGCTGCTGCTATCACGCTTTCCGCTGCAACTGCTGAACAACAGGCCCTTGAATTTGCCACCAAACTCGCCTCCGCGATCGCCGCAGATAAAGTGGCAAATCCTAGCGCTGATTTGAAAGGCTTAAATGTCAGTCAGAACATTAATTTGAGCACCCAGCGGGCCACGTTCTCCATTGTGGTGCCGTTGGTGCAGTCGGCCTCTGCTGACGGCGGGATTGAGTTTGACGCTGAAACCGTCATGGCATAGCGCTTCACTGCTCGCGCCAAGCTGCCATAGGCTCACACTGGCTATGGTGGCAAACTCACACACTTTCTCTAAATCCAACCACTAAAGAAAGGGTACTTATCATCCCTAAAGGAGGGGCTTACATGACTGACTTAGCTTCTGTCGATTTCGATTTCAATGGGGCAACGTTTCGGGTCCAAGGGGCCGATTATTTCTATGGTGACCGGGGGGTAACTGACACTATCGGCGCTGACATCACCGATGACAATGACCTCGGTGGCAAAGTGGTGATCACCGATGCACGCTCTTACAAGCGGGTATTGCCCAAGCTCACTGCAATCATGAAAAAGTCTGGGATTGCCGATATCGGCAGCTCAGCACAGAGTGACAACACCCGCTATTACGACTTTTTCTGCAATCCGAGCAACGTGGCTGAAGCACTCGAAAACCTGCCGGGTACGGATGTGGATGCGAACCTGTTGCCCGGTGACTGGAAGATTCAGCGGGTTGTTATTGCGGGTTCGGGCGGCTGTTAGGTCGCTTTGGCGGTGACGATGTACCACACGCCCGCTTGCTTAAAGGCGGTGAGCTGCTTTTTCCTGCACTTTTTCACAATGGCATCGCGGGTGTAGGCACAGCGGGCGGCGTATTCGGTAGTAGTGAGCAGTTCATGCTCTGCGGTTAATTGCTCGGTGCCGTATACCTTGCGGCGATTGGGATGGTAATAGGTCATGGCCTCTGAGGCGGCAATACTTCTATGGGGTCTCGATTACTGTTCCCAGAGCCTTTATTCGGGGGCTTGCCACCGCTTACGCTGGCGGCTTCGCTCACCAAAGTCCATGAATTTGGCACGGCTAGCCCAATGGCTCATCGGGTGCCGTTGCTGTTTAATGCTCCAGCTAAGGTTTTGCTTCGTATCAACAGTGTGCTGGGCAGTGAAAAGGGGTGGTGTCGGGCAGGGTCATTGGCTCAGGTCCTCTATGGCTTGCCCGGCGACCCGAAAAAGCAGGTGAACCGGCTGTATCTGGATGACGCTTTTTTTGAGTTCAACGGGGCTGGGGTTGCCTACTATCTGGAGTTTTGGCCCTATCGCTGGATTGAGGATTACTTTCTTGAAGTGTGGGCTCAGCAGGTCTAAAGGATGAAGGCACTAGACATCACAGCTGCGACGGCTGAGCAACAGGCGCTTCAACTGTTTGGCTGCTTGGCTGAGGCCTATCAAACGTTCAGAGTGGCGAATCCTGAGACGGATTTGAGCGGGTTTCGGATTCGTCAGTCTCTAAATATCAGGGCGATGCGGGTGTCTTTTCGATTGGTGGTGCCCCTGGCAACGACGGCTGAGGGGACATTGAGACTGGTAGCGGCTGCGCTGCCTGAGATGACTGATCTGGGGCCTTTATCTTTCTGGGGGGAACCCATGACGTTTGAGAATGGCCAGTCCCTGGAGTTCTAATGGTTAAATTTTCTACTTTCGAGCGGGCGATTGCGCAACCTGACGATGAACTGCTGTTAGTGCAAGGGGGCATTCCCAAACGGTTGCCGGTGAGTGCGTTAGGGGTGCGCATGGCCATGGGGCAAACACCGCCCCATGATGGCTCAAGGTTGTGGCTACAGACCGACGCGGCGAATCTCCCGGTTGAGCCTTGGTTTTTGCACGGGTCAGGCCAGTGGCTATCTCAGGCCGCTTACACGGTGGACACCTACCGGGGGCAAGTCACCGGCTCTACAACACGGCAGGTGGCTAGCCCTTTCCTGGGCTATAGGGTCTGGATTGAAAGCTTTTCGGCTAAGTGCATGCCGTTTGCTGATTTTGCAGCGGGGAACGTCACGGACTTTCAGTTACGCCTGGTCAACAGCCAACGGCAGCAATCGGTGGTCTGGTATCTGAGATTGGAAGACGCGCTTAAGTATGAGCCCTATCAGCACAGTGAACCGGTGGGGTTGGTTGTCGATGCAGCCGATGCGCTGGCCATATGGTTTCGGGTGCAGCGCACGGGGCGAACAGCCCTTAGATACGTTTCCATGTCGGCCATTTTGAGGAAGGTTTACGACCATGCCAGCGCCTAACAAAACTGTACTTGAACCGGCTGAGAATGCTGACTGGGGCGCTTTCCAAGTGGGGATGCTGAGTAACCAGGCCTACCAGCGGGTGAGTAACTTATCGCTCGATCCGCTGGCGGTGACCAGGCTAGAAACCTTCTTTTCGGTGCAGGGGGAGCAATTAGCGGTGGCTGTGCAGCTGTGGGCGTTGATGCTGAAGGATATGCCTGGTGAGGTACTGCCCACACCAACGGAGGTCGCGGGGTGGAATGCAATCGCACGCGCTACCCACATGCCTATCCAGTTCAATGACCAAGGTTTATTGGAGGCGCTATGACGGTTGATATCAGCAATATCCTGACCGTGCTGGGGGCGGCAGGGTCTACGGCGTTTACGCTGTGGGCGCATGGGCGGGAGTTTAACAAGGAGAAGCGGCGTACACTGCAAGAGTACGCGGATGCGCAGGTGCAAGCGGAGGGCTTGCGGCGCGATATTCGGCATTTACAGCGGTCGTTGGAGCAGTTGAGCGGCAATGTGGCCCACTTAGATGAAGAGGCGGAAGGGCGATTTCGCACAGTCGAGGCTCAGATGGGGCAATTAACAGGCGCTTTGAATGTGCTTCAGTCGATGTTGAAGCAGGGGGCATGACGGTGGAGGGCGTAGGAACTATCACCACACTGGTTGGCTGTGTCGTTGGCAGCTATTGGCGCAATCTAACAATTCATTTCTAGGAGTCTCTCCTAAAGCGGGCGATGGGACTATAACAGGGTAGAAAGGCGAATTGTTGGCCTTTCCCTGGCTAAATGCCTGCGGGCAGCGTTATTCCCACCAAAGAAAGCCCTTAGATGCGCGAGATTAAAATATTCCTGGCCTCTTCTGCTGAACTTGCAGATGACCGCAAAGAATTTAAGGCGTTCATTCACAGCAAAAACAATGAATGGAGCGATTGGGGCATTCGTTTCCGGTTGGAGATTTGGGAAGACACCTCCAGTGCATTAGCGGCAGATGGCTCACAAAGTGAGTACAACAAGATTCTCAGAGATTGCGATATTTTCTTGCTGTTGGCTCAAAATAAAGTTGGTCAATACACCGTTGAAGAATTTCACAACGCACATCAGCAGTTTTTAGAAACGGGCAAGCCCTTAATCTTCACCTACTTCAAACCGCCTGCTGTGGTCGATGCGAGAGGAATGGCTAGCGTAGTAGCCTTTTTGGAACGGCTTAGTGAGCTAGAGCATTTCAAAAACGACTATCAAACTATTTCGGACCTCCGCGATCACGTTGGCAGCGAACTCTTTAACCGTTACAAACCTAAAACCGTCAAGGAGCAGCCCTCTCTCGTTGAGAAATATCGAGTGCCGCTGCAAATGCCACCACTCCCAAAGCATTTTGTTGAGCGTCCAGAGTATCAAGCTCGGTTCCAAGAGCAATTACTTTGTAAAGAAACAAAAGCCGCTGGAACGTTAGTAGTCAGTGCTATCCATGGTTTAGGTGGCATTGGAAAGTCAGTGTTGGCGGCTAAGCTAGCTCACGAGCCAGATGTTCAAAACCACTTCTCAGACGGTATTTTGTGGGCCACCTTGGGCCAGAACCCAGACATTTTGCCCTTGCTCAGCGATTGGATTCAGGCACTGGGTGACACCGACTACCAGCCTAATGCAAACTCTTCAGCCTCGAACCATTTACGGACGCTGCTGTTTGGGAAAAGGGTTTTGCTCGTGGTGGACGACGTTTGGGATCCAGACCATTTAGACCCTTTCCGCGTGGGGGGCAATGGTAGCTGCGTGCTCGTGACGACACGGGAAGCTCGCATTCCAGATGCCAGCATTTGTCGTTTGGATGTGATGAATGAGACACAAGCCTTAGAGCTGATGACTAAGAAGCTGGCTGGGGCGTTAAGCGAGGATGACCGTCAGCAAGCCACAGCTTTTGCGAACCGGGTTGGCTATTTACCCTTAGCACTCGAACTAGCCGCAGCTCAAATTGAGGCAGGCTCGACGTGGCCAGAGCTATTGGAAGAGCTGCAAGATGAAGTTATACGATTGGAAGCCCTCGACTTGTATAGCAAAGAGGAATTTCCTAAAGATGCAAGGCGACGAAAATATAGCTTGCAAGCCTGTTTCAACCTGAGTCTAAAGCAGCTTTCTGCTGAGCAGTTACGTCACTTTGCTTGGTTGGGGATAGTGCCCGAGGATGTGAATTTAACTGAACGAATGGCAGAGACGCTATGGCAGGTCAACGCGCGGCAGGCGAAAGCTATTTTGCGTACGTTCCAGGCGAAAGCCTTAATTTTGCAGGGTGTCCAACTAGCGGGACGGCCTAGCTATCGAATGCATGACCTCATGCATGACCTAGCGCAGCAACTACTCAACAGTGCGCCACATCCACAGCGGGATGAAGATTTGCCAGGTTTGGGCCTAACCGTCGCAGAGGCGCATAGTGAACTGCTGAAACATTATCGAGAGAAAACACAGAACGGGCAGTGGTTTACCTTGCCAGATGACGGCTATATCTATGCCCATCTCACCTGGCATATGGAGCAGGCGAAGCAGCTTCAAGCCATTCATACCCTGTTACAAGCCAGTAATGAGAACGGGCGAAACAGCTGGTATTCAGCCTGCGATGCGATTGGGAAACCCGCAGGCTTTGTGAATGATATGGGCCGGGCTTGGGCACTGGCAAGCGCTGGATATGAGGAAGCACCTGGGGAAACGGTGGCGCGGCTAATGCACTATGCACTGGTGCGGACTTCGCTCAATAGTTTGGCGAGTAATGTGCCTGCTGAATTAGTAGGTGCACTGGTAGAAAAAGGAGTGTGGCAGCCCGCCCAAGGACTCGCTTACGCTCAACAGGCTCAAAAACCCTGGCATCGGGCGGCTTGTATTTCTGCCATCGTGCCTCATATGCCGGAAGCACTATTACCCGAAGTTGTTAAAACCATTGGACAAATTAACGATGCTGCCTATCGTTCCTACGTGCTGAGTAAATTAGCAGAGCGTTTTCCAAAAGTTTGGCCGGATGTACTCGCAACGATTCGTCAAATACAAGACCGTTATGGCAGAAGTCGTGATAACTCAGGCGGGTTCTTTTACAAAGCTTCAGCCATCAGCTACATCGTTAAGAAACTCCCTTCTCAGCATCTTTCAGCAGCTATCGATATCACTCACCAAATTCAAGATGCTTACGACCAAGCAATGGCTTTGATAGCACTTGCAAAAAAACAAGAAACGTTATGGCCTGAGGCGTTGGAAATCACTCGCCACATCAACTCTGAATCTTCTCGGGCGCATGCACTCAGCAAGATAGCTCAGCACCTGCCTGAGACCCTACTGCCTGAGGCGATGGACATCTTGGACGGTCCGCCCAAGCACTCCATTGTTCCTGACCTTCACGGAAAGAACACTTGGCCTGCTTGTCGGCGAGTCGTTAGGCACGTGTACCCAACCCCGCTCATAGGGAGGGCTATGCGTACGCACCGCAGATTGAGTTTGTTTCTTTTTAGACTGGTATACACTACGTGGTCACCCGACCGCGTCGTTCGTTACGCTGTTCAGGTATTGGTCTTGAGCGTGATTTTTGTTGAAAAAGCCTCCTTTTACAGGATGATATCGTGTCACCGTAAGTTAGTCTACTCTTCTGGAACCATTCGTTCCCCTTGTCGATGCTCGACCATTGGTACAGACTACAGGTTTTCGAGTCCGCCACTCGCCCATTTTTTATTATCACTGCTTACACCAGCGTTTGCGGGTTAACCGCCCATGAAATCGGCCGGTGGAATGTGTTTTTTTGTATCAGGGATAAATAGACGAAGAACGTGATGGTTTGACCGGCTGTGGTTTTAACTGCAGTTTGTGTTCAAACCACCCGCGTTTTAGTCCGAACGGATAAGTATACCGTGTGGGGTGGACTGCGTTGGTCCTCTCCCTCCGTGTACTTATGGTGGTTCCGAAACGTGATTGGGCGATCCGCCTCGAAGTTACGCAGTAACGACGATGGTTGTGTATCAAGTTACGTTTTCACGTTGTTTTCACGTGTACGGATGACCGACTTCACGGCCGGCTATCCTTTGTACACCGTGTAGGAGTGAGAACATGTTGAACTCTCACTACATGTACCGACATTTGACTCAAGTCAAACGAGTTGACTTGTCCGTGCATGCGTATTCGAATTTATTTTTCAGCGTATGGTTTTCGCGGGACCTGTCTTTCCCGCGACGCAATCGACCGTGCGTTGTTGGCTTTTCTGATTAACTGGTCGAGTGACCAGCTTACATTGGTTAAAGAAGTGATATCACGCCTTGGCGGGCTCGTTTGCTTGTGTTTTCTACCAATGTCCCAAAACAACCGAATGCGGAAGAGGGTAGTGTCCTTTGGTGACTTCGACAAAGTATGATGGCTTTTTCGCTCTTGGTTTTCGCCCCAGTAGTTACCCGGTCTTGCCGATTGCATTGCAGAACCTACGTTCCCGTATGGTTCAATGTTTGATGATTGTCATTATGCGGCCCCAGGATCTTCTCCGAATCCTCACGGATTTTGAGTCCTCTCCTTACCGACCGGTTCGATTTCGATTTTTTTTTTTCTGTTTTCTTTTCGGTTACAGGATCCCCCCAAACATCCTCAAGGATTTTGGACCCATCCTTCCCAACCGAGTCGA
>JBCDAG010000280.1:0-9977 GCA_039186165.1 Cyanobacteria bacterium P01_F01_bin.53
AATAAACCACTCCATATCTTGAAATATTGGATGGTCGTTAAGGGAGAGAATATTTATATTCTAAAAAGAATTGGGGTTTCGCGTACTAATATCACGATCGAACCTGGACAAACAGAAACGCGTGAACTCAGATTTTCCTACATCTACACGCCATTGAACTTAGAAATGAGTGACCCAAAGGCTGTTGCATACTACTTTGAGAGAAACCCTGAACAGCGTCTTATACATGAGCTGGCTATTAAAACCGAAGATTTTCAATTAGATGCAGACAGTCAATTAGGTATTGGGTTAAAGCTTGCTGAGGGACCAATCGTTACTGGAGATATAGAGGATTATGCACAGTCACTGGTGTTTCCGCCCGGCATAATCCAGTTTCCATCTAATTGACGAGATGCCGTACCAACACCGCCCTAAAATGGCAGCACTCCATCCTGCAGCACCATAAACCACAGGCTGGGTCCGGCAAGTGCACCGCTAGTAAACGTTACTCATCCACTAGCACCGCCTACCGACGCTCAGGCTGCTGGCGATGACTGATGAACTCACCTACGTGCAGTGCTCAAACTAAACTAGTGGTGCTTCAGTTAACTAGGTGAATCCTTGCTCACAGAGAGTGGCCTAAAGCAGCTCCAGCTCTCTGGGCCCAGAGACTATGCTGAGCAACAGGCAAGGGAATACGTGAGGTCAAGTGGGCCGGTGATGTGTTGGAGCATTTGTCAAAGCAAGGGCCTTGCTATGGGTCTGACCAATGCTCATCCTCCCTTCCTTGGGTATTCATGAACAACTAAAAACAAAGGGAACTTAACGCCAAAGGCTTATGTTACAATAGCTGCGCCTCTAGCGCAGTAACAAACGCATGCTCTTCAATGGTTGCTGACAATAGCGACAGGTAAGAGTTAAATCGGGCGCATGGGGGCGTATCCCATAAAAACCTCATGAGCGCACATGACAGACCTGCACGCACGAAGAGGGCGTATACAGAAACCTAAATATAGGATACGGAAATTTTTCTCTGTGGAGAGCAAAAGAGCAAGAGAGAAAAGGGCTATTGGAGAATCCTGGGCGCGGAACACACAACGCGAAAACCGAAGCTGAAGAAGCGGTTGTCGGGCGTAATGTTGAAGCGACAAGCGGAGCGGCAATACCCCGGATTGAGGTCCCAGGAGCCCCCGCGTAGCACGCGCGTATTATTCTCTTCACGATCTTCCCAAGCACTGCCATCGTTAGGAGCCCCTTCATAGTTTTGATGCCAATGGTCCTGACACCATTCCCACACGTTGCCATGCATATCACTTAGGCCAAACCCATTGGCAACGCCAAACTTATTTACCGGCGTGGTAGTCTTTCGATAGTTGCCTTTTTCAGCATCACCATAGGTGTAGTTGCCATCATAATTAGCCACATTGCTGGTAATGGTGTCTCCAAAGTAAAACGGCGTCTGGGTGCCCGCGCGACAGGCATATTCCCACTCTGCCTCAGAGGGGAGTCGATAGGGGCGTTTGGCGTGCTGGGCCAAGCGCTGACAAAATTCCACCGCGTCATACCAGCTCACGGTCTCCACTGGATGGTTATCGCCCTTGAACCTAGCAGGATCGACCTCCAGATCATGCTCTACCTTGGAGAATGAGACACCTACGCGCCACTGAGCCTGGGTTACCGGATACCGTCCCATAAAAAACGCTGGCACTGTGACCTCCCGCTGAGGGCCTTCATTATCGCTGCGCTGTGGTTCATCCGCTGGGGAGCCCATGGTAAAGGTACCACCGGGGACCAGCACCATATGGAGCGGCAATACCTCAGACGGCAAGGATAGCGCTGGTTCTATATATCCTTTAGCTGTGCGGGGAGTACGGCGTAGAGTAGGAGGCATAGGGTAATAGCGTGGGCCAGCTAAGTCGTCGGTTGCCCTACCAAAGTAACTGACCCGGTTTTATTTTTGGATGCCTGGGCATCACTGGAATAGGCTCTGGACTCTCCTGAGGCACGCTCGACAGATTCCCATCTGCCGATTCTGGCCAGCCTAACGGCAGTAGAAGAGTGCTGGGCGCGGAACACACAACGCGAAAACCGAAGTTGTTGTTGCGGTTGTCGGGCGTATTGTTGTTGCGACAAGCGGAGCGGCAATTCCTCGGATTGTTGTTCCAGGAGCCCCCGCTTCGCGGCCTACCCCACACATCAGCATAGACGTATCAGCACGGGCTCTAACGGCCTTGAGATAAAACGCTACATCGAGGCTGGGCATTCTGAAGGGCATCTACATCAGCGCCAAGAACCATGCCCAAGGATTTACCGATTATTCAAAAAACCTATGACCTGGTGAAGTGGTTTGTGCCCATTCTCAATAAATTACCCCGTGAGCATCGGTTTCACTTAGGCGATCGCATGATCACGGGCCTCTATGACCTGATTGAAACCCTGGTCGTCGTCCGCTATCAAAAGCATAAACGCCCTCAGCTTCAGCAGCTCAATGGCAAACTTGATGTTCTTCGCTATCAAACGCGGCTGCTCCTGGAGTTTGACCTGATCTCCCATAAACGCTATCAGTATGCCGGTCAGCTCATGAATGCCATCGGGATGGACCTAGGTGGCTGGATCAAACAGCAGCAACACAAGTTAGAAGGTGGACCACCGAAGCCCAAACAACCCATAGCTCGACCATGAAACGGCATGGCAACCTATGGCCGCAGGTGATCGCTTTTGATAACTTGCTCATAGCCTCAAGACTGGCCCAACAAGGCAAACGGTTTCGTCCCAACGTTCTGGCCTTTAACCACCGCTTAGAGCAAGAACTACAGCAGCTCCAGACTGAGCTAAAAACCCTGACCTATCAGCCAGGGGGCTATCGTACCTTCCGCATCCGCGATCCCAAACCACGCATGATTTCAGCGGCTCCTTATCGAGACCGGGTGGTGCACCATGCCCTCTGTAATGTCATCGTGCCCTTGCTAGACCGCACCTTAATTCGCGATACCTATGCCAATCGCCTAAGCTATGGCACACACCGAGCGTTGCACCGCTTTACCGGTTGGGCACGGCAGTATCGTTACTGCTTACAGGGCGACATTGCCAAATATTTTCCATCTATCGATCATGATATCCTCAAAGCCTTACTGCATGGACATCTCAAATGTCCAAATACCCTCTGGCTCATCGACACGATCATCGATGCCAGCAATGAGCAGATGCCGGTGATTGAGTATTTCCCAGGCGATGATTTGCTGACACCGGCGCTGCGCCGTCGAGGACTACCCATCGGCAACCTCACCAGTCAGTTCTTTGCCAATCTGTATCTGAGCCCCTTTGACCATTTCGTTAAACGCCAGCTTAAGCTCAAACGCTATCTGCGTTACGTCGATGATTTTGCGGCTTTTTCAAATGACTGGCAGGAACTGGCCGATGCGCGTCGGGCGATGGAGGACTGCCTGGCCACCTTGCGGCTCAAAATGCACCCCATTAAAAGCCAACTGTTTGAAACCCGCTGTGGGGCTAATTTTGTTGGATTTCGCATACTGCCGGATCGGGTTCGGGTACGCAATGATAATGTGCGCCGGGCTCGGCGTCGCCTGAAGGCACTCCAGCGGCAGTATGCTGCCGGTGATATTGAGCTGGAGCCATTGGTGCAGCGGCTACAAAGCTGGGAAGCCCATCTTAAACATGGCGACACCTATCGGCTCAGGCAGCGCGTCTTTGAACATCATACATTTATGAGAGAAAAACAAGCAGAGGAATGACCTAGATCTTCTCTCAGAGGGCAAAAGAGCAAGAGAGAAAAGGGCTATGGGAGAATCCTGGGCGCGGAACACACAACGCGAAAACCGAAGAAGGTGAAGTGGCGGTAGACGGGCGAAGTGTAGTTGCGACAAGCGGAGCGGCAATTCCTCGGAATGTCGTTCCAGGAGCCGCCGCGTAGTATTCGCGTAGCATCTTTTTGTTTATCTTCCCAAGCACTGCCATCGTTCGGTGCGCCTTCATAACTATCGTGGTAATGATCCTGGCACCACTCCCACACATTGCCGTGCATATCCACTAAGCCAAAGGCGTTCGCCCCTTTGAATTGATTCACAGGGGTTGGTTTTTCTCGATAATCTCCCTTAGGCCCCGCACCATAGGAGCCAGACCAACCATACTCCTCATGATCAGTGCCACGATAGTTAGCGAGTTCTGTATTGATGGTTTCACCAAAGTGAAACGGTGTCGTCGTACCGGCGCGACAGGCATATTCCCATTCTGCCTCAGTGGGCAGTCGGTATTGTCGGTTGGTGTGGAGCGTGAGGCGATCGCAAAACTCCACGGCGTCGTACCACGAGACGCTCTCTACCGGATGCAGATCGCCTTTGAAGTAAGCGGGCGCGGGCTCTAGGACTTGGTTAACCGACTCCATAGCCGCCACCGCCCGCCACTGAGCCTGGGTCACCGGATACTTGGCCATAAAGAAACGGCCAAGGGTAACCTCATGCTGAGGGCCTTCGCTCTGCTGCCGCTCCAACTCTTCCTCTGGGGAACCCATAACAAAGCGACCTGCCGGTATCTCCATCATGCGCAGAGGCCAGACGCCTTCGGCAATGGCCTCGTCGTAATACTGGTTTTGGCCTCTGCGTTCTTTAGTGGAAAAGGTGCTGGCTCGTTGCATAGGGCAAAAGGGAAAAAGAGAGAAAAGGGCTATGGGAGAATCCTGGGCGCGGAACACACAACGCGAAAACCGAAGAGGTTGAGGCGGAAGTCGGGCGTATTGTAGTAGCGACAAGCGGAGCGGCAAATCCTCGGAATGTCGGACCAGGAGCCCCCGCGTCGTACACGACGATTAGCATTGCCACCCTCTATCCAGGCTCTACCATCGATAGGCGCTCCGTTGTAATTATTGTGCCAATAGTCCTCGCACCACTCCCATACATTGCCATGCATATCACTGAGGCCAAACCCATTGGCAATCCCAAAGTGATCCACGGGTGTAGTCTCACCGCGTCGCGCACCGCTTGGGCCACCCGCGTAGGCACTGCCGTTGTAATTCGCCACCTCAGTGGTGATCATGGCTCCAAAATGAAACGGTGTCGTCGTACCAGCACGACAGGCATATTCCCATTCTGCTTCTGTGGGCAAGCGGTATTGACGATTGGTATGAGCCGACAACCGAGCACAAAACTCCACCGCATCATGCCAGGCAACGCGTTCCACCGGTCGATCATCCCCTTTGAACCTGGCTGGATTGGCTTCTAGCTTACGGTCTACCTGTTCCATGGCAGCAACAACACGCCATTGCGCCTGGGTCACTGGATAGCGCCCCATCGAGAACGAGTCTACAGTCACTTCATGCTGCGGCGATTCATTATTGCTGCGTTCGGGCTCATCCTCTGGAGAGCCCATGATAAAGTGCCCTTCTGGAATCGCCACCATCTCCAAGGAAACCTCTGAGGATAGGTCTTCAAAGTAGCGATAGGCCGTCTGTTGGTGTTCCTCACGTTGCCACCGCCTACCACTACTAGTCGCAGTCAGTTCCAAGGTCAGCGTTACCACCGTCACGTCAAAAGGCTCTAGCGCATACGTGTCTTGAGGTATCTCGGATTCAGTATCAGATTCCAATGTCAGAATCAAAAAGTCCTCAGACTGCAGCGCCGGTGGAAATGTTGACGACGCTTCTTCAGAAGAAAACCGCGCCTCGATAAAGTCCCACTCTTCTAATACTGGAAAATCAACATACTCTGCAACTTCATAGGTAATGCGTTCATGGATCAATCCAGAGAGCCAATCGTCATCATCTTGAGGCTGCTCTATCCGTAACTGAGTCTCCTCAGTGAGAGAATCAGCAATCGTCTCAAATTCCGGCCCTAAGCCGCGCAAGACCTTGGCTGTTACACTGGCAAACGCATTGAGAAACGCTGTTTCTGGCGCACGCTCTGTTGCCGATGGGACCCGTAATAGTGCCCAAAATTCGGAGACCGATCTGCCTAAGCCTTGGGCAATATATTCAGAAACCTTGCGGTAAACGGTGATGGCATCTGCAACTTGTGTCCCAGCGCGAAGGCGATCGCGTACTTGATCATCGACTAACTCGTAAGCAACTCTCTCGGCAGTGTCAAAGGTTGGTGTATGGTCGCCACTTACTTTGAGCAGACCACTCATAAACACTTCAGCGATATGCACAGCGTTGACTTGCTTCAGATTTGCCTGTTTGATCAGGCGAACAATCGGCAAGGTAATCACCGGAGCTGAGACCAGCAGACTGGCTAACTGGCGCGCTAGCGGCGATGCCTGCAGGATAAAGGTGTCCAACCGTTCTTGCAGGGACGGTGCTGTGCCTGTCCCTTGGGAAGCAGATGGGCTTGCAGTTTGGGTATCACGCCATAGGATACCTAGGCTTCGGGCTTTGCGATCGCCTGCCACCATGCTTGCCCAGCTGGAAAGAGCAGCTTTCTCCAGGGTAACCACTGGCAACCGTACCAAAGGCTGTTTGATATCCTCCTGCACCCGTTCCTGGTCCCATACTGAGCGGGCAATCGGTCGGAGCTGATCGCTGGGCAGCCCCTCTCGTTTTGCTTGCAGCTCCACCCCGACGGAGCGGACCAGCGCGGTTCGTGACCAGAGCCGTTCTGGAAAGACCTGAAAGATAACCGTCGGAAGCTTGGCCGACCAAACCGAGATGAGATCCCGCATTTGACCGTTATGCCAGGCAGGAGCGACACAGTCACTTACAACCACAATAAGACGACGACGATCACCGGTGAGTAGCTCACTGGGCTTGTGGGGCACATCCCGACGCGACGTTAATATCACCCGGTTCGCTTGATGTTTTAGACGCCAAATACGAACATCGCGAAATTCGCCATAGCGCGCCAGCAGCCGATGTAAATCAACCCCAAAGCGCTGCCACAGGCACATGGATGGACTGGTATCGAACACCAGGGCAACATCCAGCCATAACTCCGGCTCGGCTGTGAGAACGGGCTGCCAGACGCCGGTCTCAGCCACCCGCTCAACCGTAGCCTCTTCATCCAAGAGGGTAGGCAGACCGATGGCCACCTGACGCGCTAAAGGCCGCAGCGATCTTGCTAACTGCAATGCTTGGGTAATGGCGGGTGCATCTGGCACTGGTATCGGCTTGTAATTGTCTGGCAGTGCCAAGGATGGTTTCTGCTCAACCGGCGACGGGACGACTTCAGCTTGTCTTGGTTGCCTGGAAGGCGCTTGCGTCTGGTCTACAGAGGGCAATACGTGTTGCGGACGGTCAGCTTGCTCCTCAGCCCTAGGAGCGTCTTCTTCTGATACCGGCCTGACAACAACATCAATGATGCCTTCTTCATCTTTTTGCGCAGCCAGCCAAATCACCTCAGCAATCTCACGTCCTGTTAAGCCGAGATTGCTGAGGCTGGTGACCAATCGCTGTAAAGATGGGCTTAAGGATGAAGCGATTGCTAATCCTCCTCACTTAAACCTTTTAACAGCAGCGCTTTCAAACTCTCGCGTTCATCTTTATCGGGGGTGATTTCACGCGTTAGCATATAAACCACATTAAGGAGCTGATCCGTAGCCAGATCATCAGTTTTATCAGTGCCTTGATCCATAAATTCCTGGACAAGGGTCGTCGCATCATCCTGAATACGCGCCCATCGTTTTGTATCTGTTCCTCGATTGAGATGGGCCTCAACAATCCGCTCCAGAGCTAGTTTATTGCGACTGGGATCGGGCATCCGCAGTCTTAAACAACGCCGCAGAAAGGCGGGAGGAAAATCACGTTCCCCATTGCTGGTCATAATGACAAAGGGAAACTCGCGGCAAAAAACACGGCCCTCTTCGATTGGAGCTGGTATATCGGCATCCGCAGTTTGCACAGTAACCGTCTTTTGCTCATCCTTACAACGCACAAGTTCAGGTATTTCGTAGCGTCCTTCTTCGAAGAGATTCAGCAAATCATTCGGCAAGTTGATGTCACACTTATCAATTTCGTCAATCAGCAGGACCCGTGGCAAATGGGAGGGTAAAAACGCCGTCCCCACCGGGCCTAAGCGAATATAGCTTCCCATCTGCCGTTTTAACTCTAACTGGGCATCCTGCAGCCGTGCTACCGCATCGTACTGATAGAGCGCATCTTGTAACTTGGAGCGGGCATTCACAGCCCAGGTCAACACAATACCGAGTTGTAGCTCATGGGCTACGGCATAGGCTAAGGAGGTTTTGCCTGAACCGGGCTTGCCGGTTACCAATAAGGGTCGACGCAAATGGAGAGCGGCATTGACAGCACTGAGCACATCCTTATAGGCATCATCAATTTTGAAACTTTCGCCTCGTTCTTTACCGCGCGTGTCTTTTTCCGCTAGCGCCTGTACACGCCCCCAACGGGCTCTCATATTTGCTGCTTCCTCATCGGTCAGCGCAGCATTATCAAACACGCGCCATGCCGGGGCGGGCGGTACTTCTGTCAGCGCGGACGACCGGCCATTGCCTAAAAAGCGCTTCCACATTGCTCCTGTTGCCATTGCAGGTCACTCCTCCGTTGACAGTAAACGGATTTTTACATCAAAAACCAGGCCAACTAAAAAGCTGCTGCTCTGGTAGCTTAGGACGTTTTGGCGCATAGGTTAAGTCCTCATATAAAACGCCAACACAGTGCCCCGATCTGTGAAGAATATCCCGCTCAACAGGAATTCTATCTAACAGATTAAATCTCGTGCCTTGGGCCAGGGAATCAAAGACCTGCTGACGGTCGGTGACGGCCAGCTGACCTTGGCAGATCCATAGAGCTAAAGGAACACCAAACCCGATTAGATTCTTCCAATTCTGCTGAACATTGGCATCCAACTTGTCCCATTCTCCCGGCACTAACCAGTCGCCCAAACAGCGAAATCCTTGGCAGTTAGATAAGCTATTGGTGGCAGCCTGGTTAGAGTCCAACCAGTTAAGGTTCTGCAAGCTGGCACCAACCGCATCTGGCACCGTGGCTAAAAAACGCTGCCATTGGAGGTCTAACTGGTTGTAAAGCTTAAGTGCCTCATCCGGGCAATCAGCATTAAAACGATCAGAACATCCAAGGACAACGGCGTGCCGCCCGATTAACGTGTCATCCTTGCCACACCAGGTTGAAAGTGGCAAACACAGCAAATCCAGGGGCAGAAAAAGCGCAACAGATAGCGTCCATGGGCGATCGGCCACAGACTGCCTTAATTTACCCAGTGCAAAGGTATGCAAGGCTTTTAAGAATTCAGGAAAATGCCCCTGAGGCACAGGTTTAGCATCAATATCTTCTTCTTCGGCCAAAGGTTTATGCTTAATCTCAGAAGTCTGGGAATCGACATAACACAGCTTGGGTACTACACGAAATTGCTTAAGGTTCTTTTCGCCTTTCCAAAACACCGTTATGACTAAATGCGCTGAATTCTCAGGCTCCTGCAAACCAGTTGTCAGCGCCTCGCTGACGACAGCAGCGTTTGCAACATCTTGACTCACGACTTCTCGTCCTTGAATGGCGTCAGAGTTTACAACACGTGCAAGCGTCAGTGAGTTAGTATCTCGCACCTCTTCTTGAAGTTGCAGGACACGTTGATTCTTTGGGTTCTCTGCACAAAGTTTCTGGTAAAGGGTCTCAAGCCAACCTTCACCGTCGGCTTTTTCCACTAAATCAAAGGCCCGCACGTCAAACTCTGACGCCGCAGAAGAAATTACGTCCAGGTTGCGGTCAAACGCATCCCTGACAAACATCTTCAGCCGCGTCGGCGTTCGATAAATGTCTATCAGTGCCTGTCGTAAATATTTCTTGTTTTCACCAGTCCACTTAATCGTCACAGTCTTTTCAAGTTAGGCATTACGGGGCGGGGGAAGTAGCGGAATTAAGGAGGTATAAATCAGCAATAGGAGCGAGCCATATAAAGGTTCATAAAAGGCGAATTCAGCAAAGGGGCCGCCAATGGCAAACACCCACACAAAAAAAGAACCACAAGCGAGCAAAATTTGCCGCCATGCCGTCGGTTTACCTGGCTCATGGGTTTGCT
>JBCDAG010000281.1:0-9940 GCA_039186165.1 Cyanobacteria bacterium P01_F01_bin.53
CAGCCAGCGCCCCGGCCAAAATAGCAATCCCCGTCGCCAAGAACGGATTCCACCCGGCTACAATCAGCGTCCCTGCAACAGCCGCGCCCAACGGGAAGCTACCATCCACCGTCAAATCCGGGAACTTGAGCACCCGAAAAGAGAGGTACACACCCAGGCTTAAAAAACCGTAGAGCAGTCCCGTCTCAATCGCTCCCCAAAACGCAACTGCACTCATCTCTCACCACAATTCAAACGTCAAAAAAATCTTATTCAGGCTCTGCCTCATTGCCCCCAGCCATAAGCAGGTTCCACAGCCGAAAAGCCAAGCCGCAAAAAGCGACAAACGCCAGGAATGTCAACGGTGCGAGCCCCACAAAGGGAAACGCGATCAACAGAAAAATAGACAGTAAAATAACCAGCCGAACCCAGTTGTTATCCATAGTAAAAACAGTGATTAAGAACAGTTAAAACAACAAACTTTCAAGATCTTCTCTGACCACACCCTTTTTCTGATCAAACCCTTAATATGATGTCATCCTCGGCCCATCCCACCCCACGCTTATTCCACGACTTCATCGGCCCGCTCAGTCACGGCATCCGGTAAGCTCACGCCCATCTCTTCTGCCGCCGCTGGATTTACAAACAGCTGCACCACATCGACAAATTCCACCGGCAAATCCCCCGGACGCGCCCCTTTTAGCACCTTGACCACCATCTCACCCGTTTGTTGACCCACGTCGTAGTAGTCAAAGCTAATGCCTGCGATCGCACCCCGCTCCACCGAATCCGTATCCCCGGCAAACACTGGCACATCATTATCTTGGCCCACCTGAATCACCGACTCCAGCGCCGACACCACCGTATTGTCCGTCGGCACATAAATCGCATCCACCGCGCCCACCAGGCTACGCGCCGCACCCGCCACTTCACTGGAGGCATTCACCGTCACTTCTTTTATCTCAGTAAAGTCTTGCTTCGGCGCTTCTGACTTCACCAATTCCACTAAGCTCACCGAATTATCTTCCCCCGCGCTATAAATCACCCCAAGGGTTTTAGCCTCTGGCAAAATCTCTCGAATCAACGCCATATGCTGATCAATCGGCGACAAATCGCTCACGCCGGTCACATTGCCACCAGGCTTCTCGGCATCACCCACTAACTTGGCACCCACCGGATCGGTCACGGCTGAAAAAATGACGGGAATATCTTGCGCGGCATTGACCGCAGCTTGGGCGCTCGGGGTTGCGATCGCCACAATCACATCCGGATTGGCCCCGGCATACTTCGTCGCAATCTGGGCCGCTGTCGCCGGATTTCCCTGGGCACTTTGCGACTCCCACCGCAGCGCATCGCCTTCCATATAGCCCGCATCCGCTAGGGAATCTTTCAGCCCGTCATGCACCGCATCCAAAGACGGATGCTCCACAATTTGCGTCACCGCCACAAAAGGCGCTTCATCTGCCCCGCCCACCGTCGGCGTTGCCCCACCACAGCTCACCAGGCCTGCGCCCAAAGCCCCCGTCAGCACCAAAGTCGATGTCCATTTGGCACGGCGGCGGCCTTGAATCAGGCCGCCTCGATGCAGGCCCCGGTCCAGAAAAAAGGCGTTCAAAGAGGGCAAATCAGAAAAAAACATAGCGCTTAGGGGAATCCGTCACTGGCACATAATATCGCTCATTTTAGCGGGCTGGCCCCGTATTCATTAGCTTTTGTATTGACTCATAAAATAACAACTTCCCTTGTTAGGCGTCCATTTTGGACGGGTAGCCTAAATTTGCATCAGCCAGGCAACGCTACAGCCGTTCCACACAAAAGCAGGCTATCTGGCAGATGGCTATCACGTTTTCATTGGGGCTTAGTATATACATGTTTTTTAGATCCGCCGTTGATCCTTGGGTTTACGCACTGGTCGTGAGCCTGCCCATTCTGTTGATTCGGGCCGTCGTCCCCCAAATAACAGATGCAAATTCAACTATTGTCATCCTCACCGTGGCCATCCTCAGCCCCTTCATCATCATTCCAGCCTGGTTGCTGATGGCCACTTACTACCGTGTCGATTCCGCCATGCTGCGCATTCAGGCAGGCCCTTTTTCTTGGTCTGTGCCCCTAGAGCAAATCCGCTCAGTCACGGCCAGTCGCTCGCTCATCTCGTCACCGGCGCTGTCTATGAACCGGCTCAAAATCGAATACGGCAGGGCGCGCTCTATTTTGGTTTCACCCAAAAACAAAGTCGCTTTTATCGAAGCCATTGGTCATCAGCCCGCTGATGTTTTAAAGGCGATGCCACACCTGAGTCTCTAAAGCACATGCACCTAAGCATGTAGCCAAGGCATATAGTCAGAGACAAGATAAAAATCATCTACAAAAATAAAAAAACAACAAAACAACGCGACTGACCGACACAGAAACCCTCTGTCAAGATCAGTCGCGTTGTTGTTCTTTATTCTCTTATTAACGCTTTATTTGGCGCGTGACTCGCCGCCATTTACTCGCCGCCATACTGGGCCTTCAGCTCTGCCACGCGGTCATCGTCTATCTTTTGGAACAGCACAGGCGGCACTTCAAAGGTCCGACCAGCCTTCAGAATACTCAAGTCAGTCGCCGCGCTCATCGTACTATTGCGCTCTTCCTCGGTTAGGTGCAACGCATCAAATAGCTGCGCCATCGTCGTCGGAATAAAAGGCACGGAGGCCACCGAATACAAGCGAATCAGGTTAATGCAGGTGCGAATTACCACAGCGGCCTCGTCCTTATCCTGTTTGAATAAGGTCCAAGGGGCGCGCACATCAATGTATTGGTTACCCGCAGACCAGAGGGCATTGAGGGTTTCGGTAGCTTTGCGAAATTCCATATTTTTCAGGTGCGATCGCAATCCTTCCACCAACTCCTGGCACCGTTTCTCCAGCTCAGCCTCCGCCTCACCCGGCTCACCGCCCGCAGGCAGCTCATTGCCAAAGCGAGAGGCCGTAAATTTCAAAATGCGGTTAATAAAGTTACCAAAGTTATCGGCGAGCTCCTTATTTACCTTGGTTTGAAACTGCTCCCACGTAAACGCCGAATCAGAAGACTCCGGCGCAGAGGCCATCAACATATAACGCCAATAATCCGCCGGGGCGATCTCCAGCGCCTGGTCCAAAAACACCCCACGCTTAGAGCTGGTCGAAAACTTCCCACCGTAATAGTTCAGCCAGTTAAAGCCCTTGATGTAGTCCGCCATCTTCCAGGGCTCGCGCGTTCCTAAAATCGTCGCAGGCCACATGATGGTGTGAAAAGGCAAGTTATCCTTCGCCATAAACTGGGTGTAGTTCACATCCTTCGCGTCGTACCACCAGCTTTTCCAATCGGCCCCTGTGCTCTCTCCCCAGGCCTTCGTTGCCGACACGTAGCCAATTGGCGCATCAAACCAAACGTAAAACACTTTGTCTTCAAAGCCTTCTTTCGGGACGGGTACGCCCCACTTCAGGTCACGGGTAATGCCTCGGCTTTGCAGGCCCTCATCCAACCATTTATAGGCAATCGATTTGGTCAAATTGGGCCATTCTGTCTGCTTATCTACCCAACCGCGCACGTCACCGCTAAGCTTGTCGAGCCGCAAAAACAAATGCCGACTGGTCCGCACCTCCACATCGGTACTGCCCGACACGGCTGAGCGTGGATTAATTAAATCCGTCGGGCTCAGCATTTTCGTGCAGTTCTCACACTGATCGCCCCTGGCTCTCTCGTAGCCGCAGTTGGGGCAAGTCCCCTCCACATAGCGATCCGGCAAAAAGCGCTCATCCGCAATGGAATACACCTGACTCGTCTCTCGCTGCTCAATAAAGCCTTGTTCTTCTAAGCTGCGATAAAAATACTGCGTAAGCTCTTTTTGCGCCGCCGAAGAGGTCCGACCAAAATAATCAAACGACAACCCAAACTTTTGATAGATGTCGGCCTGCCGCTCGTACTGCCGCTTGCAAAATTCAGACACCTCTAGTCCTTCTTCCAGTGCCGCAATCTCAGCCGGGGTGCCATGCTCATCGGTCGCACAGATATATAGAACCTCTTCACCTTCCTGGCGTAAAAACCGCGCGTATACATCTGCCGGCAACATCGAGCCCACCAAGTTGCCAAGGTGCTTAATACCGTTGATATAAGGAAGAGCGCTGGTAATGAGGTGTCGCATATGGTCGGGAAAGGCGAACAATAAAGAACTGACAGCGGCAGATAGCCTTATTAAGGGTATCGGTTTGGGGGCGCACTGACTAGGGTTTTGAGCCGTTCGTTCTGTTGTTATTTAGTCAGTCATCTATCAATTGTGTTCATAGCGATGAGTCCTTGCCGTCAAAAGCAGATGCCGCCTATGAACAGCTAAGATAACAGCGCCCTCTTATGCCATCATCCATGTCTGCCATCTATCGCTACGACATCACCGTGCCCGCCTCGGCGATTGATGAAAATGAGCACTTGAATAATGTGACCTATGTGCAATGGATGCAAACGGTGGCGATCGCCCATGCCAACCATACTATTTGCGCTCAGGCGACCGCCGAAGCAGGCTGCACTTGGGTGGTACGCGCCCACCAGGTAGAGTATCTGCGTCCCGCCTTTGAAGGTGAGAAAATAGCCGTTCTCACCTGGATTTCCAGCGTTCGCAAGGTCCGTGCCCAGCGCAAATACAAATTCTTCCGCGTGTCAGATCAGGCCATCCTCGCCACCGGCGAAACGGACTGGGTATTTGCAGATGCCAGCACCGGTCGCCCCCGCGCCATACCACCCGCAGTTGCCACAGCTTTTCCCATCATCACGGACGAAAACGCACCCACGACATTGCCAACCACCCCGTAGGCAACCACATCATAGGCAACCAAGATGAAGCCACCAAACCTGCCGCCGCCGCACCAGCCACAATCCAATCAATCCAAACCGCCTTGAGCGCAACCGGCTATCGGCTCAGACGTTTTTCCTGATACATATCAACATCAGCCTGACGCAACAGATCCGGCAGTGTCCGACCATCCACTGGGTAATAGGCCACACCAATGCTGGCGCTCAGCGTAAACCGTTGTCCCGCTATCACCGTGACCTGTGCGAGAATCTTAGCTAAGCGCGATCGCACTTCGTAGGCCACCGTCCTATCCGCGTTATACAACAGCGCCGCAAATTCATCCCCACCCAAACGCGCCACCATGTCGCCTTTACGCACACTGCGATTCAAGCACCGCGCAAAATGCTGAAGAACCAGATCCCCCACATCATGACCGTACTGATCGTTAATCGGCTTAAACCGATTGAGATCGATATAGAGCAGGGCAATGGGCGATCTGGCGGGCCTCTCTAAAGAGGATTGGGCCACCGCCTTGGCAGAAATCTGCGAGGGATTGATGCGACGCACACTAGAGCCAGAGGTATTTTCTCTAGCGACAGTCTTGCCAGAAGCCGTCTTACCAGAAGCTGTCTTGCCAGAAGCTGTCTTGCTAGAAGCAGCCTTGCCAGAAGCAGCCTTGCCAGAGACCTTGGCCCCATCCGCACTCACCGTTTCCACGGACTCAGCAAATAATTCCTCCGCTTTTATCTGCAACTGTCTCCGGTTGAACAATCCCGTCAAGCTATCGACATAGGCAAATTTCTCCAGTTGTTCCCGTTGCTGATTTTCCAAGGTGACATCGTGAATGATGATCACCCAGCCCACAGATCGTCCCCCTGGACTAATGAGCGATCGCACCTTTACTTCCCGAAAAACCTCCGAGAGCTTTTCGCTCCGCCTGCGCGCAAATAACTTCGGCAGCCGAATCGTTTGCGTAAGATCCGTCGAGATCCCCAGCTCGGCAGCTTTACTCAAATCACGCAACAACGGACTGTAATCGGGGAAAACCTCCTGAAAGGGCAAACCAAGCACCGTTTCTAGGGCAAACGGCACGCGTCCTTCACCCAGCGCTGCCGGATTGAGGTCCACAATCCGGTAACGGAGATCCAAGAGCACCATCGCATCGGCAGTATTGAGAAACACCGTCCGATACGATACCGGTGAAATATCTAAAAAACGAGTCCGAAATACCCCCCTCTGGACGAGCACGCACCCCACCGCGAACCCCACCGGGGTCAGGTCCAAGCCATACAGCGTAATGCCCGAAACGATATAGAGCACATTACACACAAACGGCACCAGTGCGCCCATCAACAGCACCAGCGTTTGGCTACGGTACAGTCGCGAGCCCGTAAAGCAAGCACTCAACAGCACACCAAAGCCCGCCACCAAGAGCAAATAGCTCTGAGGAATCAGCACATAATTAAACCACCAGCCATACTCAATCACCGTCCGTGGGAAGGGCGATAGCTGAATGCTCACATCCCGCCAAATCCAGCTTTGACCAAAGTTGCTAAAGGTCAATATCAAGGTCCAGAGCGGCACCACGGCCAACAGCGCCAGCACCTTGCGACTCAGCCAACCATCGGCCTGGGTATAGCGCAGCGTAAACACAAACCAAAGCGCCGCAAACGGGGCAATTCCCAAATACTGTGCCCGGCCAAATGCAATCCGAGCCGAGGCGTCCAGCGACAAATATTCAAAAATCGAGAAAAAGCACCAAATAAAGATGCTCAACGAACACAGCGCAAAAGACTTGGCACCATTAATTTCACGCCGCTGCCAGGCATACACAGCAACACTACCCGATGTCAGCGCAGCGATCGCAGGGACAACAGCAATCAGAAAATAGATAGGCACAATCGTTCACCGCTTATGGGTCCGAAGCTTGTGGTCTGAAGCTCACGCTTCATCAGATCTCTTCCATGAACATTGCAAAAGCTCGCCACTTCCACAGAAGCAACGAGCTCTTACGAATATTCCGCATCAATTTACCGCGATTTTTGCCACAGTCGTAGCTCAGTAAAAAACGTGCGAACCTTAAATCTAAATCCTAAAATTATGCTGAGTAAACACTAACTTTCTTGCGGTTCTTGCCTTTACGCTCGAACTTCACAACGCCATCAATCAACGCAAAAAGTGTGTCATCATCACCGCGACCCACGTTGTTACCAACATGGAACTTAGTGCCACGTTGACGAACGATGATATTGCCAGCAGTCACAGACTCGCCACCGTATCGCTTTACGCCTAACCGCTGAGCATTCGAATCGCGACCGTTACGAGTACTACCTGTTCCTTTCTTATGTGCCATGGGTCAATGATTCTCCTTCAAATATTGAACAGCTATCTTCAACTTATAAACTCGTTTTCCAGCAGAGGCCTGTACTCTCCCTAGGGTATTAAACCCACTACTGACTCTCAGATAAAGCGCAAAGCGCCTACTCAGCAGTGAGCGTTTTGCCACCAACGGTAATGGAATCGATCATTACCCGAGTCAAATCCTGACGGTGACCACGCTTTTTGCGAGTCTTCTTTTTAGGCTGCATTTTGTACACAATCACTTTCTTGCCACGCAGGTGACTAACGACGGTGCCGCTCACGGTTGCGCCCTCTACAGTAGGCGCGCCAATGGTCACATCATCGCCATTCTCGACCATCAGCACATTGTCGAGGGTGATTTTTTCGTCGGGCTCTACCGGCAAGCGGTTGATGTCATAAAACCGACCGGGCTCTACCCGTAGCTGGGTGCCGCCCGCTGCAATAATTGCGTAAGCCATAATTCCTTATTAGTTCGCTAATGCCGTGCAGGTGGGCCAGCCATAACACCGCAGATACTAGATCCGCAGATTTCAAACCGACACTTTTTACCTGGTCCGAGCATGTTCTCAGGTCTATCATATTCTCGGAAATGACACCATTATGTCAAGTACTGACGTCAAGTGCTGACACTAAATTGCTGACACTGAATTTAAGAGCGTGACGGCACTTCCACCCACACCGAGATCGAGCTGCCTTCACAACCAAAGCACCCCCAACCTTCATCATTAGTCCACACAGACTCACTCAGGTGCTGCGTAATGTCCACAAACTGCGTATGGGGTTTACCCACTTCCATCCACTGCTCGCCGCTATGGTGATTACTCATCAGCACAGCCATCGCCTGGGGATGTTCAGCATTCCCCAACCGAGTCCAGCCAATGAGGTTCGGATGCTCAAAATAATCGTATTGCTCGCCATAGGCGCAGTGGGATCGGGCAAACAAAAGCCTATCTAAAAGCCATTGATAAGACGGTAAGTGAACCCGACGATTGCGCTCCTGAGATCTACGATTACGGCCAGATCTACGACTACGGCCCCGCAGGTCTTGCTTCACCGCAGGAATAGGAGCATCGCCTGCACCCTCCCCGACAACATAATCGGCACCATAGTAATCACCTGCAAACACACAGGGATACCCTTCCCGACGAAGCAAAATCAGTCCATAGGCCAATGGTTTAAACCAGGCTTCTACAGCAGATTCCAACAGCTGAGACGGTTGAGAATTATGATTTTCAACAAAGGTTACTGCCAACGCAGGCTGCTCAGCCATCAACGTCCCTTTCATAAGGTTACGCAGGTCATAGTGGCGGCCCTGGCGACTGGCAAAATGGAAATTGTAATGCAACGGCACATCAAAAAGGGATAGCTTCCCCCCACTCTTGGCAATGTACCAGTGCAAATCATTCACCTGGTTCGACCAATAATCTCCCATCACAAACAAAGGTGCTGCCATATCCGTCTGCGATGCGCGGGCATGGGACGCAGCAGATAACTGATGCAACCATTCACGCACAAAACTTGCAGGCAGGTGCTTAGCACCGTCTAGCCTTAGGCCATCTACACCCGTTGACGCCACAAACCAGTCACCCCAATCCCCCAAGGCCTGCTGCACCACCGGCAAGTCCAGATCCAATTCACAGACCAGCGAAGCATCATGATAGTGAACTTCTGAAGGGAGGTCTTCCCGATGAGGGGTTTCTGAAACGTGTGTTTCTGAACCATGTGTCTCTGAAACATGTCTGGGTAAAGCGTTGGTTTCTGGGACAGAGACTGGAAAACACCCCTGAGACTGACAGACTTGGCCTTGAGCTCCCAACCGCACATCGACCTCTGGGGCAAAGGTTTTGATTTTAAGGCGGTACAGTGCGTCGGTCTTTACTCCTGCCTGTCTACCATCCCCAGTTAACAAATCCCTAGCGGATAGAGGCAGTGAATCACCGTCCTGGGAATGGGAAGCGCAGTTATGGTTCACTCGCTGAAAATAGTCGCCCCGCCAGGTCATATCGTTATAGCGTGAACCACGGCCAGGAAAGGTAAATCGACTATGGGCCACAATGCGCTGGGACGGAGCCACTGCACGGTTCGGCTCACGCCAAGCAACAGGCGTCCCTTCAAGCGTTTCGACACCATCCCCGCCATGCTTACGGTGTAAAACAACATCGCCATAGACCTGAAGTCCAACGGCATGGGCCTCGGCGATCGCGCCCTGGAGTTGGCTGCGATCGCCATATTTAGTGGGCACACTCCCACACTGATCAAACTCACCCAGGTCGTAAAGGTCATAAGCGTTATAGCCCACATCCTCAGCCCCTTGAGCGCCCTTAGTCATAGGAGGCAACCACAACGCACTAAAACCAACCTGAGCAAGCCTGGCAGCATCTTGAGCAATCTGCTGCCACAAACAAACCGCCCCCTCGGACACAGCGCCCCTGGAGGCCTCAGCCTTTTCAGCACTGAGTGTCGCAGACGACTCAGTATTAGTGAGGCTCGCCGAGAGCCCGGACGAATACCAGTGAAAACATTGAAAGATCGTGCCGTTGAGCATTATTCAAAAGACGAGGGCAGGCCACCGTGAGCTGCCAACATAAACTACAAAAATCAGGAACTTCTAGAAAATGACGACGGACGAGTCAATCGAGAGCCCGTATATTTTTATACTTCGTAACATCTTTACTAACGTGCCTTTCAGACCTTTCAAACTCAGATTCATTTCCATTGGGGGGGGGGCGCCCCGCGGGCGGGGGGGGGGGGGGTGGTGTGGTGGTGGGGGTGTGGTGGGGGGGGGGGGGGGGG
>JBCDAG010000282.1:0-9930 GCA_039186165.1 Cyanobacteria bacterium P01_F01_bin.53
ACGGCTAAGGCTAAGGCTCCGGCTAAGGCTCCGGCTAATGCTCCGGCTACGGCTACGGCTACGGCTAAGGCTACGGCTACGGCTAAGGCTAAGGCTACGGCTACGGCTAAGGCTAAGGCTAAGGCTCCGGCTCCGGCTCCGGCTCCGGCTAAGGCTACGGCTACGGCTACGGCTAAGGCTAAGGCTAAGGCTACGGCTAAGGCTACGGCTACAACACCTTTACGGAGTAGCAAAAATAAGAATACAACAATAACCGTTAATGAAACCCAGCCAGAAATTTGACTTTCGAGACTACTGAAATCAAATATCAGTGAAACAAAAACACCAGCGAATGCGGATAAGAATCCTGAAAGGACTGATAACAGTAATGAGGCAACCACTAACCCAATGGCCCAACGCTTTTGCAGCCCGGCTTTAGCCTGGGTAAAATTTGCTCCTGTTAAGTTCGCATTGGTGAAGTTCGTACTACGAATATCGGCCCCACTGAAATCGGCCCCAGACAGGTCTTTTCCTTTGAAGTTCTGGCCTCTAAGACTTTCTCCGCTAAAGTCTCGCCGCTTCGCATCGTACAGTCGCAATACCTCAGCAGCTTTCACGGTTTAGCTCCATACCCACACCCTACAAACACACTTACCTAGTCCATCAAGTCTAACTGTTCCTTCTCCTGATAGATTTTCGGGCATTTACCCAGCAATTTAGCGGAAACGCCTGAAAGCGTTTTCTTTCCTTCCACCACGACCTTGAGAATATCCAGCGCTGGTGTTTCCTCGGCAATTAGCCGATGCACCTGGCTTACCCGACTGGCTTTGACATATTCACTCACCCGTCCTTTGGGGCTATCCCATCGATAGTAGTGGCTGACGCTGGGCCGCTTACGCTTTCGATTGCCAGTGCGAAGTTCTAACCATCCGCTAGCGCTGCCTTTCGGGCGATGCTTCCGGTTGCTCGGTGTAGGGCTGGCCGCCACAACCGATAGCGTTATGGATAGCTGCTGGTCTCCCCCAGAACAGGGTTGATTGATCTCATAGGGGTCGACCTGGGCCAGGGCGGATAGTTGGGTGCCAGAATATCGCATTACAAGCCCTCAATTCTGAGCTGACCGGCACGTTCTGCTTTGAGGGCTCGTTTTAGACCCATTTGTTTGAGGTCATAGCGGGCATGGCAGGGGGTGCACCAGGCGCGGAGGTTGGCGGGGTCGCAATTCTCAGGCCGATGGTCCATGTGAGCCACGGTCAACACAAATCGTCTGGGCTTTTCTTTGAAGTAAGGCAACCAAACGGGCGGCAATCGCTTCGCCAAGTCAGCAAGCGCTTCGCCAGGTTTTCGGCAGGGTCGACCACAGGCCTGACAGGTCCACTTGGCTTCATTCTTGATTTCTAAGGCAAGCGCCTCCCAGTTTTTCGGGTAGAGGCTGCGATCCATGGGCATGGCTAGTCCTCGACTAAAATAGCCATTGCCTCAAGGATTCGAGTTTGGGCGTCTGTTAATTCTTCGGGAGCTGCCTGGGATTCAACTGTGATTGGCTTTAACTGCGCTTCTAATTCCGCCCAGCTCTGCCGCCTGAGGTGCTCATACGGTACCCAATGGTCATCGATGGTCATCACCATAATCGTGTCGCCCTTTCCCTGGGAGGCCAGGACCAAACCACGTCTGTGGGCTTCTTCCCACCATTCGGACCACCCTACCCGCTGAACGCCTTTCTCAGGCTGCCAACCGTCTTGAATCGCACGGGTCAGGTATCGGGTGGGGTGCTTAACCGTTAGTTGCTTTTCTTCGAGGCATGCGATCGCAACGGGCACCCGATCCGGCCATTGCTCAATGGCTCTTTTTAACTGGAGGTCATCAACGTTGACGCCAAACTTTTTCGTTTGCTGGAGAATTGGCGGGATAAAATCGTCCTTTTCTGGGTGGCTTGCTTCGTTGAGATAACCTTTATTTTGGTCATGAAGCGTAGTTCGATCTTCTCCATGCTCAAATTCACCACCACCTACACTTTCCTGACCTACTGAGCTTGTGTAGGTAGTTGTAAAAGAGTTGTTTAAAGATGTAGGGGCACAGACCTCTTTGGTATCAACTGTTTCAAGCCGCGACTGTCCCGGATCTGAGACTGACTGTCCCGGATCTGAGACTGACTGTCCCGGATCTGAGACTGACTGTCCCGGATCTGAGACTGACTGTCCCGGATCTGAGACACCTGTCTCTGGCTGTGTACATTCATTTGTACTAACAACCGTTAGCTCAACTGAGCCGACAATCCTTTCTGTGATCACGCCATCAGCAACCAGGACCGCTTTAGCTTTATAGAAAGTGCTGCGGGGAATTTCCCACTCTCGGCAAAACTGGGATACGTTTTCGATGCGCCAGCTCCATCCCGGTTTTCGATGCGCCAATATCAGGTGATGCAGGTATCCTCGTGGAGTGTAGTTACCTTTTTCCCAATGGATCTTTACTTCGGCTGGGGTTAGCCGAAGGTGGGATTTATGTGCCATAATTGGTCTACGAAAAATTGATACATTTGAAAGCCTAGAGCCTGCCAGCTCTGGGCTTTTTGCTTTTTGGTGAAAAATGACGATATTGGTAGTAGCACGTAGTAAAAACGTCTAATACCAGTAATTTTCAGGAAATAAGAACGATCTGATTTTGCCAGAAATTTGTGTTGTAAAACACAGGACTATTTGATGGAATGCTCCGTGGTCGTCCTCCATTTGATAATGATTTCACCGTCGAGTAGTTCAACCAGCTCCTGAACACCCTCGAATACTCTAGCTTCAGGGTATTCGAGGATTTTAGAAACCTTGCTACTGAAGTTGGTGGCCGGTTTGCCTTTGCCGTCAGCATCGGCCATGGCCTTAGCTAAGGAGTACTTGGTTATACCCTGCTCCTTAAGCCGTGCTTGTAGCAGCTCGCTTAGTTTGCTCATGGCTTTTATATGTTTTATGGCAGCAATTATAGTTTATAAAAGCTGCATTTCAATCGAGTGCTTGCATTAGTTTGTTGCACTGTAAATTAACTTCTTTCAGACGTTCCCGGATTCGTTGGTCTGCTTCGGGTATTCTATTTTCTTCGTTGGAAATTTGGTTGAATAACCTAGTCAATTCTCGGTCAAGTGCGATGCTCCGCTGGAGCGGCTATGCCAACGCAATTTCGTAAATTCGGTAATAGTCCCAGGTTGGATCGGGTGCTGGGTAGTCTTAGTCGATCCAGCCTGGATACTGGGGGGAGTCTTCAGTCATCCGTCTTCTTGAGTCGTCAACTCTATCGCGTTAGCAGGATCAATAGCCTGTCCTTGAGACGTGGAATGCATCAGTAGACCAGAGCTAAGCAGTAAGGTGGCAACAATAGAAGCCAGCTTAATGAAGTTCGCGTCAGAGATTCGCAGTGAAACCTCAATCCCATCGCGCGGTGGTGTCGGTGGTGGTGGTGTCGGTTGCTTTTGACCAAACATAGGTTTACTCCTTGGTATTGTGCGGTCGAGTTAGAACTCAGTCATCAATCGTATGATCTTCACCAGAACCCAGAAACAGGTTGTCGATTTGCATTTGGACGTAATGCGCCCAAAGTAGAAAGACAAATTCATGGATTAACCGTCTTCGAATTTGCCAGTGAGGTTTTTTTGCTTGCTTCAATCGGCTCTCTAAGTAACCCAGTTCCGCAACGCACTCTTCTGGAAGAAAGGCGATGAGGTTGGCAGTACGTGGTAGTTTTGACGAGCCTTGAATCCTTATAAGCATCACTAATAAACCAATCAAGATGACAGTCGATACACCCAATAAGATTGCTGACTGCCTTAAAGCGCGAGTTCGTGTTGGTTCGTTATCTATTAGGCCATGAGTGTGTTCTAAGTCTGCTGTGATGACAAGGACTAGAAACATGTCATCAGTTAGCTTCGCGGCCAATCCTGAATCAATAACCTGTTGTTGAGCCCGATCCAGAGCCCGATCCAGATCCAGAGCCCGAGCCCGAGCCCGAGCTATGGTTAGAACCAGCTCCCGAGATTGAATTCGATAGCTAGACTCCGATAGATCATGTAATAACCATGTAGTAACGACTAAATTACGACTTTGAGCAACATCTAGAATGTCGACAACTACCTGATCTCTTTCTGCATCTGTCAGGTTTTCATCCGTCAATTGTTCTGCTGATCGAGTAAAGTCTAAAGCCCATGGAGGTAGGTCAGACGTGCGATGTTTTAATGCTGTCTGAAACTGAAAAACAGAAAACCCAAGAACAGCCAAACTACTCACACCAAGCAGCAGGCGATTACGCCATGTATTTCGTATCCTACGCTTAATATGCTTTTCCACTTCAAGCCCCTCCCCACATAGCCGGAGCCTGCCCCGCTCTCTGAGCCAGCGACGCCCGATACTCCTGCACCGCTCTCAAAGACCTGGCTCCTAGCCCAGTCACCTTGTAATACTTACGGCGAGCCCCCCCTGACTCATCCACCTCATCGCCCCATTTCCAGGACACCAACCCCTTCTTTTCCAGGCGATTTAGCGCAGGGTATAAGCTGCCAAACTTCAGCTCACTGGGACGCTCCAGGTTGAGTTGATCTAATATTTCAAGACCATACAGCTCACGTCCTAGCAATGCGGTGAGGACATCCTCATCGATGGCTGAGATACGTACTATTTTTTGGTCCTTATCATCAGGACCCTTCTTTTTCTTGGCAGGCATAATACCAACCTGGCCTATGGCCAACCTCATTACGGACATCGATTTGATATCGACATCTACATACTATTGTAAAAACATATAATTGTGTGCATTTTTAAATAAATTCTTGAAACCCTTTGATATCAGTGCTTTTCCTGGTGGCTTCAAAAAAGCAGGTTCTGAAATGTATTCAAATCAAGGGTTCTAGCTCTATGGCCAATTTTCGTCAGGATCACACCTAAGCCGCAGCCCGTGGAGTACCACCGGCTGCTACCTATCGCCGTTTAGCTTCTAGAAAAATGTTGTTCCCGTGGATTACCACCGGAACGTTAAAAGTTTCATATTTTTGGTCCTGGGTTGAGCATAGCCCATTGCCTTCACTGCAAAGGTTTCAGTACATCGTGAAAGGCTCAGTCAATGGCGCTACGGCAATGAGCTTTTTACGAATATGGGACCAAAAATACTAGAGGGGACGCTCTGAAGAGAGAAAAGAAAAAAGGGGTAAGGGTCTCTGATGGCGCAGCCCTGGGCGGGTGTCAAGGCTGCGCACACGTCTTTAAAACTCCGGTTCCTCCTTCCGTCGCTGCATAAACAACGTGCTCGAAAACGCCCGTATCGTCGTTTCCTGCGCCTCCGGTAGCGCTGCCTTTAGCTCCTGAAACAGGCCTACAATTTCCGCCACATCGTGACTCGTCGGCTGCTTTGCCGACGGCGGCGGGCTGGGTATCGCCGCCAGGGGCGGCGGTGCCGTGGGTCGTGGGTCGCTAGCCGGGGGCCTAAACTCATTGCGCTCATGGGGGGCCACGCTCCGGCTCTCCAACGCCTGCATCAGCTCCGGCGATTGCTCCTTGGCCACCCGCCATTTACCCGTGCGGTAATGGCATAAAATCACATCCCCCTTTTTCAGCCTGGAAAATATCCCAGGGTTAAAGTAGATTCGCTGTTCTCCGCCATTCTCAAAGACAACCACAGTGGAGTGCTGCGCCTGCCAGTCTGGGTTACTGGTCTTGGGCTCAGTGGGGGCAAACTTCAGCGTCACCCATTGCCATACGCTTTGCTGCGATGCGTTTTTTCGTGGTGAATTATTCATTCGGTTTCAATGTGTCGAATTACTGGAACGGCGGGGCACCACTCCCGCGTAGGTGCAGAAAATCAAAAACCGTCGTCGCAGTTACACGGGTTTGGGTCGTCGTAGCCGCCGGTTAGATAGGCATGGCTAAGGATGCGCCATGTAAGCTGTGAGCGGTCCTGCGTCACCTCTTGATGAATCTTGGCCAATGCCGTCATCACCTGCCGACTGCCCCAGCGCCTAAGAATTTGTTCCAGCGCCGCCTGATCCATTCCCCAGGCTTCCACTTTTTCTGAGTCCTGCTGTTCCCGCTTATGCTGATCAGCACTAAAATCTAGTTCGTACATCTTGTTTCCTTTTCGTAGATTGGTAGGCAAGATGTGCAAGGAATGATCTGGTTGCACCCAGATCATTCCACCTATACACAAACTTACCCAAAAGAGAGTTTTTATTAAGCAGGCTTAATCAACTAAAAGCATTGATGATAAAGCGCTTTAGCGACTCTTAAAAACTCTCTTTTTACTCTTTTATTGTACCATTTTTAGCGCTGAAAATGGTACAATAGTATTAAGCGCACGGGGGCCTAGAAGCTCGTGTGAGACTCGGGGCGCTATACGGAAACGCAGCCCAGCGGCTACATATGGTCATTGCATCATTATTTCAATGACTGTCATCGTCAGATGGGCGCTGGGTGGAACTAGACGGACAACGGCGAGCTAGGGCGGCAACCCTACAAAGACGGAGCATCGAGAACTAGGCACAGCAGACACAGGAAACAGACCGGAGAAACGGCCAGAGCCAGCGTACGGGGCAGTAACCAAACAACGGCAGCAAACGTAATGGGAAGCGGAAAACTCACCTTGGCTAAAGGCCACGGCCAGGGGCGCAGCATAGCCATAACGAGGGAAACACGCTTAAACGGTTTCCCCATAGGCTGACTTATGACAACAACAACCATGCGACAGCTAGAGCTAAGGCCCAAACCTGACATCCTTAACGCCTGCCCATGGGCCAGACCCCACCGCGACGGCATCGCCTGCGGTGTCGTGCTGGCGGTACCGGCACCGCTGCCCTACGGCCTAGCCCCGTGGCTACGCGCGGAGGGCTGGCACTGTGAGGCGGTGACGAGCGATCGGGGGCAGTATGCAGCGCTGCTGGTGGGCGGCTGCGCGGTGGAGCTGCTGGGCTGGGTGCCCAGGCCGGAGAGCCATGGCAGTGAAACGGCGGGAAACTATCTGCCCTGGTAGCCCCTAGCAGCGGCAGACGCCGCCCGAGCACCGAGCGCCACGCAGCCACGGGGAACCACGGGCAGGGTGGCCCCATGGTCAAGGGCGGAGCGAATGCGGAGAGCGCAGCGGCCCCTTGATCTATGGGCCTCCCGTGGTAGCCTATCTGGCGGTGGCGTAGAGGGCGCAGGGCGGCCACTAGCGAGGGACGAGCGAAACTGAGATGTGCCGGTGTGAGTACACGGGCACAACGTCTTTTTAGGGAGGGGTTAAACGGGGTGGGATAGTAGCCGGTGGTACTCCACGGGCTGCGGTTTTGGGTGGTTTTATTCTTACAAAGTTGAAGTGTCAGACAGGCACAAAGGATAGTATTAGCAAGAAGTCAGAGAGTCCAAGATAAGAAGAAGAAGAAGAGGAACAATTTTTATCTACTTAGTAAATCTTTTTTGATAAGTATGTTGTTGTGAAAAGTAGCAGCAATTTTTGATCCATCTGTATTTCTCCACTCATGTTTAGTTGTAAAAATCGCATCAGCACCCAAACCGGTGACTGATTGACTGACTTCCATGCCATTTCCTAGAATTGCACGTACATCTGTCAAAGTCATTTTGGGTTTAAGTCGCTCGTAATCACTCAGCGTCAAAACTTTTCCCGTGGGATATGACATAAGAGAAAAAGATACAGCTCTAACCCCTTGGGTGACACCAATACCAAAAGTCGTTCCAAGAGCAAATATAGTGGCAGCGCCGTGAGAGCACATAAAACTTAGCCAATCAGAACTTGAACCTTGTTGCTTGATTACACACATACCTCCTCCTACAAAGTAACTGGATGACCTATTCAGAAGATTTTTTGCTATTGCACTGAAGGAATGAGATTAAAGCGCTAAAATTTTACTATTGAGACTGTTATTTACGAGATAAAATTCTCTTTGCAGAAGACAAAAAAACATCAACCAAAAATCTTACACAAGTTAAAATATAAGCCCAATTATAATAGAAACTTATTTTCCAAATGGGTTTTCTGTGCGCCTTCAGCCAGCCCTTGAAATCATGTAAATCTGCGAAAATATGCTCATAATCTAACCACTCTGATGGAAAAGTGGTTCGCAAAAACTGTTCTAGAGAGGGTAAAGAGTAGCCCTTTTTTTTTGATTTAGATACATGGGCAGTAGTGTTTCGTCTATTTGCCTTGCCAGCTTGATTCTGGGCCTCACGGGCTATATAGTCAATCAAGGCTTGATTCAATGCCCGGTCATCATCATTGTTATCACGTTTAGACAAAAGTTGCTGACTAGGTTGAAGAATTTTACTAGTTGCTAAGAAAAGACCGATGACAATGAATAGGGGTAAAAAAGGCATCCTAATTCGTCTCCATGACAATCTAGCCATCATCATTACAAGGGAGCAAGCACCCAAGTCCCCACAGACTCTAAAAAGGCGAACTGTTGTTGTAAAGCCAGTGCCCCTTCTCCCGTAATTTGAAAATATTTACGGCGAGCTTTATTACCACTCCTATACTCCTCATCCCACCGTGACGTAACAAACCCTTTCTCCTCTAACTTTTTTAGATTAGGATACAGAGAGTTAAATCCAACCCGCTTACCTCCATTTTGCTCAATTGCATCTAAAATCTCCAACCCAAAGCGCTCGTGATAGCGCAAGGAAGCCAAAATTACAATTTGAGACTGAGTTAAGGAAAGAAATTTTTTCTCTTCCATTTCTAGAACTATTTTGAAGAATCACTACCTATATTCAGTAATTGAATCCTATATTCAATTACTGAATATAGGATTACGTCTAAGTTACTTATGAAATCAGCATTTGTCAAGAGCTATTGATTTGCCTTCATATGTGGGTGATTGAAGCGGTGCGATGTAGTTAAGCCGAGAGTGCAAGGAGGAATCAACTTTCAACCCCCACGCCCTAAAACGACACCACCACATCCCCCAGTGCAATAAACCGCACTGCTAGCAAACCTGTCCAGCTACCTCATAGTGACGCTCAGGTTGCCGACAGTGGCCAACGAAGTCATCTGGGCACGACGATTGGATTACCTAGGCGCTTTAGGACGCTGCATCCATGGATGCAGCTTTAAGACTGGCGTTAGTTTGAAGGCCTGCGGCGTTGCGATCGCAACGCTTCGATAAACGTTACAGCCCAGCTCCTGATCAGCTCCGATAAACCCTGAAATTACATGCAAAGTTTCGGAGGTGATCAACATTGGAGGTTATTGCTCTGATAGTGGCTGTGACGTGGTTCTTTCTGCCATTCGTCATATGGAATATCCATAAAGACTTAGAGTCGCTTCTCAATGAGGTACACAAGACAAACAACCTACTAGAAAGGTTTACGGATAGACTCGATTACCTGGCCTCAATGCAACAAAATGAGGAACCAGACTAATCGATATGTAATACGTTTGCAGACCTATGTATACGTTGCGATCGCTAGCTCTGACTTATCAGCTCGCAATCCAACTGTCACACTACAAACCACCCTCAACCCCTCATTTCACCATCCCGATCGCGGCCACCGGCGACAGCCCACTGTCACACACCAAACCCACCCCTGTGACCCCCATCACCAAACTTCCTCAGCCAAACTCAGAAACCCCTTAAGCAACCCTCAGTTACCCGTCACATAGCGTTCAGGTACCCCCGGCATTCTAGTAATCAATGAAGTCAATCACTGATTCCCCCAAGGAGCTTTAACCATGAAACGTACTATTCTTTCCGCCTTAACTGTTCTCGTTGCTTCCGCTGCCATTGCCCCCGTTGCCTCCGCCATCGAACCCGCTAGCTTCAATATCCAGTCCACTCGCCTCGAAGAAATCGACAGTCGCAATAAGAACAGCGTCCAAAAACTACGCCTGGAGCATTTAGATAACCAGTCCAAGGCCATCGAAGATATCCAAGCCACCCGCCTAGACGGTCTAGACACTCGTCAAAAGAACTCCGTCCATAAGCTACGTATCGAG
>JBCDAG010000283.1:0-9925 GCA_039186165.1 Cyanobacteria bacterium P01_F01_bin.53
AAAAACAAATAAAATTAAAATATTTAGCCGGCGAATTGACATATTACTTATCTACTCTCCATTATTTTTTGACCAACCTCCTTATCAAACTCAAAAGCTATGAAAACCAATCTGAATCCTCCTCAGCACTGCCATCTTTCCTTCTAAATCCATACCTATCACCGACGGATTCTTCAGGGACTTCGTCTCTAGAAGGCTCACCTTGTCGCCTAGGATTCCTATTGTCGGAATCTTCTCTTTGTAAATTTGTGTCAGGGCTCAAGCCAATCAGAGAGTCGACTACACTACGCAGATATCCTCCGACCCCTTTGTTGGATAACCAACCAGTGGTTATCCAACCTAATCCTCCACCAATTAGGCATCCTAACACCCCCTTTACCCTGAACACTTTCGAGGCTAAAGCTGCACCACCCAATGCGCCTATTGCCTCTAGAAATCTATCAGCTCCATTCTCACTAACAGAAAAATCAGCCCCTGGCCGACTGGATGCGGAGTCTTTTGAGAACTCATTTTTTTCATAATCTTTCTCTATAGGAAAAGTCGATAGAGTGTCTGAAGGGTGGGGCTGATATCTCTTTTTGATCGTTTCTCTATCAAAATCATCTATAACTGTGCCATTCAGGAATGGCGCACTCACAAATTCCTTCTTAGCTGCCAACCCAAGACACAATGAAACAAAATTATCGCTATTGCTTGACGAACCCACCTTCTGACTGAGTATATGCCAAAGCTGACTTTTCTCTTTTTCAGAGCTTGACCACAAAGCCACAAAGTCTGACTGATAATTTGGCGTTATTTGCTCCAGATTTAGTAGATCAGAAGGCGAAGAAATAAAATCAGGCCTCTCCTCATAAACGGATTCTATAGGATTCTTACTACCCAGCTGAAAAGACTTGAGCGACCACTGATCTTCAACATAATTATATAAGGGTTTGAATAAAGATAGAGAATTTGAGCTGTATTGAGGAATATGAATTGTCTCATTTATCTTCTTCAATACATAGCCAACAAATACATACAAGGCTCTCCCTTTAGAATCTCTAGTTATATCTATGATCGAATTTTCTTCTTGAGCTTCCACAAGATCACTCGCCATGCAAGAAACGCCAAAAATGCAGTATTTTTCGTTTTCAAACAAACACCAACGCGGTTGCTCATAAAGTGATTCTGCTGAACGCATCATGGGTCGAATATATTTCCATGCCCAATCTCTATCTTCTACTGTAAATCCAATCGGAACCGAAATAAATCGAAAGTCAACTTCAGATGTTCTTCCGTAAACCAGGGCTGCCCACTGAGACATTTTTATACCTCTCCTCTTTTGCGATACAACTAGACAATTCATAGCCTAGACAATTCATAGCGTAGAAGTAGCTCTAAAAGCCCTATCGCAAGTTAAATATTGAAACGGCCTTAAGTAAAAATAAACTTCACGGTTTGGCCTTTCTTTAAGGCTCTCATCGATTAGTTGGACTGAGAATTTTTAGAATCATAAGCTTGTTTTTTTACAAGCCCTTAGTAAATCCCATACATAGGCGATTTTAGTAACCTGAACTTCCCATAAAGTAAGGTTAGTCCCCAAAAGTTCACTTATTCCTCTTCAAAGATATGCTTATCATCGTTTTCTAGCTCCATTCTTTCTTACATTAAGACCTACAGGTAGCTAATCGTCCAGGGTAAATTGAGAATTTTCAGGATTTCTTGATATTTAGGAGTCATACATTGACAAATAGGAGTAAGAGCATCCACTTAACGAAATCTGACGATGAGCTACTACTGAATCTTGGGAAACTGCATATACTACTGAACCTCTATGCTATCAATTCTCCACTAAAATCATTAGCAACTGCGTATAGCATTACAATATGTTTCTACTCAGCTTCCGTGATGTCAGAGAAATGCTATTTTTTCGAGCCCATAAGCAGCGGCCAGATGCCGGTGAGCAATGGCATCCCTGAAGTGGTTGTCATCAAACTCAAGAGCAAGCTACGCTACATTATGACAAACCGTTGGCCAACATGATGTGGTGCTTGATATCTTGAGATAGCACCGATACAAGAAAGCGAAACAAAAAAATACGCGAACTGCTCAAAGTAACCGGCGTTGTCTTCAAAGTCATTGTCAACGTTAGAATTTATACTGCCGACGGCTGAGAAATGAACTAGCTAGCCCTGCTAATGCCAGGTTTCTGGCCTTTCAAAAGTCCAATCATTAGCTGTCGAGAGTATAGAAAGAGTTATGGGATCGTGAAGAAGGAAATTTTGAAAGGTGTAGAACACAGGCAGCATAAGGACTAAAATAATTGCCCTGAGAATTCACATCGACTACCCTCAAAATTAAAAAAATGACGAATGGGCTGATTCAACTCGGTGGGCCGAGCGCATTCTGTCAGCCTTTGAACCGATGGGAGGCAATTCAATCTAAACAGACACTCCAAAATATCGAAAAATGATGCAATAACGAATAGCAAGCTGGCGATCGAGCATGGGGCTGGCTGAAGCTACACAGACCAACCAGATATCATCCTTGCAGAAAACACGTCTCGAAGTATTACAGCCTTCCTGAACTTGACTAAGCCAAAAGTTCAGTTGAGGTAAAGTAGGTTCACTCATCGCCATAACTCTCGTTGGTGAATGCCTATTCAAACCGTAGAACAGTCACTTCCCCCTCATCTGGGAGTGTGGCATATTGTTGTGCCGTGGTTTCAATGCGTCGTAGTTGTCCTAAGGCCCGACTACAGGGAAAACCGTATTTCTCCTGTACGCGATCGCTCGCAATTGTCAACGATTCTCGCGATCGCGTCACAAATTCCGTCACCGTATACGCCGTCCCCGGTTCAAAATACTCTTTCACAATCAAAGAAGGAGAATAACACAGCTCTTCTTGACCATCGGGCCATTGGATTTGAAAATTAATTTCAGGCATAGTCCTTACGAGTTGTTGATACCAATTGTCTATACAGTGCCAGGTGCATTGTCGCAGATTTTTCCCAACGATAGTGTTCAAGAATTGGGCGACTATGGTGAATCAGTTGCTGAGCAGTCTCAGACCGAATAATATCAGCCATTCCACGGGCGATCGCGTTCACATCTTCGGGGTCTATCAGCAACGCCGAAGCCGCCGACAAAAACTCAGTAAACGGCGCTTGGTGAGAGGTTAGTACCGGTAGGCCAGATGCGATCGCCTCCAGCACCACCAACCCCCATCCCTCCTGCACCGATGGAAACACAAAAGCATCCGCTAACCGATACAGCACCGGCAAATCTTCATCAGGCACAACCCCTGACAACACCAAAGCGTCCTCCAATCCCTCCATCGCCGCTAACGCCATAAACTCTCGCCGATAGTCCTGATAATCAAACAGAGTTGCACCACCAGCAATCACTAATTTAGCGCCAGGATGCTGTCGCCATACCGCACCAAAGGCCTTCAACAGTCGCAGCGAATTCTTACGGGGCTCAATCCCCCCCACCGTCAAATAAATCGGCCCCGCTGCCTCCGCTAAGCCATAAGATTGAGCCAATTCCACTTCTGAACCATTGCGCTCAGAAGAAAATCGACGACTCACCCCATTAATCACCCGATGTGCGTCCAGTCCGTACTCCTGCTTAAGCACTCGCTGCCACACCGCACTCACACACAAGCAGCGATCGCTCTGATAAATGGATTTCTCCTGACAGTCCTGCAAATACGGACTCTTAAACGCTTCAATATGATGAACAGTTCTCACAAAGCTACGAATCTTCCCACGTGCCTTTAGAGCTGCTAAGGCATTCGCACTCAAGCAATCCTGTGCATGGTAAACGTCATACGTGTCGTCATGCTGCTCAAAAAACGCAACAAACTCTCCAATCCGCTGCTTAATAAGCTGATCTATGCCCTTCCCTGAGCCTTGTTCATCACTGACACAAAAAGGCTCCGCAGGCACCGCATAAGCTTTGAATCCAACGTCACGATAAAGGCCCTTACCATCCTTATCCAATGCAAAGACACAAACCGCATGCCCCAAATCGGCCAAGGCCTGTGCGAGATCTAAGGTGTGTACAACACTGCCACGAGGCTTGGTCGAGTAAGTGAGTAACGCAATCCGTAGCGAAGTTTGTGTCATGGGTGAGATGGGTCATTAATTTCAGTCGCTCTTTCAGCACATTTTTTAGCTGTTATTTCAGCCGCCCCAAACCCCGTTAAAGGCACTGCCAAATCCCAAAACATTTGCTGTTCTTCAAACTGTTGAAAGATCACCTGACTGCCTGCTCTCACCTCACCAATAGCTTGGCAGGTTAATCCATGAGGGTAAAACAAAGCGGTAACCGCCTCAACATTCTCCGGGGACACACTCAGCAAAAAACCAAAACTGGGAAAGCTAGTTAGCCATTTCTCCAAAGCTGCCCCCGCTGGCCGTGGCACCCGTCCCAAGTCCAACAAAGCACCACAGCCGGAAGCTTCGCACAGCATCAACAGCGTACCGGCTAAGCCTCCCATACTAATGTCCTTCCCCGCATGACAAAGCCCCGACGCGGCTAACAATGGCAGCTGTGCGAGCTGCTCCCTGAGCTGTTCAGGATCTGCCATTGTGGCCGCATTCCAAAAAGAATACTCACCATGATAGGCCCCCGCCATATTCACCACCATCACCAAGGCATCCCCTGGCTGGGCATCAAAACTGGTGATGAGTTGCTGCGATCGCCCCATTACCGACACCGCCAACCCCTCGTAAGGGCTATGGCAATTGGTATGTCCACCAACAATCGGCACGCCATAGGCCTGTGACGCCGCCTGCATTCCGGCCCATAGCATTTGAGAATTTTCAACGGACTTACTCCACAGGGCATCGACCACTGCGATCGCCTCTCCCCCCATCGCCGCAATATCTGACAGGTTCACCATGACCGCACACCACCCCGCAAACCAAGGATCCTGTTCTACCAGCTGCGGCCAAATTCCCTCAGAGGCAAACAACAGATAACCGTCTCCGTCTGGGATGGCCGCACAGTCATCACCCAAACGAATCTGAGCATTACCTTTCCCGGTCACCGTTTGACCAATGGCCCGTGCCGCCGCCTGAATATCTTGCTTATTCAGCACACCCACAGCAGCTCTCAGTGAAGCAATCAGGGTAGAAAGATCGGTTTGTTTTTCGGTTTGTTCCTCGTTTTTTGGGGTAGGGAGAACCATGCTGCTCACCTAAGCAACCTGTTCCATCTCAGGTATCGCCAATCGCTGAGGTAAGGCCTGGGATAGCGGCAGTGCAGGCCGATGTTGTTGCCCCGCTGGATAATACTCCAACTCGGCTTGCATCAGGTGATGAGGCCGCTCCAGAATCTCGATTTCCTCCAAACTTTCCCAATGCAACCGAGTGAAAAATCGTACATTCTGTAGCTGAACAGTCGCTAAAAACTTATCACAGCCCCAGGTATTGGCCGTCGTCACTGCCTTTTGAATCAGACCCTTACCAATCCGTCCCACCCGACGAAAATCAGGATGTACCCCTAAGCGACCGCCGTACCAGAGTCGATTCTCCTGCTCATAAATTCTCACAACACCCACGACTTGATCAGGTTGATTCTCTTCATGTGCGATCGCCACAATCGGATAGGAGCGAATATCGATATCGTCTTGATCATGCTGGTCAAACAGACCCTGTTCCTCACAAAAAATCTGCTTTCTCAGCTCAAAATATTCACGAATCTCAGCAGCAGCCAACGCTAGCTGAAAAGTATAAGTACGCTTAGCCATATCTCTCCTATATATTTGAGTTAAGTGGGTCTCAATGCGTTAATTCTCAAAGCCTGACAGTGCCGAACAAGCCCCACATTTTGCACACCCTGCCTTCATCTCACTAGACAACAAATTCGCTGCCTTCAGCTTTTCGCCAATGCCCTGATAAAGCTCAAACATAAAATCGCTACTCGGTGAGGCATAGTGCGCCAGCGGCGTTCCACCAATCGGCACAAACGGCACTACAAAGGGATAAACCCCCATCTCAATTAACCGTTCACTCATAGATAACAAAGTCTCTTTGCTATCCCCCAATCCAGCCAACAAATAAGTGCTCACCTGCCCTCGGCCAAACACTTTCACCGCCGCCGCAAAAGCCTCAAAATAATAGGAAAGCGGAACCTTGGCCTTCCCCGGCATAATCTTTGCCCGTACCGCCGGATCAGCGGCTTCTAGATGCATCCCAAGGGTATCTATCCCCGCTGAGTGCATGCGCTCAAACCAGCTAAAGTCATCCGGTGGCTCGCACTGCGCCTGAATGGGTAAATTTACTCGGGCTCGAATCGCCTGGGCGCATTCTGTTAAATACGCCGCCCCGCGATCGGTTACATTTGGCGTGCCGGTGGTCATAATCATGTGCTCCACACCATCTAGCCGTACCGCCGCTTCCGCAACTTCTGCCAGCTGCTCAGGGGTCTTTTTTGCAATGGTGCGATCACCTTTTAAAGACTCACCAATCGCACAAAACTGGCAGGCCGTTTTCCGGTTCTCGTAGCGAATGCACGTTTGCAACACAGTCGTTGCCAGCACATTCTTACTGTGGAGTAAGGCAATTTTTGAATAGGGAATCCCATCAGCAGTCTGCAACTGGTAAAAACGAGGCTGCTGGGGAAAATCCAGGGGAGAAATTACCTGGTCATGCTTGGTGAGATAGGCCCTTCCCATAGAGCGATCTACCCCATAGGGCGATCGCGCCGCGCTGTCGGTGTACACCGGCACCATGACCGTAGTGTCTCCAATCGTGACCGCTTTATGGTCAGAAGGCCCCGCACCGCCTTTACGACCAGAGGAGCCAACCGTATCAGAGACTAACTTGAGCCCCTTCGACTGAAGATCTGTAATAATTTGCTGGGCATCCATTTGCTGGGCATCCATTTGCTGGAAATCTGTGGGCTCAGCCGATAAAGAAATACTATTCCTGGATGCTAAAGACATTGAATTAGGCATGAGTTTGAAGCGGAGTAGCAGAAGCTTGTTCGGCAGAATGAATTGCTGACTGATTTGTTGAATTATCTATTGGCAAAGGAAAAGAGACAGCGGTTGCTTCATCTTCTGTACTCAACGGACTATGAACAGAGGAAACGGTAGAAGAGGAAGTCACCGAGTAGGAAGACTTATTAACCGCTAATTGCAACAAATCTGGGCGGGAATAATGTCCCACAGAGTCCATCATCCGCTTTCGTTTTGTAATTAAAGAGAAATCCAAATCGGCAATGGCCATTCCTTCACCCTCCCGAATGGGCTCACACAGATGCACGCCTTCAGGACTGATAATTGAGGTGTAACAGCCACCTTTCAGCACCTTTTGCAACCCCTCATTTGGGGCAATCTCTACTACTTGTTCCGGCGTTAACCAACCCGTAGAACACACCACAAAACAACCTGATTCCAACGCATGGTGGCGCAGCGTCACCTCAGTTTGCTGCGCAAAAATCTCACCCACCATAGACCCAGGAAACTGGGCACAATGAATTTGTTCATGCTCAGCCATCAGGCTATAGCGCGCTAAGGGATTGTAATGCTCCCAACAGGCGAGCGCGCCCACCCTACCCACGGCACTATCGCATGCTCGTAGGCCCGAACCATCGCCCTGTCCCCACACCATGCGCTCATGGTAGGTGGGTGTCACCTTACGGCGCTTAATTAGGCATATACCATCGGCATCAAAAATCAGCTGAGTATTATAAAGAGAGCCCTTATCGCGTTCGTTCACACCTAGCACAATCACCATTTGATGCGATCGCGCAGCGCTACTCACCGCTTCTGTTACCGGTCCTGGAACCTCCACCGCCTCCTCATACAGCTTCATATGCTCCTTGCCCATTAACACAGGCGGCAGCACAAAAGAGAAATAGGGATAATACGGCACCAAAGTCTCTGGAAAGACAACCAACTGCGCCCCAGACTGGGCCGCTTCGTCAATTGCCTTTAATACCTTTTCCATCGTGCCTGACTGGCTGTGCAGCACAGGCGAAATCTGCACGGCGGCCGCTCTTACCGTCCGTGAATAATCAGTCCGTGAATAATTCATAGCAATATTCTGACTAACATCGTTTACCTTTTCTCCTTAGCTAAGAGCGTTCTCGGATAAAACGCTTTAGCTTAAGACCGGGTAAATTGAAGGCGGCCTAGGCCGTGCACTCATAAGCAGGTTTTCACACCTGTACAGGTCTAAAAACCTACACAATCTACATTGTCCAAGTGTCTAAAATAAAGGCCCCTTCCTTACGGTGCATCAGCACAATATCCAGCACATCCAAGGGGTTAATCGGCGTAATCCCTGGAATTAGAGAAGGCTCGCCATGGCCATACAGTGCTTGTAGTGCAAACCGGCAGGCATACACCTTACCACCGTCTTCGATAATCTTCACCAGCCGATTGTTCATGGCCATGTGTCCAGGGAAGGCCTCATCGCCTAGCTTAGGAAAGCCGCGCTGCACACCCAAGGTCACCCCTGGCCCATACAATAAAACTCGTGATTGAGTAGCAGCACAACACTAGCCAAGTACACCACTCACACAACTGTCTCTGATCTGTCGTGATCTTTCCTGCATGTTGTTGTGCACGCACTGATAGGTAGTGAGTAGTTCTGCTTGCTTGTGATTTCATACAAAGATATTGCTGATATACTTCAATTAATGTGGAAAGCTATGGAAGAATGTATCCATTTCAGGTGTATTTAATCTTTAGCAGACTACTGCATAGTTTTATTAACAACAATATCATTGGTATATAGATAGACATGTATTGTATGTTCTTTGGTTGGTTTTATTTACATGTAGGCCCGAAAAATTTTACTTCTCCTTCAATGGTTAGTGTAGATTTACAAGCACTTAAACATTTCTTTAAGAAAGGGTATGAAGAGCCATTGCATAGGGTGATCCCATCAATCCAGACCATGTTGAAAGCAAGTTCTGGCAATGGAGTTAACAATATTTGGAAACAGATTCGTAGAGAAAAGAATATTATAGTAAAACGGTAGGCAACATTCTAGTATTACTAACAATGTGTGCCAACTCTAGATGAGAATTGATGCTATTCTAATCACTCAGTTTTTCCAGTTCTGATAAATTACTTGTCATCTGTCGCACTTGTACAACCTAAAAACTTAAACATGATGCTTGTGTCATTTATACCAAATGAGCCATAGCTATTTAGCATTTTATTTCTTTTATTGCTTGCTAGCACCATAATGCATGTTACTAATTTGCTCCATGAACATCTTTTAGACAGACAGTGCGAGATGTTGTAGCTATTCTGGACCCTGAGAGAGCTGATTTAATGAGAAAAAGAAACCTTAAGTGTCGTATCTACACTGTTAAAGGGCCAAATCATCTGTGGCATGCTGATGGCAATGACAAACTCAAGAGATATGGATTTTGTATATATGGATGCATAGATGGATTCAGCAGAAAGGTTATATGGCTGTCTTGCACCAGAACTAACAAAGATCCTATACTGGTTGCTTCCGATTTCCTGAAATCTATTGCAAAAATCAATGCAGTGCCAAAAATATTGAGGCTTGACAGAGAGACTGAAAAAACTCTAGTGGCAGATATTCAAATGCTGCTGAGGTCCGAGCATGATGACAGTAGCAAAGAGATAGCTGCTTTATTTGGATCTACAAACCACAATCAACGTATTGAAGGTTTCTGGGGGTGCTTAAGGAAGGCAGTACTGCAAACGTACATTGACTTTTTCAGTGATCTAATAATGGGAGGTCTGCTTGATACATCTAGTCCGGTGGAGTTAGAATGCCTTGCATTTTGCTTTCTTCTGATTTGGCTGCACAAGTCAAAAACTGGAATCATCGAATACGCAAGACAAAATCAAGCGTGCTACCCTCCGGCGTTCCAAACTTCCTTTATCACAACCCCTCAGCAGAAGCATATGATTGTATTGATTGTATACTGTCCCAATACATATA
>JBCDAG010000284.1:0-9911 GCA_039186165.1 Cyanobacteria bacterium P01_F01_bin.53
CACAGCTGGCAGCTCGAGACACTCCCTCGAAGGCCTCAGTGTTTGGATTTTTGACCAGCGGTTCAGCCCCGTGTGTTTATTTCAGTCGTGCGCCAGTCGGTTCGGCACCGCCAAGCTCTGGAACACAGATGGCAGCTTGATTCACTCCCTCGAAGGCCACAGCGATGCGGTTTGGAACATGCGGTTCAGCCCCGATGGCAACACCCTCGCCACCGCCAGTAGTGACGGCACCGCCAAGCTCTGGCCTTGGGAGCTAGATATGCTGATGTCCGATGCTTGTAGGCAAATGAGAGGCTATTTGCTAAGCAGCCCTAATGTTCAGTCAGAGGACAAAAAGCTGTGTGATTGACATTTAGCCCTAACCCACAATAAACAGTCAAATTAAGCCAAAAATCATGTTTTGGCTTTGAAAATCCTCGTGTCGGCGGTTCAAGTCCGCCTCCTGGCATTCAAATAGTCAACTGCCCCAAGCCTTCACTGGTTGGGGATTTGTTTTCTAAAGGGGTTGAAAATTCTTGTGTTGGCAGTTCAAGTCAACCTCCTGGGATTTCATCCTCCTGCAACTTAGCGGCAAAAATGCACCTGAGCCAAACTGATTAACTACAAAATTAGTGGCTACCGCAGGTCTATTTGCAACCCAAATTTTATAAAAGTTCCAAACCAGAATTCCATGCTAATTCTGGCGCAAAAACCCTGACCATCGGTACGCATCGTATGCTACATTTTATAAGCCGTAGGTGGCTGCGGGTCAGTGCCCGAGTGGTTAATGGGGGTGGACTGTAAATCCACTAGCTATGCTTACGCTGGTTCGAATCCAGCCTGGCCCATCCATCTACACATCATTACTTTGAGAAGGTGCATTGAAAAGAAAGCCTTCTCAAGAAATGCCCATGTGGCTCAGTGGTAGAGCACACCCTTGGTAAGGGTGAGGTCACGAGTTCAATCCTCGTCATGGGCTTTTTTATTTCTTTAAAATGCGAAATGCCCGGCTGAAAGAGCTTGTTGTAAGCCTCATCAGTCGGGCATTTCGCATGGATTATTTTTCAGTCCTTGCATAACAAGGCACAAGCCTAAAACACAGCGTTCAGTGACAGGGAGTGCTCAATCCTCCACCTGCCCAACCAGCCCTCTACTCAACGACCCGTAGGAGCCCTGCACTCAGCGCTTCATAAATTTTGTTGATCAACGCTTCGTCATCAGGACTAATTCTGCCACTGGCAAAAACCGACATTAAAAATGACTGGTCGTTCCTGGTAATCTGACGGGTTGCAAATATTTTGGCAACTCTGTCTTCGATAGACGGCATAGATAGGCAGTCACTGTTGAGTATGCTGTGCAAGGCAAACAACGATGATCTTTCGCTGTTTACCGATTGCGCGCAAGCTTACAGCTATCAGGATGCCCGAAATCCGGTTGAGAGACACGCAAAGTCAGTACTTTACAGCATTAAAAAGCGATCGCATTTGCACCGGGTAATCCCTTCATACAAACGCGATCGCCGCTTTTAGCTATTTAAGACTGCCTTACGCGAAAACAACCACTTCAGCAGGTTAAAAACAGTGATTATGACCAAACTTAGGCCGACATCACCGCCTAAACAGCAGCTAGCTCAGGCCGCTTACTATTGCGAATGTCGCTAATAGCCGTTGCATAGTCATCCGCCTTAAACACAGCAGAACCCGCAACAATTGCGTTAGCACCTGCATCTAGCACCTGCCAAGTATTGTGGGCCTTCAATCCACCATCGACTTCAATCCAAGGATCGAGTCCTCGCTCATCACACATCGCTCTGAGCTTTTGAATCTTGGGAATCACGCCAGGAATAAAGCTCTGACCACCAAAGCCTGGGTTCACACTCATAATCAAAATGAGGTCGCACAGGTCTAAGCAATACTCAATAATGTCTAGGCTAGTCCCAGGGTTGAGCACCACACCCGCTTGCTTGCCCAACTCCTTAATTTGGCCCAGGGTGCGATGCAGGTGGGGAGAAGCATTGTGCTCAGCATGCACAGAAATAATGTCAGCGCCTGCCTTAGCAAAGTCTTCAACGTACTTTTCCGGCTCAACGATCATCAGGTGAACATCTAAAGGCTTTTCCGTGTGAGGGCGTACAGCATCCACAATCAGGGGGCCAATGGTGATGTTAGGCACAAAACGGCCATCCATGACATCGATATGAATCCAATCGGCACCTGCCTTATCCACGGCGCGAATTTCCTCACCCAGACGACCAAAATCAGCAGACAAAATCGACGGTGAGATGACAACAGACTTATCAGACTTGATACTGGCCATAGGGGAGCAACCTCTCAGTAATGGATGGAGACATCTTGGATGTTGTTTATAGAGAAAGATCTATATAGTGTAACTATTGTAACAAAATATTTAGCATGCTTATCATGTAAATCTATCAACCGTGAGATGCGTTAGGTAAAAAGGCCCGTAAGGCTTTGATTTACCTGACGTACCCACGGCTCTACCACCCTCTCGATAATTGAGTTAGAGTTGCTCTATTGTCTTTTATCAATCCTTGTCAATACATGGCACTCTTCAAGCGCAAACGGTTCACAGGCAAAGTCAGTAGTTTGGGGCTGGGCTTGGGTGCTTTAGCAGGGTCTGTGACCATAGGACTGCCTGCGCTGGCGCTTTCGACCTCAGTCAATGGCGATGGCATTGATGCGCGTAGGCTGCACGAAGCGCCCTACAACCTCACCGGGCGAAAAATTTCCATCGGGCAGGTAGAGATCGGTCGTCCAGGGCAATTTGGCATTGATAAAATTTCGCCTGAGAATGCGGTGGTAAGAGTCGGTCGCATTTTTGAGGTAGATGGTCCTGCGATCGCAGACGAATCCGTCGATGCCCATGCCGCCAACGTTGCCAGCGTCATGATCAGTCAAGACAAGCTGCTGCGCGGCGTTGCCCCGGACGCTTTCCTATATTCAGCCGCCATCGGTGACCTCACAGAATTGATCGGCCAGCGGGAAGAATGCCTCGCCTCACAGCACATCGCCCTCCAAAACAGCGGCGATGTACGCGCCACTAACTTTAGCTTTGGCGAGCCACTCAGTCGCGACGAGCGTCCCAATGCCGCCCTCGATGGCAATGCCCTACTCACGCAGTGCATTGACTGGTCCTCTCGGGTACACAAGCTGCTGTATGTGGTTGCCGGTAACCAGGGCCGGGGCGGGATCCCTATCCCCACCGACAATTTCAATGGCATTAATGTCGCCTACTCCACCCGTGTCGATGGCCAATTCGTCCGGGTAGATGGTGCCAACTTAAGCAGTGAACCACCCCGCAGCGGCCCGAACTCAGAGCCAGAATCCAACGTGGGTGCACGGCGCTCCATTAATCTAGTGGCCCCCGGCAGTGACATTGAGATGTTTGATCCCAACGGCGGACGCGCTGTCAGCAGTGGCACCAGCTTTGCCGCTCCCCATGTGGTGGCCACAGTCGCCCTTTTACAAGAATTTGGTGATCGCCAGTTTCGCACAGGCGACAGTAACTGGAGCCTAGACTCTCGAGAACCGCTGGTGATGAAGTCAGTCATCCTCAACTCAGCAGATAAGCTGCAAGACACCGGCGATGGCTTACTGCTGGGCATGAGCCGCACCCTGCTAGACGAAAGCGGTGACGCCTGGACAGAATCTGATGCTTATACGGATCAAAGCATTCCGCTCCACGCAGAGCTAGGCACTGGCCACCTCAATGCCTTTCGGGCCTATGAGCAACTCGCCGCTGGTCAATGGGTTCCGGGAACAGTACCCGCGATGGGCTGGAGCTATATCACCGAGGCCACCAACAGCGAAGATTATATTTTTGAACAGCCGCTAAAAGGGGGAAGCTATGTCAATGCCACGCTGGTGTGGGATCGCATCGTAGAGCTGAATTCCGATGATGAGTATTACGATCTCGGTGAAAGCTTTAATGGCAAAGCCTTGAGTAATTTAGACCTCTACCTCATGCCTGCCGATGCAGATGACATCGGCCAGAGCGTGTGGTCTTCAGTAAGCACTGAAGATAGCCTGGAGCATGTCTTTATCCCAGTACCCTCCGATGGCCGCTATAAGCTCAGAGTCGTTCAACAAAGCGACGAAACTCAGCCCTATTCGCTAGCGTGGTGGACTCAAGGCAACAGTTCGACACCAGAAACAGCCACCGAGCAGCCAACCACCGAGTCGAACCCACCGAGGCTCAGCCAACGGACTCTCAAGCAACCGAGGAGCCAGTCATAGAAGACTCAGCAGAGCAATAGAAACAGGGCAATAGAGGATGCTTCAAAAATAAACAAATCGATCATAAAAAAGCGCCTGAGGACTTCCACGGAAGATTAACTCAGGCGCTTTCTATTTAGAGGGCGAACGACGGGACTTGAACCCGCGAATGGTGGAATCACAATCCACTAATCAAAGCTCGTCACATATGGAGTCCCTTTCTAAAGATCCAATAAAAACCGTATTTACAAGCTATTTCAACACCCCTATCCCACGCTATCCAACTCTATTCCACGTTAGAATTTAGGCCAGTAGTTAGGCCAGTGATTTTAGCCGATAGACCAGAGCAAAAATGGCGAAGAAAACCCCAGATATATTGCTTAAAGAAGCAAATAAGCGATTAAAAGCAGCCAATATTCGTGTGCGTATTGCACCAAGAGCAGAGAGCGATCGCCTCTACTTAAGAGCAACCCTACCGCCTAAACCTGACTCCAATAAAACCAAACCTTATCAGCAGCGTATTTCTTTAGGGGTGTACTTTAATCCTGCTGGAGTTAAGCGAGCAGAAGCAGAAGCGCAAAGGCTCAATTATGCCCTAATGCTTGATCAGTTTTCCTGGAGTGATTGGGCTGAAGACCAACAGACCTCAAAATGTATAGCCGATTGGGTTCAAGCCTTTAAGGCAGATTATTTCACACGTCGAGAACGAAATCCGAAAAGCGAGACCACCTGGGATAAAGATTACCGCCTGCCATACGCCAAACTGCCACAGGATACAGACCTAACAGCAGCCACTCTAGAAACAACCGCAGCCTCTTATCCACCGGATACAAGGTCTCGGCAACGTGCATGCACAGCTTATGGTGCACTGGCAAAGTTTGCGAAAATTGACACAAACTTAAAAGCCCTGCGAGGTAAGTATCGTCCTACAGCAGTCAGCAGGGACAAAGTACCCAGCGATTCAAAAATTCTGAATTGGGATGCAAAAATACCCAACCTCCGTTGGCAAAATTTCTATAGGCTCTGCGCTTGCTACGGTCTACGTAATCACGAAGCATTCTATGTTGACCTAGCAAAACTAAAAGAAGACCCGATTGCGGTGGTTCAAGACGGGAAGACAGGCTATCACCTTGCCCTCCCCTGTCCACTTGATTGGTGGGAGGTATGGTTCAAGGGGAAAGATATTGAGTTACCCGAACTCCACGTAAAGAACAATTCAGATTATGGACTTCGCAGCTCGCACTATTTCTATATACTCAAGCTGCCCTTTACGATTTACGACTTACGACACGCCCATGCAGGGCGAATGGAGCTAAAAGGCATTGGTGGCACCATAGCAGCAAAATCTCAAGGCCACTCCCTTAAGATTCATAGTGATATTTATCTCAATTTCTTAGGAGAATCAGAACTCAGGCAAGTATTAGAGCGATTAAGCTGACTTTAAATAGCACTGTCGCTTCTCAGGTGGTATCTCATAAACCTTGCGTAGCGAGCTTACCCTAACGGCATAGGTAGGCCGGTTGCCATTACTGGTGTCGATGTAATGCACACCATACTTTAGGTATCCTGCCTTGATGTCATCTAAAATTTTTCTAGAGGAAAAGGCTGGACCAAGAAACCTTACGCCCTCATCAAGGGGAACCCACTGTGTTTCAGATTTTTCAGCTTGCAGATTAGCCAGTTGATTTAAGATCGCTTGATTTAGCTCCTGCTGAGCACTAATAGCCGATTGGAGAATCTGTAAGACTTTGGCCTGATTAAAGTCTGTCATCATCAAGAACCTCCCCCAACTTTTCCGCGCCCTTCTGGCAAATTCCAGCATTGTGGAAATGCCATCCCCATAGCGAATCATCAAGTAGCTGCTTATTCACATCTAGTATCCAGTGGCTTGCCGTACTGATTTAGCAATAGCCTATCGACAGTCTATTGAGTTCGACAAGATCAGAGAAGCGACTCAACTGTGCCCTAGCTTAAGGCAGACACAAGAAAAACTACTCTTGCACCAGGCGTTATCTCTAAAATGCCTCAACAGAGGCATCGTTAGAAGATGGCAAAGAATGAGCCTGCGAGACAAGGCGCAGCTGTAAGCCGTCCTTAGTCCAACTCAGCTCAATAACGCCTGTAAAGTTTAGGGCTATAGCTGTCATAAAAATTGCTGTGCCTGAAAAGATAGCAGCAAGCAGTACTTGAGAAATACTAATTTGCTTCATGGGCCTCACATGTGGAACTGATTGATGAGCCCATACTATGAGTGTCTAAACAAAGGAATGTAGCCCAATATGGCAGTACGCTTGGTCAACTGTCACATAGCAACTGTCACACATGAATCAAGTTGATTTTTGCGCGTTTAGCATCACCCACCCAGGCCTTTAGGAGCAGAGGGTTCAGCGTTTCTTAGCTTACGATTATCAAAGAATTGAGGGGTATTGGCCCGATATGACAGTTAGCAAATTTGCCTAGAGTTCAGAGCCTACCTTAAGCGCCCATAATGGGACAGCACTATGCAATTAGCAATCAGCACCATCCCCAACAGGGAATCCTCATACCAATAGCTTAGCCAAGCTTGTAGCTAGATAATCAAAACATTGAATCAATCTGAACCTGACAACGCAAGCAACCAAGCAGCTATCTACAATTGCCCAATCAGCCCTTCCCCAGTAGTTCGACACATACTTGAGCAGAATCTACTCATCCAAGACTGGCATCCAAAATTTACTGGTCGCTGCCCTGATTGCAATCAAAACATGAGTGAAACGACACCCCCGAGGGTTCACTGGGACTGCTTATGTGGCTGGATGGATGACTCAATTTAGCTGTTTTAAGTTTTATTGCACTAGCCGAGTAGGCGTTAGGTTTTCTAAGCTTTAGCGATATGGTAGTTTGATCTTTAATTTTCTTGAAGTTAGCTCAAGTAGCTTTGATCACTTTAGAAAAGTTGAGCAACACAAGCTCCAAGGCTCTGCGTTAGATAACCTAGAACCTACTGTATGTTCAGTAAATATACGCATATAGTACAATTGAACTATTAAGGCTAAATTAGAAAACTGGTGGGTCAAATGTTGGCAAAAGGTGAATCCTTATGGGGGAACTTAATAAGTCCTGTGGAAGAGATTACATCCTATGAATATCTCTGGACAAAGTATCCAACCGTCCACAAACTTGCCACACTATTTGCCAAGTTCAATCACCAGCTCCCCTCAGCAATAGCACGAAAGGAAAACCCCTCCCCTACTGCTCTAAAGCAGATTCAGCACAAGGTTGAGGAGCTTCTCCCATTTAGGCGGTTTTCAGCACTATTTTACGGTGATCTTGAATATCCACAGGTTCTAAGAGATGCCAAGAATCCGATTGAAGTGCTTTACTATCAGGGCAATTTAGACCTGCTGTCATCTAAATCGGTTTCTGTAGTCGGCACTCGAAAGCCAACTGAGGAAGGAAGAAGAAGGGCTAGAAAACTCGCCCGTCTCCTAGTAGATAACGGTTTTACCGTTATGTCAGGGCTTGCTGATGGAATAGATACTGAGGCTCACAAGGCTGCGATCGCAGCTGGAGGAAAGACAATATCGGTTATTGGAACTTCTCTAAATGAGGCTTATCCCAAAAAGAACGCGGAGCTACAAAAACGTATTGCTAAGGAGTACCTACTTGTCAGTCAGGTACCTTTCTACCAGTACTCGCTTCAGGATTACCGCAGGAATAGAGGCTTTTTCCCAGAACGAAATAAAACCATGTCAGCGCTTAGTAAAGCCACAATCATTGTGGAAGCGGCTGAAACCAGCGGAACACTCATTCAAGCAAGGGCAGCGCTCCAGCAGGGAAGAGCGCTGTTTATACTAAAATCCTGCTTTGACCAAGGCTTAGAGTGGCCAGAGCGTTTTTTAGGTAAAGGAGCTATTAAGATAGAGGATGGTACAGAGATACTAGAAAAATTGCAGAATGCCTAGCTTATTTGAAGAGGCAAAATGGATAAAGGCTGACGACTCCATTGAGCTTTATAACTGCCCTAACCATACAAGTTTCACCCTTATATATGGACGTATCTATACGGTGGGGCAAGGCTTTAGCTTCTCTGATACAAATAACTTTATTAGTAACCTAAAGATTAAACCTAGCGAAACTCATAGAAACCACCATAAGAAAAAAGCAATTGATACATTTGTCAGCGAGCTAACAGCCTATCTTCAGAGTCAAATCGCTGGTCGGGCTATGGCCCTAATTCCAATTCCACCGTCTAAGTCTGCCACTCATCCTGAATATGATGACAGGATAGAGCAGGTGGCTAAGGGTATAGAAAAAGCAATAGAGAGTGTTCGCTGTTGGCCAGTCCTAAAATGCGTCAAAGATAGAGAGAGCCTACACGCTGGGACATCGAGATCCACAGACACCGTATACGCCACCCTTGATATAGACGGTACTGCCTTGGCAAACTCTAAAGAGGATGAAATATTGTGCCTTCTAGACGATGTGTTAACCAGTGGTGCAAGTTTTTCAGCCTGTCGCCAAAAATTATTAGAGCAATTTCCAGGTAGAACAGTCATGGGTATTTTTTGGGCAAAAGCTCAATATCCAGAGCAGTTTGAGGACGATGAATTTTAAAGCCGTTAACAGATACACCCCTACCGCATAACCCTGCTGAAATTAGTATGAGGAAAAAATAACCTCATTGCTCCTAGTTGGGGTTTTGCCTACGCAAAATGTCAGGCATTCGCATTTTTACGTTTTTGCTTTTCTAGCCAATTTTCCAGCAAGCTTTCTATTAGATCACAAACAGGACGCGCGGTACGTTGCTGATTTTTTCGACGCTCTTGAGCCAACTCATCTTGAACCGATAGAAGTAGCTCTAGCCGAATGTAGGATGAAAATTGGGTGTAGCTGGGATCGCTACGGCGACCTGGAGGACGGCCAAGTCCCTTCTTTTTCGGCTTTTCCTCCTTTTGTGGCTGGATAGTATCGGGCACAGGCAACACTGGGGCAGATTTTATCTTCGCGTCATCTGGTTCCTTAGTCTTTTCTTTAGGTTGTTCCCTTAGAGGAACCACTGCTGATTCGGCCTGCTGCTGTGCACGAAGGTCACGTAGTGCCTGAAAGCGATTTTTCTTTTTAGCCATTAATCGCTGTGGCCTCCTGCCCGATTTTCTCTAGAGCAAGCACTTCTTGCCCTAACCTTTCATACCCTGACCATGCGATCGCAGCTCTTGGGTCATCGTAATCCTTGACTACGACTCCTTCTAATGGGGCTCGCTCAAAGGCAACCTGTCTTTTAATTTCAGTTTCAAACACAGGAACGCCTTCAGAAGCAAGCATGTCTTTAGCATCTTGACCTGAGCGACTCGGTGCAGGAGGCACGATTGTCAGCAGAACTCTAAAACGGCACTGCATTTGCCTTAGGGTATCAATGGTTTTTAGCAACGCATCTAGATCCAGAGCTTTTGGAGTGGTTGGCAAAATCAATAGATCACAAGAATCTGCCAGTTCTTCTAAATCCTCATGCGTTGGGCGAGCCTGTGTATCAATAACGATATGCTCATAGTCACGGATATATTTTGGCATCTGAATATCGGTTACTACCTTAAAGGGCAGTTGACCTGGAGCAGCCCAGGTCATAGCCGAGCGATTCTGGTCACCATCGACCAAAAGTGTAGACCGATATTTATTTAGGAATGAAGCTAAATGAATAGCTGTCGTTGTCTTTCCTAC
>JBCDAG010000285.1:0-9851 GCA_039186165.1 Cyanobacteria bacterium P01_F01_bin.53
CAAAGGCATTATCAACAACTGCTACGAGATATCGCGTCAATTATTTGTACCCGTCATTCGTCAGTTTATTCTGGATAATGTGGCCGAGTCTACGTTTTCCTCACATCATGAACACGACTTTGTCAATGCGTAACTTCTAAATCAGTGTAATTAATCGCAGTGGAGAGTATTTACTAGGGCTAATTAATGACGTTTTAGAAATGGCCAAAATTGAGTCTGGCCGTTCATCTTTAAATGAAAATAGCTTCGCTTTGCATGATTTGCTCAACGAGGTAACAACCACGCTTTCGTTGCGAGCCCAAATCAAGGGCTTGCAGCTCATCTACGATCCAGCGACCAGTGTTCCGCAATATGTGCGAGCTGATGAGCGCAAATTGCGCCAAGTTTTGATCAATCTGCTGGACAATAGCATCAAATTTACAGAAGCGGGGCAAGTGATTTTACGGGTATGGTCTGAGCAACGCCTAGAAAAATCTGAGACAGAAAAGAGCGATTCTCCAACTTTTCTCACCATTGAAGTCGCCGACACTGGTAGCGGCATTGCTCCCAATGAATTGAACAGTTTGTTTGCCCCTTTTATTCAAGCAAAAACTGGTCTCAAGACTCAAAAAGGAACAGGCCTGGGTTTACCGATTAGTCTTCGCTTTGTACATTTGATGGGCGGAGAGCTCACTGTCAGCAGTCGGGTAGGTCAGGGGAGCACTTTTAAATTTTGTATTCCCATTTCTGTGTTGGACGCAGATGGCATCTCAGATAAGGTTCAATCCTTATTCTCTACAGATCGTTTCATCTGCTCTCTAGCACCGGAGCAGCCTGCCTATCGTATCTTAATCGTTGAGGATAGGTTGGAGAACCGCAAGTTAATGGTCAACCTCTTGGAGCCGATCGGGTTTGAGGTCAAAGAAGCCGTGAATGGTCAAGAGGCCATTGCACTTTGGGAAAGTTGGGACCCACAGCTCATTTGGATGGATATGCGTATGCCCGTGATGAATGGATATGAAGCCGCCAAGTGGATTAAGAGCCAAACCAAGGGTAAGGAAACAGTGATCATTGCATTGACAGCAAGTGCCTTCAAAGAAGAGAAGGCGATGATTTTATCAGTAGGCTGTGACGACTTTGTGGCTAAACCCTTTAAAGCAGATGTCATCTTCCAGACAATGACGAAGCATCTTGGGGTTCGTTATATCTATAAGGACTATCCTCAACCGTCGTCCTCTCCAAAGATGGCCAAGAATCTGACGGTAGAAGACTTAACGGTGATGTCGCCTGCGTGGATTGACCAACTGTACCAAGCGGCTCTTCAAGCCAGAGGGAAGAAGATTGCGGCCCTTATCGCCCAAATCCCCGAAGACCACACCATCCTGGCTAACGGGTTAGCAGCCCTGGTAGAAAACTTTCAGTTTGATGAAATCAAGTTTCTCTCGCACCCAAAGGACTAGAGCGAGCCTTTCCAGGACAACGGTTTTTGATGGAGAGTAACTGCTATGCAAGCATCCGAAAACATTAAAGGCGATATTCTGATTGTGGATGATACACCTGAGAACCTCCGCTTGTTATCTAGCGCTCTGAATACCCAAGGGTATGAAGTCCGAGCTGTCCTCAGTGGTTCCATGGCGCTCTCAGCAGCACAAACTGACCCACCGGATCTCATTTTGCTAGATATCAAAATGCCAAAGATGGATGGCTACGAAGTGTGCCAGCGGTTGAAGGCTGATGGGAAAACTCGTGATATTCCCATCATTTTCCTCAGTGCCTTGGATGATGCCCTCGACAAGGTCAAAGCCTTTAATGTGGGGGGTGTAGATTATGTCACCAAGCCATTTCAGACAGCAGAAGTGCTTGCCCGTGTGAAGAACCAACTGACGATCAGTTTTCTCCGACAAAAGCTGCTGGCCCAAAATGAAGAACTCTTGCGTTCTAACCAAGATCTAGCAGAGTTTTCTTATGTTGTATCCCACGATCTAAAACAACCATTACAGGAAATCCTAGGCTTTGTCAGCCTACTGCAGATTAAGTATCAAGAGACTCTGGATGAGGTGGGGGAAGGGTGGCTAAATAGAATTGAGAATGCAGTCGAGCACATGAATGAGCTGATTAATGACTTGTTAGCCTATAGTCGAGTCGGTAGCCAGGCAAAAACTTTGGTGCCCACCGATTGCAACACCATATTGACGCAAGTTTTGAACGACATGCAGGTAGTCATCGAGCAACATAATGCAACTATCACTTATGAGTCTTTGCCCACCGTCATAGTCAACTCTGTTCAATTGGTCGAACTCTTTCAGAACCTGATTAGTAATGGTATAAAGTTTCACCGTCCGGAAGTAACACCTCAAATTACGATTGCGGCAGAACAGCGCGAACAAGAGTGGCACTTTGCAGTGCGTGACAATGGTATTGGCATTCACCCAAAACAATTTGATCGTATTTTTAAAGTCTTTCAACGCGTGCATTCTCAGAAGGAATACCCTGGGACAGGTATTGGCCTATCAACCTGTAAAAAAGTTGTCGAGCGTCACGGTGGGCATATTTGGGTTGAGTCAACGTTGGGTGAGGGCACAGCCTTTTATTTTACCCTTCCAGTCAGCAACCAAGACAAAAACTGCATTTAGTCTTTTCTTTCAGACAGGGTAACAATGCCCTCAAAGTCATGTGTAGAGCATATGCAAAAAGCATAGCAACCTCTCTTTTAAATGATTACTGAAACCCTTGTATAGAATGGGTTTCCACTAATACCGATAATACCTAATAAATTAGCTTGCTTGCTGTGAAAGTACAGGTGTCGTTGTCACTGCTGCGCGATCGTTCATACTCGGAATATAGCTACGCCACAGCGCCGAGTAAATCACCTCTTTCCCTTGCCAAGGCTTGTGATGCCCTCCACTCCAGTGAAGAATTTTTATTTGGCTGGCCTTGCGTCTCAGCTTAAGAAACTGACCAACAATATGGATTTGGCCATATCCCCAACAGTTCCACTGTTTGTGCAGGGGAATGTATGACTCTTTAAACATTAAATTGAAGACAGTCTCATCGCCTAAGTTGTAAAGGCGGTAATTGTTACGGGTATCGAGCGCCAAATAGTGCCGGAGTGACGTATAAGTACGGGCATCCCAAAAAGAAAGATCGGTGAGTAAAACGCCGCTGTTAAAAGTGTTTTTAAACTTTCTCAAATCCACCCACATTTTGAACGGATTAGAGAAATAAAACATTGCCGGAAACAGCTGGGGGACCGCAGCTAAATACCGATGTGAAGTCAGCTGACTGCCCTGGACAAAGAGTTCTTGAATGTCACCAAGCACCAAAGTATCACCATCAAGATAAATCACGCGAGTGACATCCGGGAACAGCTCTTTCAGAAACAAACGAGCATATTGCATATAGCGAGAGATTCGGCGCTCAGGCGATTTCTCTTGGAACTTGTTGTCCAAATAGTGCTTAAGAAAAGGAGGTGGTGTGAATTCTCGTACGCGAAAAATGGCAGCCTCTGGACCATAGCTGCTCGCAAAAACCGCCTGAATTTTGTCTGTAAAAAAGGCCTGATCACCCTCTGGAACAACGATGTTGAACCGTAGGGTTGGAGTAGTGCTATCGTCAGTCGTTTTGGTATTACGAAGGATGGAATTGATAACGACGAGTAAGGGAACCTGAAGTGTGCGGTTAAGTGAGAGCGCGATATCAACGTACATGAGCACCTGCTTCGTAAAACGATTGGATTAGGCTACACGGTGCCAACTTATACCGTCATTAGGCAGGTTGTCGTTATGAGAATCCTCAGAGAAGGTTAAGGATTGAGCAATAAGATGGGGCGATACGATTAAGAACTCAGAAAACGCCGGTTGTGATACCTCTGATTCGCCTACTCCCCGCAGGGGGCAAAGTTTTTGCAGCCGAGGTTCGAGGGGAGGGGGGTGGCTTCACCCGTGAGGGGCCAGCTGTTGGCTTTGAAGATGCCTTCGATGCGGGTAATGCGATCGCCCGATAACGGATGGGTTTGGTTCCACTCGGCAACGGTATTAAAAGCTCCAAAGTCAAACGCGTTGCTTTGGGCACGTTTGAAAAAATCTAAGCTGTGATTACCGTGGGGATAACGGGCCATCATCGCCTCAACGGCAAAATCATCAGCCGCCGTTTCTTGGTTACGGCCATAGTTGAGTTCTGACAAGTTAGCGGCATCGGTCACCACGCCCGGCAGCTGCACCTGGCCAATGCCCAAAATGCTGCTAAGGCTCACCCATACCAACGAACGCCCTAAAGCCCTAAGCGGATCGCGATTGTACAAATGGCCAAGCTCATGGGCCAGCACAAAGGCCAGCTCATTTTCGCTCTCAGCCGCATCCAACAGCCCTTCGGTGACAAATACATAGCTACCAGCCGTCACCATGGCATTTTCAACCGGCGTATCGAGAATGTACACCTTCAGGGGTGGGTACTGAACTAGGGATTCAGCCAGTGTGGGTGTGGTCTCCTGTAGCGATCGCAAAATCCCATTGAGATAGTCCACCCGACTATCTTCGTTATCACTGGCCGCAGTAAATGATGATGACATCGCGGCCCCAATTTTCTCTTCGGTATCAGGGCCAATGCGCGTCACAAGCTGGCTAGCAAGCAGCCCCAATCCAGCATAGATCAGCCCACCCACAAGAATGACGGTCACGAGCAGATAGCCCAAATTGGTTAAGGGGTGAATCGGGGTGACATTAACCTCATCGGTAATCTCTTGTGGGACGTACTTATTCATTAGCTGATGGGACAGTCCTGATTAGAAGCGGCAGCAGCCCATCGAATAGCGGCTTATCCATATCTGCCTATTTAATACCGGTACCGTAGGCCATAATTTCAACAGCAGAAGCCCCCTGTTGTGATTGCCCCGCAATGTTGGACGTTTCAAAACGAACATTCACCACTTGGGATGCGCCCCATGCGATCGCCTCTTCTTTCATTCGCAGTAAAGCTTCCCGACGCCCGCGATCGACCAAGCTTTCATACACCAGCATACGCCCACCCACCAAGTTACGCAGGCTCGCTGAAAACGCTTTGAAGTAGTCATTGGCAACTACTACACTACCGACAAACATCTGCGCCTCGTGGGCATGGGGTAAGTCTTGCTTCGCCCCGTAGTTCATCATCGGGATATGCAGTGTTTTCTTCTCTCTCTCCTTAATCGAGGCATAGTGCTTTTTCTCAAAACTTTGGCCAACAAAGTAGCCCACGCCAATCAAAATCAAAAAAACAACAATTTCCATAGTGCTCTTCAGGTCTCTCCTAGGGTCTGCTGAGTTCACATACAGCTAAGTTCAAGCAAAAAAGTGTTGTCACAAGAGATAACAACTCTAAATAACAACTCTAGATAGCAACTCGGCAGCTATTGAACTTTTACAGCCGTACCATAGGCGAATAATTCAGCAGCCCCAGAAGCGACAGAAGAAGTAGCAAATCGAACATTAACAACAGCATTAGCCCCCAACTGCTGAGCCTGCTGTACCATACGTTCTACAGACTCTTTGCGCGCTTCTTGCAGGAGTTCGGTATATCCCTTCAGCTCGCCACCCACAATATTTTTGAATCCCGCCAAAATGTCTTTGCCCACATGCTTAGCACGAATGGTACTGCCTTGAACCAGGCCATAGTGCTCAACGATTTCCTTACCGGGCACACCCTCTAGGGTCGTAAGCGTCAGTGCAGAAGTGCTAGAAAGTGCAGCAGTCATAAGAAACAAGTCTCCAAGGATATAAGGTTGAATTTAGAGTGGATTGTTATCAGCTTACCTCTGCGGCCTGTGCCGTGCATTCTCTGCGGATCATGCTAGGGATAGCGACGCTGAAGCGAGCTCGATAGTGGGTACTTCAACAGGGAAAGTTGATATACCGGAAAGATGCCCCTTTTGTTCAGCGAGCTATCGGGTGTCTTAAGGTTTTGTAGCCTATGCCAAAGAAGTGAGAATTAGATAATGGTCGTATCCAAAATCCGGTAGGTTGTGGCTTCGACTCCGCTCAGCCAGCGTCAGAGTCCGAGACCGCGCCCTGAGCTTAGTCGAAGGGCAGCTGGGCAAGGTCGTCGATTTATTTAATGCCCATTCCTAAGAAGCCTTTAGATGCGTTTCAAAAAAGGCCGTTGTTTTTGCCCAAGCATCCTCAGCAGCAGCCTCGTCGTAGTTTTGCCCGGAAGGATTGGCAAAAGCATGGCCAACCCCAGGATATAAATTAATATCGGCAGTTTTACCCAGGTTATTGAGCATCGATTCAAAGTTAGTGACATCTTCTACCGGGATAGAGGTGTCTGCCTCACCAAAAAAGCCAATGATGGGCATATCGAGCCCGTCTAATACTTCGGGCGCTAAAATCAGACGACCATAGTAAATGGCCATAGCATCTAGCTTTTCCAGTAGGAGGCCGGTGCGAAGAGACCAGTTACCGCCAAAGCACCAGCCAATAGAGCCAAGCTTAGGTGCACCGTACTCAGTCGCTAAAAACTGGGCAGCCTGGGTGATATTGTCCTGGGCAGGACCTGGGGTATCCATCACAGTGCGCATCAGGTCCCTAGCCTGATCAGGTGCTGTGGCGACCTGGTCGTTATAGAGGTCTACCGCGAGGACTGTGTAACCCTCTCCGGCAAGACGACGGGTCACGGCTTCAATATTTTCATTCAGGCCCCACCACTCATGGATACTAATGATGGCAGGGAGTGCCGCATCCGGTGCGGTGCCTTCTGGCTGGGCAAGGTAGCCAGTGATGTCTTGGCCATCAATATTGGCGTAGGTCACGCTTTGTCCGGTGACAGGCACGCTGGGCTCAGCCATAGCGATAGGGGTCGGGGTGGGCTTATCGCCTTGGTGTTCTTCGGTGAGGGTGTCTATATTACTGGCTGTATCATCGGGATTGCTCGTTACCGGGGCCTCGGTCGCTATGCTCCTGGCACCAGCGTCAGTGCCAGAAGTTGTATCAGATGTTTCGAGGGTGCTGCCACCACAGGCTTGGAAAAGGAGTGCTAGGGAAAGTGCGATCGCAAATAACCCGAACCAACGCCTCCGAACTTGTGCAAACGCATTGACCAGACCACTAAGCAGGCCCCCAAGAAAGCCGTTGACAAACCTCTGAATCAGGCGCATACAGCCACCTCCTTACCATTTGAACCCCTCAATGATGGTGGCTAACAGGATTATGTGAGCCAATTCTTTAAGAAAGTTTCCAACCACGACTCTACGGCATCACTGTATTGCGCATGGCCTGCAATCTGATCGGCGCGGCTTTGGGTATTGGGTGCGCCTAGCAGCTCGGTTTGGCTACTCCAAAAATCCACCATGTCGGCAGTCATTTCTGGATGGAACTGAACACCATAGGCGCGATCGCCCCATCGAAACGCCTGGTTAGGAAATGTATCGCCCCTGGCCAGCAACACAGCCCCTTCTGGCAGTTCAAACCCTTCCTTATGCCACTGGTATAGCCTCATTTCCGGCGGAAACAGTGCTTCGCCCTCAGTGGTGGCATACACCGGGTAATAGCCAATCTCTTCCCAGGCCTGGTGATGGGTCGTCACCTTGGCCCCCAACACCTTAGCCAGCATTTGCGCACCCAGGCAAATCCCTAAGTAAGGCAAGTCAGCAGCCAGTACTTGGCGAATCCAATCGGCTTCTTTATGCAGATAGGGCTCGTCATCGTTGACGCTCATATAGCCCCCAAAAACCAGCGCCGCCGCATAATTTTCTAAATCATCGGGCAGCGGCTCACCAAAAATCGGGGCTCTGGTATCAAGCTCATAACCAAGCTCATTGAGCTTAAGACCGACAACCCCAGGAATCGTCGTTTCCTTATGGATAATCGTCAGAATTTTATTAGAGCAGGTTTGCAGTGAGGTTTGACTAGACACTTGCGACGGGAATTGACCGGGGTCTGAATCGGCGACCATAGTTAGAGGAGCAAAATATTATGTTAATTAACTTTATCTTCTCACTTTGGCTCTGTAACCCTGGTTTTTTGCCCAGGTAGAATAAAACCCCTCCAGGAAGAGTCCGAAAGGGCTTGATACTTCAATGAATCGTGTTTCAGAGCCTGAGAGTTCAGAATTTGCCTAAACTCAACCGCTGGACAACTAGGCAACCCAGGGGCTAGATAGCACAAGCAGGCTCAGACGCTTACGACTAAGCATCTTCTCGGGTGTCTTCACCACCGTTAGCAGACCCGTTAGAAGTACCATCGTACAAGGCATCTAGTTGTTCCCTAGCATCCTTAATAGAGATAGAGCGCATCACCAGTAGGGGCTCATTGATCACGTCGCCACTCTCATCTAACAGCTCAGGATGGGGCACAGGGCGCTTGGTCGTCTGCTCCGATTGCATCATAGGTCGCGTAACCTGGGTGCCAAGCTTTACCAGATTGCGAATCATATTTGAGACGGCAAGGACTGCTAAGACCGTGAAAGCAAGAAAGTAAAGCAGGTGAAGCATGGCTTAAAAAGGCGAATCAGAGGTATGGGTAAGAGCTGATAAATCGAGGGCTAGGAGCAGAGTCAGACCGGTTTCAGTAAACAGAGGGTTACAAGCGTCAACCAATAACTAAGTTAATTTAATGACTTAACTCAATGGGCTTAACTCAATAATAGTGCCATTGTTCATAGAGTGATGAAATACACATTCTTATTCTCGCACAGGACTCTCAAGTGAGTGTGCGTTTTAGTATGTTCTTTAGGTATGAGCAGCCCTTATTCGGGCCTACTTAATTCTGGCTTATCCGTGCGCACAAAACACCTGACAAAAATAAGGAACTCCTTAATCAGTTGATTTAGGTAGGTCCAACGGCTCCTTGGGAAGATCAGCATCACCAGAATTTTCTAGAGGCTCCTTTCCTGCACTGTTTTGACCCACACTTTCTTGACCGGTACTTTCTTGACCGGCACTTTCTTTTCTGTAGCGAATAGCGACGCCCCAGCACTCATGTACTAACTTATGCCAAGACATCACCACTGACATATCAATGATGGCTTGACTGTCAGTGGCTGCTGAGAGCGCTTGGGATGCACTAACTTGCTGCTGAGCGGATTGAACACGGGATAACAGGTCTTGCTGTTGGGAAGCCGAAAGAAAGCCAATCTCTTGAGACTCTAAGAGGGTTATCGTGCGCGCAAACCAGTAGCGAAAATCGTCTAGTAATGATGGCAGGACAGTTTTCAGAAGGTTGGCATCTTCAGGCAGATGACCATCTCCGGAGGGCTTGGGTTCTATCGGATCTTCTCTCGGATTCGGTTCTATCGGCTCAGGCTCTATCGGATCAATGGGGAAAGACATAGCACCTACCGTGAATGAGTTGACGCCAACTCAGCTATCACGCTGATATAACGCTGAAAGGCAGCCGCCCTTATCACTGTAACGTGTTTTCTTCAGCGAGCTGTTTTTACAGCGGCTTGTCTCTAGCCGTGTCTGTGGATTATTCACTCGCAGAGGGCTCGGCCATTTCGTTTCGAGTTTGCCAACCTGCTACCCATAGCTGACGATTTTTGAGGGTCTTAGCATTGATCCAAAACCGAGCGCTGGGGTCACAAGTCGCGACCAGTTCGGCAAAGACCCACTTACCCTGATTTTTACGATTCACCACGCGGAAGTGCCGCCAGCCTAAGGTTTTATGCTGGGCAGTCCATTTGGAGCCGACGAGGTGGGGGAATTTTTGTTTTGCCAAGGGTGTCTATCTTGAAGGGTATCTGTCTGGTAGGTGAGGTATCTGGCCTGCCGAACTGGCGTGCCGAGATACACAAGATGTACTGGAGTCTGGCAAATTTTAGCGCCCAAAGGCACTCCCCAGACTGTTTTGTAGCTGCGAAAAGCAGCTGGAAGCTGTTCTGAGCTGGTTAGTTCAGAACAATCA
>JBCDAG010000286.1:0-9789 GCA_039186165.1 Cyanobacteria bacterium P01_F01_bin.53
CCATCCCTCCCCCCCACCCCGTACAATTAGCTCGTACAAATCTGGCTATAAGAGATACCTATGAAGCCTTACCTGGCGGCGGCGCTGCAAATGACCAGCTTGCCTGATCTCGCCAAAAACCTGGCCCAGGCCGAAGAGCTGATAGACTTGGCCACCCGTCGCGGCGCTGAGCTGGTTACACTACCTGAAAATTTCTCCTTTTTAGGCGACGAAACCACAAAATTTAGCCGCGCTGAAGACATTTGCCTCGCCAGCGAAAAGTTCATTAAGACCATGGCGCAGCGCTATCGCATCACCCTGCTGGGCGGCGGCTATCCGGTCCCAGCACCCGACGGTCGCACCTACAATCGCGCCTTGCTGGTCAATGCCAATGGAGAAGAACTCAGCCGCTACGACAAGGTTCATCTCTTCGATGTTGACCTGCCCGATGGCAACACATACCAAGAATCTCAAGATGTGACCTCCGGCAGCACACTCCCTGACGTTCATCATTCAGAAAGGCTAGGCACGTTAGGTATTTCTGTGTGCTACGACGTTCGATTCCCAGAACTGTATCGTCATCTGTCTAAGGCAGGCGCTGAAGTCCTGATTGTGCCCGCCGCCTTTACCGCATTTACCGGGAAAGACCACTGGCAAGTCCTACTCCAAGCACGCGCCATCGAAAATACTTGCTACGTCATTGCCCCGGCTCAAACCGGTTTCCACAATGCCCGCAGGCAAACCCATGGCCACGCCATGATTATTGATCCCTGGGGCATTACCCTCGCCGATGCAGGTGACAATGTGGGTATGGCGATCGCAGAAATTAATCCCGGCAGGCTTGAGCAAGTCCGCAGGCAAATGCCCTCGCTCAAACACCGAGCTTTTGGATAGACCGAGCCTTTAGAGTCAGCCTTTAGATAACGCATCTGTTCCTAAATAAAGCGCTTCGAGATCATGAGCTTTTAGATATGCTTAACGTTCGCGCAAGTTTTAGATATACGCGCTTTAGGTGTTCGCTCCGTGATGCTCGCGCTCAGATATGCGCGTCGTGATGCTCGCTCGATATCCTCTGCCAGTATCATCCTTCGGCTCCTGTGGCCTGTGACCTTGGCTTCACAAGACTCGCTAGGCACAAGCCTCAGTTAAAACAACCTCAGTTAAAACAAACGTTAGCGTAGAAAGTGCGTGCCTTAAAAAGCAACGACAAGAGCCAGCTTTCTAGCTTATGCCAATTTGGGCAGAGAACTTATGACCAAATGAACACAACGTAACCGGGGCACTCATGTAAATTAGACAACGATAGAGTTGCTGCACACAGCATGATCGAACCCATCGGACATCTTGGTCCAACAGTATTTTCGATAGGCCATTCAAAAACCTAGGCAAAATCTTCCCCTGGTTTCCCCCAGCTTTTTGAATGGCGGCTTACTCAATTTCAATTCAGGTGGTATATGAATGGTCTTATTTCCCCAACGCTTTGGACTGGAAACAGTTGGGAGGGTTCAGTCTCAGGTTTGTGGCATAGCACCAGCCTCACACTGACCCCGTTGCTCGCAGAAGTCGACGAAGCAGAAGTGGGCTCACTGGTGATGGCAGGGGTCCTGCTAAGCCTAATCACGGTTTTTATTGCCGCCAAAGTCGGCGGAGAACTTTGCGCCCGGCTCAACCTCCCATCCGTATTAGGCGAACTAGTCGGCGGTGTTGTCGTCGGCATTTCGGCCCTACACCTGATCGTCTTTCCCGAAGGCGCAGGCATGCCCCATTCTGCGCTCATGGACCTGGTACAAATGACGTCCGGCCTCGAGCCAGAGGGGATGCTCCAGGTATTTAGTGGGGAAAGCGAAGCGCTCTCGGTCCTGGCAGAGCTGGGCGTCATTATTCTGCTGTTTGAAATTGGCCTTGAATCTGACCTAAAAGAACTCATTCGAGTCGGGCCTCAGGCAGCTGTCGTAGCCGTTATTGGCGTTTTAGTCCCCTTTGTCGCTGGCACCGTCGGCCTCATCGCCTTCTTTAACATCGGCACTATCCCAGCAGTTTTTGCAGGCGCAGCGCTAACGGCTACCAGCATTGGTATCACCGCCAAGGTCTTGGCCGAAATGCAGCAGCTCAGCTCCCGAGAAGGCCAGATTATTATTGGTGCAGCGGTTTTAGACGACGTCCTTGGCATCATCGTCCTAGCAGTCGTCGCCAGCTTGGCAAAAACGGGCGAGATCGAAATTGCCAATGTCATTTACCTCGTCTTAGGCGCAGCGGCCTTTTTAATTGGATCCATCTTCATTGGTCGGTTGCTCAGCCCGCTGTTTGTATCCCTTGTAGATCAACTGCAAACCCGGGGCCAGCTGATCATTAGCTCGCTGATCTTCGCGTTTGTACTCTCTTACATCGCTGCGGCCATTCAGCTAGAAACTATTTTGGGCGCATTCGCCGCCGGTCTTATTTTGGCTGAAACGTCAAAACGTAAGGAGCTAGAAGAGCAAATCACGCCTATTGCGGACATGCTCGTGCCGGTTTTCTTCGTCACCGTAGGTGCACGCACTGACATCAGCGTCCTCAATCCCATGGTTCCAGCCAACCGGGAAGGTCTAATCATTGCTTCATTTCTCGTGGTCGTTGCCATCATTGGCAAAACCATCACGGGCTTTGCCGTGTTTGGGCAGCCAGGGATCAATCGCCTAGCCGTTGGCTTTGGCATGATTCCGCGAGGCGAAGTAGGGTTAGTCTTTGCAGGCGTTGGCGCAGCCAGTGGCGTACTCTCCGAGTCCCTAGATGCCGCCATCATCGTGATGGTCATTGTCACCACCTTTATTGCACCACCGCTGCTAAGGCTCGTTTTCGATGAAGACGGCGAAGACAGTGAACTAGAAGCTGCAACGGCAGGGGCTAGCGCATCAACAGCCACAGCTGATACCACACCGCTCACCGAGGCCGAGCCCGCCGAGTAGCCATACCACAACAAAATTAAGCCGCCACGATAAAAAGGGTTATAACAGCAAGGGGACTTGTCGTTATAACCCTTTTTATTAGGGCCAGGAATGTGCCAAGGCCCAAGCAACTCCGTGTAATTACGTAGACATACAGTTAAAAACGTTGCAATAGGACTTGTTGCAGTTCAAGCGACAGAACCCACAAGCCCCGCTAGCCACCAAACTCACTGTAGATTGACCTCGTAGGAGGGTTCAACGCAGCGAGCTTGCACATTGCAAGGAAACAAAAGGATTTTCACGCTGGATATGGTCAGCGTCCGCAAATCCGTACAAGCAGCCTAAAAACATAGGCCACTAGGGCGAAATCCTCAGTATAAACTCAGAAAATTCAGTAAAAATTATGGGTTTCTTCCAGATTCTTTAACCTCTAAGGGGAAAATAGTACTGGTAAAGTTTCCAAATCCGACTAAACTCTATACAACATTTATTAGCTTTTTAATTTAAGCATTATTACCTATGAGCATCCCAGGCCTCTCCACAAAGCTGCGCTCCAATTCAAAAATTGGGGTCTTTGACAGTGGAGTAGGTGGTTTAACCGTATTGCGGGAAATGTGTGCCCAGCTACCGCAAGAGTCCGTCATTTATTTTGGCGACACGGCTCGGGTGCCCTACGGCAATCGCTCTAAAGGTGAGATTCTACGATTTGTCCGCGAGATTATTGCCTGGATGATGGACCTCGACGTCAAAATGATCATCATGGCCTGCAATACAAGCTCTGCGCTGGTCCTCGAAGAAGTGCGCTCAGAATTTCCGATTCCCATTTTGGGCATCATTTTGCCAGGCGCTAGGGCAGCCGTCAGAAGTGGTAAAAAAATCGGTGTTATTTCCACCCAAGCGACGGCAGATAGTAATGCGTATAAGCAGGCCGTGTTAGAAATCGATGCTAAGGCAAAAGTATGGCAGGTAGGCTGCCAAGAGTTTGTACCTCTAATTGAGGGTAATCGCATCCGTGCCCCCTACACCCTAGCTATGGCAAAGCGCTATGTAGAGCCCCTCATTGTCCAAGGGATAGATACCTTGGTATACGGCTGCACGCACTACCCTCACCTGGCTCCTGTTTTCCAGGAGTTTTTACCTGAGTGCATTACGTTGGTAGACCCTGCAAAGCACCTAACGCTCGCAGCACAGCAAGAGCTAGAGATTTTAGGATTGAGTAACACCAGCACATCATCAAAAGCTCAGCCAACTGAATTTTATGTCAGCGGAGATCCAGCACAATTTGCACAGGTTTCGAAGCAGTGGCTAGGCTACGAGCCTGAAGTTGGGAAAGTCAGCGTGGCAACGCTGGAAGCTATTCACGCAACCTCTTCTCAGTCAGCAGAACGATAGCTCTACCCAAATAGGCCTGCCGACTAAGACAATAAGCAGCGGTCTTGATGAGAACAATTCAACTCAACGACAAGTCCGCTCCAATCACAATCGCATTCTGAATAGATGAGTAGAGGACGCGTCATAACTGACGCGTCCTCTACTCATTATCATTGGCTGCTATCTATCATTGACTGCTATTTGACAAACCAAAACAGTAGGCCCTGGATAAGCAAGCGCCAAGGCTTTGAGCCCTGATAGACCTCCAACCAAAAGGCTGAGGTTAGAAAATGGCAGAACAGGGGACCCATAAAGAGTCAGCACTAGAGATCTGATGTCCGACTACTCATCCACATAAGAAGGAGATACACCGTGGATAAGTAGCCTAAAGCAGGCAATACAATAGCAAGCGGATTGAGATTCGATAAATGCGGCATGGCAAAAGCTGCTGAGAAGGTGGGCTTACGGGGCTAGGCAAAAACAATCCATCACACCACAAAAGATTTGCGATCGCGCACGCACACCAACTCAATCCGCACTCGTACCAAAACGAGTGCAGACTAAGTATTCCGAAGAACCTAGCAGCAAAAGCTGATGACAGCAGGCAAAGCTAGTGAGCAGACTATACCTACGACCACCGTAGGAAATGTCGCTCCAAACGTACTTGTTATCACCTCGGCATCAACCTGACACAGGGGAAATAACACAAGCTAAGCCAACCAACCCTTCGCTCAACCCGAGGAAGAGAAGATAGCGAACTATAAGCGCTGCTGTTTAATAACGCTGCCTATCGAACCTAGATCCCATTGAATGAGAGCTACAAATATTCGAAAAGCATGACCGCCGAAAAGGCAAGGTCGCCAGAAAGGCATCACGTGTTTTTATTCAAAAAGTCTGTCTACATCGCAAGGGCTACTGAAGAATTGAGCTAGCCGAATAGAGGGTAGAACCATTAGCCAAACGAACAGGTCGCTTAGCCAAGGAGACATCACCGACACTACATGAAAGGCAACGACTTCAGGCTTTTTGCAAATCCTTTGTTAATTAATTCTATCATAAGATTTCTTTATGTCATCCCGTAATGTCACAAAAACTTCATATCCTTTTTGCCCCTTGAATTGTCCTTTTACAGCAGCTCAAAACGTAGACCTAGAGTGCTTTCATCAATAGGTAGACCCCTTTCCCAGCGCAATAGCTTAGAATAAAGAAAGACAGCTTAAAGTTTCGTAACCTAATCCGCCTGAGTCGCGTATTCCATGACCTCAGCCACCTCCCTTTTTTCACCAGTAGAAGCCGATCTCGCGCTCCTGACCGACAATCTCAAGAATCTTGTCGGCGCTCGCCATAAGATTCTTTATGCCGCAGCAGAGCATCTTTTCGGCGCAGGCGGTAAGCGTATCCGCCCGGCAATCGTCTTGCTCTTAGCCAGAGCTACGGCTGTCGATCAGGGCATTACGTCTCGCCATCGCCGCCTGGCAGAAATCACAGAAATGATTCACACCGCCAGTCTGGTGCATGACGATGTCGTAGACGAATCGGCCACTAGGCGCGGGGCACCAACCGTCCACAGCCGGTTCGGCAATAAAGTCGCTATCCTTGCCGGTGACTTTTTGTTTGCCCAATCCTCTTGGTACTTAGCCAACCTCGACAACTTAGAGGTGGTCAAGCTGCTCTCACGGGTCATTATGGATTTGGCCGAAGGTGAAATCCGGCAAGGGCTTAAGTACTTCGATACCAGCCTTTCTTTAGAAGCGTATCTGGAAAAAAGCTACTACAAGACAGCGACGCTCATTGCCAATAGCTCAAAGGCCGTAGGTGTCCTCAGTGGGCTGCCTGAGGGAGAATCTGAAAATCTCTACCAGTTTGGTCGCCATTTGGGTTTGGCTTATCAGGTCGTTGATGACATCTTAGATTTCACAAGCTCTGCTGAGGTATTGGGCAAACCCGCCGCCTCAGACATGCGCAGTGGCAACCTTACTGCGCCTGTGCTGTATGCCATGCAAGATGTTCCTTATCTCAAAACCCTGATAGAACGACAGTTTTCAGAGCCAGAAGACTTTGAGCAGGCCATTGAATTGGTACACGCAAGCAATGGCATTAACCAGGCACGCGAGTTAGCCACCTACCACGGACAAGAGGCACTTAATTGCCTTAAAGCTCTGCCCAAATCCGACTCCCGCCAAGCCCTAGAAGATATTTCAGACTATGTGCTCAGAAGACTGAAATAGGCCCTGTCTCTTTGAAACATATGACGGTTGGAACCATATGACTTCTTAAGGCGTATGACCTGTTGGAGAAATAGGGGTTCTGAAGCAAGGGGCCTCCCGGAGAATCGTGAATGAAAAAAGAGAGTCGCGCTATTTGCCTGGGAGAACTCTTGATTGACTGCTTTGCAGAGCAATCTGGAATGCCCCGCAGTGAGGTCACCCGCTGGGCCCCCTTGCCCGGTGGTGCACCCGCGAACGTAGCCTGCGGCCTTGCTAAATTGGGCGATCGCGCTGATTTTATTGGTGCAGTAGGGAGCGATCATTGGGGCGATGCCCTCGTGAAACTCTTGGCAGATATGGGCATCGGCCATCAGGGTGTGCAAAGACGACTCAAAGCCCCCACCCGTAAGGTGTACATCACCCATGATGCAGACGGTGAGCGTACCTTCGCAGGATTTAGTGAAAGCGACCCTACGGTGTTTGCTGACGCGCATTTATTTGCCGATGCCCTTGATCCGTCACTCTTTATAGGGGCGGATTTTTTGGTCCTAGGGACCCTCTCAGCAGCCTACACAGATACTCGCCAGTCAGTCGAACGAGCACTTACTTTAGCTGCACAGAACAACACCCAGATTTTAATAGACGTCAACTGGCGTCCCATGTTTTGGCCAGCCCCTGCTGAGGCCCCTGGCCGAGTATACGACCTGATCCAAAAAGCCCAATATCTCAAAGTGTCTGACGATGAAGCTGATTGGCTTTTCGGTACGCGCTCAGCCACAGCCATTGCCCATCAACTCCCGCATCTAAACGGCGTCTTGGTCACTGCTGGCTCGCAAGGCTGTGAGTACTGGCTGATGGGGAATAGCAATAAATTGAGAGCCTTCGATGTCGATGTCGAAGAAACAACTGGTGCCGGAGATGCGTTCACCGCAGGGTTTGTCCATCAACTACTTCGACAAGGCAATCACGCACTCAGGGAGGCTGACATTGTGCATAATATTGTCCGCTACGCCAGCGCCGTCGGAGCGCTAACGACCACAAGGCCAGGCGCGATCGCAGCCTTCCCTTCCCCCAACGAAATCGAAGCCTTTTTGTATCTCAATTAATTTGTAATTTGCAGCTAAATCAAATGCAGTGACCGGAACTGACCTATGGCTCAAGAAATCGAACGTAAGTTTTTAGTGACTAACGATAGCTGGCGCACATTAGCCAAAGGACAACCTTACTGCCAAGGCTACCTAGCGACAGCTGAGCCCGGACAAAGTGTGAGGGTACGGATTGCCGGTGACCAAGGCTTTCTCACCATCAAAGGTCCTGCCCAAGGGGTAACCCGTGCTGAATTTGAATATTCGATTCCCGTAGCAGACGCCCAGAAAATGCTGGAGACACTGTGCCAGCGTCCTTTTATTCAAAAGATGCGCTATCGCCTACCCATCGACGATGTTGTTTGGGAAATCGATGAGTTTGAAGGAGAAAATGCGGGGCTGATTGTAGCCGAAGTAGAGCTGCACTCGGAGGAGCAGCCCTTTGAGCGCCCCGATTGGCTAGGCGAAGAAGTCTCGGGGCAAACGCGCTATTACAACAGTAGCCTGGTGAAAAATCCCTACTCGAATTGGTAAGCGCTGTTTTCATCTAGCTTGCGGCCCAGCCCACTGGCTAGCTTGGACTGAGGCTAGCTCGCGGCCCAGCCAACATAGGGCAAGCTGCCAGCAGTCTTGGCGATCGCCTCTTTCTGAGCCACCAGCTGCCCGCACGCATCCCACGTGCCCTTCAAAAACATCTGGCGAGGTCCCGTACCCATATCCACTGAAATAGACACGTCACCAGCCGTTGCTGTCATGGCATCCAGGTCCACCGTTACCGTCACCGTAGGGTCATCAGTGATTGCCTTTTGTAGGGCGCTCACACTTTCTGAATCCGCCGTTAGGCACGGCACGCCCATCGCCACACAATTGCCAAAAAAGATTTCAGCGAAGCTCTCGCCGACGAGGGCCTTAATGCCCCAGCGTGCGATCGCCTGGGGCGCATGTTCACGGGAAGAGCCACAACCAAAATTACGATTCACCACCAGCACCTGAGCGTCCTGATACTGCGGCTGATTAAATGGATGGTCCGCCAGCTGCTTGCGATCATCGGCAAACACCTGCTCACCTAAGCCATCAAAAGTGACTGCTCGCAAAAACCGCGCTGGAATAATGCGATCGGTATCAATATCGTTGCCGACCAACGGTAATCCAGGGCCTGAAACTCCATGGACTTGTGAAGACTCGCTCATAATTTAGCCCTTAAATATCTAGCCGTACACTTAGCCCCAACATCTAGCGCCCTTAAAGTTAAAGCACATTGAATAGGCTGAGTCTCAGATATTAACCCGCACTCAGCACACACAACAATAGCGCCTCAGTCCACTCCACAACTGCACCGTAGGTATCTCCGGTATGTCCGCCTAATTGACGAAAAAAATAGGCATTTGTTATGCCCACAAGTAGCAAGCCGCCCAAGACGCTGCGGCCCACCAAATACTCGGGCACGACACCGGCCAACGCCAACGCCACACTCAACCCCATCATCAGCACTAAGCTCGGTAAGGTGTGCCAAATCGATGGCAACGCCGCCTTATGAAAAGCACCCTTGCCCTCTTTTTTCAGGTATGGGTAACGGGCGATCGCCCATTGCTGTCCCCAACGCCCCCATACCGCCACCGCCACCAAAACAAACACTCGATGAGTTTGCAACGAAGCTAACGCTAGCACCTTCAGCAAAATCACAACCACCGCCGCCATGCCACCAAAAGCACCCATCCGGCTATCGGCCATCACCGCCAAACGACGAGACTTATCCGGCACAGCTAAGCCATCGGCGACATCCATCACCCCATCCAAATGCAGCCCTCCAGTCAACGCAATGCCGAACGCAATGACCAGGGCACTCCTCACTAACACAGGGATTTGCGCGACAGATAGCCCCCAATCCACACCGGCCATCAGCAATCCGACGACCACTCCGACCCAGGGCACCCACTGGGCAATCCACCGAAATTCAACGCCATAGACTGGGGGGATCGGCAAACAGGTGTAAAACATCAGCGCCCCGAGGCAACTCTGCCAGCCTTTTGAGAACGCCTTCAATAGCCCTCTAAACCATCTACTTATTAACAAAATGTATTTCACGCCTTATGTGAGTGTAAAACGGTTACGGACAGGGTGTTGCTCAAAGGTCAACACATCAATACCAAAGTGCTTTCTGAGCAAGATACGCAGGGTGTGACTGGCAACTTTTGCAGAGACGTGGGTACAAATGCCCGAGAC
>JBCDAG010000287.1:0-9781 GCA_039186165.1 Cyanobacteria bacterium P01_F01_bin.53
CATCATTTGAACCGGTAGGGAACCACGTCCGTTTTCTCAGAAATGGGCCCCTGTCGCACGGTTCATCTGTACTATCGACTCATGTAAGACTGGTGCAAGATGTGAGATAACAGATTTGTCATAGCGGGTTGGCCATATAGGGTGTAAGTTTTTCATAATGCTACGGAGTTTGTGCCTTTGCCTATGCTGCCCGTTCGGCTATTTCGCTCCATTCCGTTACAGCGGCTTTTGGTGATTACCGCCATTGGCCAAATTTTAGGGGCGGTGGGCCTAGTGGGTTATTTGGCTGCGAAAAATAGTCACCGTACAGTCACCAATTTGGGCGGGCAGCTCATCAGCCACATCAATGACCATGTGGAAAATGAGCTAGAAGATTATCTCACCACGCCTCAGATTGTGAACAATCTCAATGCCGATGCGGTTTCTAGCGGATTGATTACGATCAATAATCCCATTTCCCTAGAGTATCGACTGTGGAACCAGTTTCAGGCGTTTACCTCCGTTAGCTATATTTACATCGGCTCTGTTCAAGGTGGCTTAGTTGCGGTGGGTAAGGACCCGGAAGGGCAATCACTGATTGAGGTGAGCGAGCAATATCCCAACGCGGGGCCATATATTGTTTATCGTGCCGATGAAAAGGGCGATCGCGCTCAAGTAGAACAGATTATTCCAGAGCTAGATGGCAGAACCCGGCCCTGGTTTCAAAGCGCGGTGGGTCAACAAAAACCAGCATGGACTGAACCGTTTAACTTTGTCGGCAGAGAAGAAATCGTCGCGATTTCAGCCACGCAGCCCCTGTATTCCCCGGATGGCACCTTACAGGGCGTCACCGTCGTTGACCTTGATCTTAATCACATCAATGACTTTCTGAGCACACTCGCCACCGAGTCCGCCAGTGAAATTTTTGTGATGGATAGATCAGGTCGGTTAATGGGATCTTCTAACAATCTGCCAATCACAACCCTCACCGAGGGAAAGGCCGAAATAGCAACGGCAAAAAACAGTTCGGATCCACTGATTGCGAAAACCGTTCAAAATCTAGAAGAACAGTTTGGCGCTTTGAAGGGGTTTCAAGAAGAACGCGTGGTCATGGAGATCCAAGATGAGTCATATTTTGTACAGGTGAATCCCTGGCAAGATGACTTTGGTCTGGACTGGCTGATTGTTGTGATGGTGCCAGATGCTGAACTAATGGGACCGATTCGGCTAGGAAACCGGATTACGCAAGGCCTTTGTGTCGCGGCAGTTGCACTCTCTGCTGCGGGAGCACTGTGGATGGCGCGCCGCATCAGCGCGCCTGTATTGGAGCTGAGTCAGGCCAGTCGCAGCCTCGCTGAGGCCAGCCGTCAAAAGTTTGCAATGGATACCCCAAGGCCGCAGTTTAAGGGCAGTAGCATTCATGAAATTGAGCAATTGGTACAAACCTTCGAGCAAATGAGTGACCAGCTCCAAACGTCCTATGCTCAGTTAGAAGAGTATTCACAGTCACTGGAAATCAAGGTTAAAGAGCGCACCCAGGCGCTGGAAAAAGAGATTGGCGATCGCAAATTAGCCACAGCCCAGCTAAAAGCCTCTGAACGAAAATATCGAACCCTGCACGAGGGCACCCAAGATGCTGTTTTGTTAATGAATGTCCAAGGCATTATTGACTGCAATCAGGCTGCTGTGACCATTTTTGGCTGTCAGGAAAAGACAGAACTCTGTGGCAAATTGCCCGAAGATTTTTCGACGGAAACCCAACCCAATGGTCGCCCGTCTGCGGATATGGTCAAAGAGATCACGCATAAGGTGCGCCAGTTACGCACCTACAATTTTGAATGGACTCACCAACGCACTGACGGGCAATGTTTCCCGGCGGAGGTTTGGCTCACGCATATGATCATTGACGATCAGCCATTGGTGCAGGCCGTGGTTAGGGATATCACCGTCCGCAAGCGGGCTGAAGCAAACCTGCTACAGGCCAAGGAAGCCGCTGAGATTGCGAATCCGGCGAAAAGCACCTTTGTAGCCAATAAGAGCCATGAGCTGCGATCTCCCCTTAATGCGATTCTCGGGTTTTCCCAATTGATGGGCCGCAGCCGTGAACTCTCGGCTGAACACAGGGACAATATCAACATCATTAACCGCAGCGGAGAACACCTGCTGAACCTCATTAACGACGTGCTCGACATGTCAAAAATTGAAGCTGGACAGGTGAAGCTAACACCCACCATTTTCAATTTGCATAGCCTGATTAAGGAACTCCATCAGCTTTTCCAACTGCGAGCGACCGAAAAACAATTGCAGCTAAACGTTCAAACCAAAGCTTCCTCGGTCTCTTACGTCCTGGCTGACCAAGGAAAGCTAAGACAAATTTTAATTAATCTCCTGAGTAATGCCTTTAAATTTACTGAGAAAGGGCACATCACACTATCAATCAGTTCAGAGTCGGTCAGTTCAGAAAACACCCTTGTTTCAAAGGCAGATCCACAACACGATCTACAACACAATGTTTCAAACCAGTTGGAAATAGACCTAGCTGCCCCCGAAAAATCTGACGAAAAATCGGACACAACAACAACCACAAACCCAACACTAACCGAACCCTCTGTTGCTTTACACTTTGAAATTACAGATACGGGCATTGGCATCGACGATGAAGAAATCGCACAGGTGTTTAAACCGTTTGTCCAAAGCACATCCAAACATCTGTCGGTGGAAGGTACCGGATTAGGCTTAGCCATCAGTCGTCAGTTTGTTCAGCTAATGGGCGGGGAGCTGAGCTTAACGAGTCGTACTCAATCAAAGGATGGCGGTGCCTCAGGCACTACCGTTCGATTCCAGATACCGGCAGTGGCCGTCCAAGATGGCCCCATGCAAGCCGGCATAGCACAACCTAGGCAACAGGTGCGAGCCCTAGCGCCAGGTCAACCCAGCTACCGGATTTTGATTGTGGATGATAATCCTGTCAATCGTGAGCTGCTTATAAATCTACTCGCACCGTTAGGACTTGAGTTACAAGAAGCGGCACATGGACAAGAGGCGATCGCAATGTATACCCATTGGCAGCCTGATTTTATCTGGATGGATATGCGCATGTCCGTGATGGATGGCTATACCGCGACCCGCCGTATCAAGGCTATGGGAAGTCCCAAAATTGTGGGCGTCTCAGCCAGTAGCGTGCCGGAAGAACAAACCGCCGCCTTTGAGGCGGGGTGCGATGATTTCATTCGTAAGCCCTTCAAAACGCGCGAGATTTTTGACGCCATGGCAAAACATCTTGGCCTGCGTTATCTCTATGCTGACAGTCTGGCAACCAACAGTCTGGATTCCGACAGCTTGGAGTCTTCTATCAAGCACGCCTCTACCCCTAACGAATTCACACAGCCTGAGTCAATACCCACGGACCGTCAGCTCACAGGAGAGCAGCTAACCGTCCTCTCCCCCCAGCAATTAGACAGGCTTGAAGCGGCCGCTCTTAGACTTCAGTGGAACCGACTTGCCCAAATTATTGATGATATTCGCCCACAACATACCGACTTAGCAGACCGCTTGCACCATACGGTTCAACAGTTTCGCTATGGCCAAATTTTAGAGACCATTCAAAGGGCCAAACAAATGGCCAAAAAGAGAATACAACCTTAGCAAATTACTACTTGTCGTCGTGTCTACACATTCCCCCCACTCATCAGATGCAACGGCCAGTATTTTGGTCGCTGATGATACCCCTGACAATTTGCGGTTGTTGCTCAGAATCCTATCTGAGGCAGGCTATGAGGTACGCCCAGTCACCGACGGCGAGAGGGCCATTGCCGCTGCCCAGCTCGACCCGCCTGATTTGATTTTGCTCGATATCAAAATGCCGGGGATGGATGGCTATGAAGCCTGTAGAAACCTCAAAGCCGATGAGCGCACCCGAGACATTCCAGTGATGTTTCTCACGGTACTCGACGATGTGGTGGACATTATCAAAGGCTTTGAACTCGGGGGAGTCGACTACATTACAAAGCCGGTGAGAACGGGGGAGCTGCTAGCCCGAATTGAGAATCAAATGGCATTGCGATCGCTCCAGCAAAAGCTCATCGAAAAAACAGAATTTTTGGACAGCATTTACAACGGGGTAGAAGCCTCTATTTCTGTGGTCGATGTTTTAGAGAATGGTCAATTTCGAGTGGCCCAGGTAAATGACACAGCCCTGCGCATGTCTGGACTCACCCGAGAGCAAATAGAAGGGCTCGACCTGCGTCAGCTGATGAGCGAGGAGACCATTCGCGACAACCACCAAGCGTGTATAGACCTAGGCGTACCGATTACCCGAGAAGCGTCTATCGTTATTCAAGGTGAAACCGTTTGGTGGCTCTCCACCCATACCCCCCTACGCAATGAACAGGGCAAAATTGTGCGATTGATTGGCACCGGCATTAATATCACGGACCGCAAGCAAGCAGAATTACAGCTGGCCGAAAAAAGTGAAGAACTCTACAACACCCTAGAGACGCTGCAAAGCACCCAGACGGATCTGATCCGCTCTGCAAAAATGGCGGCCTTAGGTAACCTCGTTGCTGGCGTTGCCCATGAAATCAACACCCCGGTCGGCACGGCCATTACCACAGCCTCTACGCTAGAAAATGCCACCAAGGCAATCATGGCCGATCTCACCACAGACAATCTCAAACGCTCTTCCTTTGAAAGTTATTTAGCCGTCGCCGCCGAGTGTAGTCAGCTTATTCTCAATAATCTCAACCGAGCTGGGGAACTGATCCACAGCTTTAAGCAGGTCGCGGTGGATCAAACCAGCCTGCAAGCAAGAACCTTTGCCCTCAAGCCCTATCTGCAAGAAATTATCACCAACCTTACACCAACCCTTAAGAAAACGCCCCACCGCATTACCCTATCTGGCAGCAATAACATTACGCTACACAGCTACCCTGGGGCGCTCTCCCAAATTATGACTAATCTAATTATCAACTCGATCAACCACGGCTATCCCCACCCGCCAGGCCAACCTGAGCCCATTGGGCACCTACGCATTGTTATTCATCACCAGCCGGGTGAGGTCGTTTTGCAATATAGTGACGATGGCCAGGGCATTGAGCCCGACGATCAGCATCGAATTTTCGAACCGTTTTTTACCACGGCCAGAGACTTAGGGGGTAGCGGTCTGGGTCTCCATCTCATTTATAATCTGGTGACTCAAACCCTTCAGGGCCGGATTCAGGTGGCCAGCTCACCCGGCAACGGAACTGCGTTCACGTTGACGCTGCCTGATCGGCTCGAACAAAAATCGTCTGATTAGCGTGGCGAACAAGCCACAAAGATTCACAGACCTATTTGATACAAACAGGTCTGTGCTTATCAAGCAGGCCTGCCCACACAACAGCATCTCTAAAAAAGTAGCTGGGTAACCGCTCCAACCCAGCTGCTGCAAAAACACCGGTAGTCATCCTTAATCTGACGTATTATTTGATACTTGCTTGAGCCACAAAGAAGACCACCACTTCAACCTAGCTACTCTTTGAGAAAGAGCATTTAAAGGTTTATTTGAAAGATTTATTGGTAAAAAATCTTGTATTTCTTCTAATTTATCCAATAATTAAATATGAAGGCCTTTTTCAGAGAATTATCTGTTCATAAGACCAACAACTGGTATTATCTATCTCGCATGACTTGCGCAATTTAACGCTGTCTGAAACGATGTAACGGAAATATCCTTCTGAATTGTGAGCAATGTATTGTCATCTTCGCTACCACATTATGCGAGATTTCAATGTCACTGTTTGGACTGTTCATTGTCGGAATGGGGTACAGTAACAGCTAACTTGTTATTGCAGTAGTCACTACCCCAAAAGCACCCATGAATGCCGATTAGAACACTGCCTGGGACGCTTTGTTCACGATGCGCTTGTAGCCTATTCCAACGCGTCACTCCCTACCATTCTCATTCCTTGCCTTGACTCCTTACCTTCAAAATCCCTTACCTGTAATGCGCTTTTTGTCTGGGTCTATCGCTGGAATAGCCAGTGCAATTTATGTTGCAAGGCGCTACTCACAAAAGCCAAAACTGGCTTTCCCGTACACGCCATCTTGTGAGGGACGACTGTACTGTCTGTCACAATACGCTCTGCCACTGAATGTTCTGCCACTGAACGCTCTGCCACTGAGAAAATGGCTGACATGGTGAGCTTATCAATGCCTGAAACTACCTCACGACTACCCAATCGGGTATGGACCGATCGGGCATGGGAATTACCCCATCAGGTCACAGACAAAACTACCCAACTGGCATATCGTAATCTCTCCAGTCGTAGGAAGCCCTACAGCAAAAGCCTCAGCCATGATGACGGTGGATCAGTTGTCGTAGATTCAACACCCGTCGGTGTGGATCTGTCGGTAGGGAGAACCATCATGAACCCCAATACTTACTATCATGTTGGCGGCAGCCTCGCTCGGCAAGAGGCTAGCTACGTCACTCGTACAACCGATGGCGAACTCTACCATGCCATTCAAAAAGGCTTGTTTTGCACCGTCGTAGGGCCTCGGCAAATTGGGAAATCATCCCTCCGCATCCGCACAAGTCATCGATTGCAACAGCAGGGTTACCGATGTGCAAGTGTTCAAGGCACCCAGCTTGATACCGCTTTTGCTAATCAGGCTGCTCGACAACTCGATAGCTCAGCCAACAACATCCTAGGCAACCAGGAAGGTGTTCAATTAGAGCCTCCAGGCTGGGATAAGCAGCTGATCTCGCTAATTTGGGATAGCCTTCATCCTGGTGACGTTAAGAGCCTCTCTCGTTGGCTGAGTCAAACCTCTGGTTTTTCTCCCCTTGAACGGTTAGAGCGGTTTACACAAGAGCTGCTGAACGCTGAGGCGCAAGCATCCCCATTGGTTATTTTTCTCGATGAAATTGACCATTTGCTGGACATACCTGACGTCGCAGCTGTTCTTTTTCAGTGGATCGAACAGCACTACAGAAATAGAGATAAAGTAGAAGATATTAAGCTAGAGAAAGATAATAGACGATCTGTTGTCACTTTTTCGGTGTTCGGATCGTTTATTTCGTCTGATTTGATAAAATATTGGCCCAAAAAACGAAAATCAAGCCAGCTTGATGAAGGGTTGGGAAGGTGTGAGTTTACCCTGCATAATTTCCGACTGACGGAAGCACAGCAGTTATGCCAGGGATTTGAAAATTTGGTAGATTCGCCGGCTGAGGTGCTTGAGGCAATTTTTCAATGGACTAACGGTCAGCCCTTTTTGACCCAAAAGCTATGTCAAATTACGGCTGATCGGCTGGCCGAACTCAATAAGGCCCAAGCTGAATTACCCAATCAGTTCCAGATTGAATCCGGCCTAAAATCACAGCCTAAGCCACTGGCCCTATCGCCCAAAGCGCTCAGTCGTTGGATGACGCAAACAGTCTATGCAGAGGTTTTGCACCATTGGCGGCGAAAGGATGATCCCAGCCATTTGAGGGCGATTGGTGATAGGATTACGCATTCACCCAATAATGCGGCTTTAATCGCCCTGTACCAGCGTATTGCGGTGGGTTCACCGGTCGCGCTTAACGGTAGTCAACTTCAAGGTGAGCTATTGATGAGTGGGCTTGTGATTATTGCCAATCAGCACCTACAATTCAACAACGAAATATACCGTCATGTGTTTGATCCCATTTTGGCGGAGTCGTCTGAATTACCTTTGGCGGCAAATAACCCAACGCACGCCGCTATCACCCGGTAATGAGCAACCGATAATCGGCAAACAATCGGCAAACAAGTTCGCAGCGAACACTTGTATTAATATAGCCCTTAGGTAAATGATCCGTTAGGTTATGTAGGCATAGCCATGCAATCGGAACTAAAAGAGGCTTACAATGTCTGCGGATCTAGGGTTTACGTACGATCTCATGTTGGTATTAGGCGCTGCGGCAACGGGCGGCTATCTCATGAGTCGCTTGCAGCAGCCTGTTTTACTGGGGTACTTGGCCAGTGGACTGATCATTGGCCCTTTGGGTTTGCAACTCATTACGGATACCGGCAACATTCAAGAACTCGCTGAACTCGGGGTGGCGTTTCTGTTGTTTGCCTTGGGGGTGCAGTTTTCCCTGGAAGAACTTAACCGGGTGCGAAATATTGCCCTCCAAGGCAGCGTGGTGCAAATTGGGCTGACGACTGTTTTGGTCGCCGCGATCGCACTTAGCTTTGGCTGGGTCACGGCCCTGCCCCAAGGCATTTTGTGGGGGGCTATGCTCTCCCTATCCTCCACTGCCGTCGTCCTCAAAACGCTGACAGAGCGTGGCGAAATCAACACCCGCCATGGTCAGATTATGCTGTCCATCCTCATTGCCCAAGACTTAGCGCTGGGGCTGATGTTGGCCATTCTCCCAGCCATCAACGACCCTGGACCGTTGTGGCAAGTCATCGGCTTGGTTTTGCTTAAAGTCATCGGCTTTTTGATTGCAGCGCTGGTAGCCGGGCGCTGGGTCATTCCCGTGATTATCCGGCAGATGGTCCGCACCGAAAGCAGCGAACTCTTTTTACTCTCCCTCATTGCTCTGTGTTTGGGGGTCGCGCTGGTCACCTCTAGTCTTGGGCTCTCCATTGAGATTGGCGCTTTTGTCGCTGGGTTGATGATTGCTGAAATTGACTACGCCGACCATGCCCTGGCGAAAGTTCTGCCCCTGCGAGACACCTTTGCCAGCTTGTTTTTTGTCTCCATTGGCATGCTGATAGATCCAGGGGTGCTAATTGACAATGCCGGTTCTATTTTAGGGTTGGTTAGCTTAGTGATGGTTGCCAAGGCACTGATTGTCATGCCCATTGTGTTGTGGTTTGGCTATTCGCTTAAAACGGCGGTCCTCACCAGCTGCGGCATTAATCAAATTGGTGAATTCTCTTTTGTTTTGGCGTTGGTGGGCCTAGAAAATGGCCTTATTACCCAGGATACGTATCTGTTGCTGTTGGGGACAACGGCGATTACGCTCGTGCTCACACCCATGTCGTTTAAGTTCGCGATGCCTTTTGCTGACTGGCTTTATGAACAGCCAAGGCTGTCGGCATTTTTGCGACAACGGGAGTCTTCACAACAAAGTGGAGACCTAAAAGAGATTCACAATCATGTTGTTGTCGCAGGCTATGGCCGGGTGGGCCGGGTGATTGTGAGTTTGTTGCGACAACGAAATGTTCCTGTCCTTGTTTTAGAAAATAGTGAAGCCGCGGCACAGTCTTTACGCCGTGACAGCATCTCCTTTATCTTAGGAGATGCTGACTCGGAGTTGATTTTAGCTAAAGCTGCGCTAGAGGACGCTAAAGCAATGGTGATTGCCCTGCCTGACCCAACCAGTACACGAATTTTGTTGATACGGGCACGGGCGATCGCACCCAAGCTCGATGTCATCGCCCGCGCCCACACCACCAAAGAACTCGACCAGCTTAGCCAGCTCGGTGCCGAAGAAGTCGTCCAACCCGAGTTTGAAGCCGCCCTTGCCCTCGGGACCCATCTACTCTCTTCCCTAGGCGAAATTGACGATCAGCTTGATGCCACTATGGCCCGCATCCGCGCCGATCACTATCGCAGTATTCGCGACAGGGATGTGGGGTAAAGCACTAGCTAACATTAAGCTGCTGCCATTTTTTGAGCAGTGGAATACCACTTTGCGGTAAGTATTAAGAGGTAATCTGCCCAGAAAGCCCCCCCAGAGAACCCCTATGTCACAGCCTGACCCAACAGCCTTAAAAGCTCGCAATAACTTGTTCGCCATGTTTGTGGTGCTCTGTATCCTGGATGTTATTCTTGTCGCGAG
>JBCDAG010000288.1:0-9760 GCA_039186165.1 Cyanobacteria bacterium P01_F01_bin.53
AACTTCTCTAGCACCTGTCTTAGTATCACTACCTACTACTATGACTAAAACATCGTCCTCTCGATAGCGGTCTGTAATGTGCCAGCACTCATGATTGCGTAATCCGTAAGAGGCCATCATTCCATAGACCCAGCGCCAATGGGGAATCTCTAGCTTATCTATCTCTTGCTCAATGAGCTCATCACCTGGAATAGTCCTCTCCTTTATAGGTTTTCTAGATGTATAGCTCCCCTGATAAGGCTTTAGGTCTACCTCTAGGCCACACCATTTGATAAACCACCCCAGAGTTAGGCAAACCCTTGCCCGCATTGCAGTGTTGGGTTGATGTTGCTGTACTGCGCTTAAAACCGCATCCCTATTTAATGGCTTGTCCATCGGGAGCCACTTTAAGGCTGCGTTCCAGTGATCAGTTCGCCAGCGGTAGTCCTTATCTCCGGTGAGTTTATTCTCATACAGATGCTGCCGATAGCGCTCAATCCAAGCTCCACAAGTTGAGCCAACGCCTTGCCCGTAACTTAGCCAATCAAATGAGTCAGTAGCTAGAAGTAGGCCTAAAGCCTTTGCTTGGTTTTCAGCTTCGGCTAGGCCATCAGGATTGGCATACATCCCAAGGGCAATGTGTTGTTGATGAGGAGTGTTATGGTTTGAACCAGGCTTTGGCGGTAATGTAGCTCGTAGGTATAACCTCTTACCTCGCTGCTCCACAGCAACCCCTATCAATGAAGCCTTTAATCGAGCGTTGACAGCTTTTACAGTGAGCTTTCTAAGCGGCATTATTTCTTCACTAAACCTGCACTAAAACTTGCGTGTATAGTCGCACACAGGTGTGTATACATAAATAGCAGAGCAGCGCAATGTAAACGCCTCAGGCCTTAGGCTGCCTTATTTGCAAGGTTTTTAGCTGTCTTGTATAGCTTATGAAATACGAGCTTTACTAACCAACCAACATCCTTGTGTATCGATCATGTGGGTAGTGGCAGTCGGCTCCAGATTGGCATGTGGTCGCTGACTTCGTGCTCAAATTTTTGGTAGAAGGCTTTCTTTTTGGTTTTGGTAAGGTCGTCGATGGGTTTGTTGTTGAGGGCGTCATTAAATAGCGCGACAAAGTTAAACATTCCATAGTCTGGGCCTTGTTGTTGCAAGCCCATTTTTGCTCGATTTTGATATTGGGGGAGTCGTGGGTCTTGATTAAAAAAACCAATGTGATCGAAGGTTTCTTTGAGTCGGGCATTGGTTCTAAATAGGGTGTTATGAATGGGGTGAGGGTCTAAAAAAGGGAAGTAAATATTAGCAGCAGATTTGAGGGCTTGAACTTCGGTGTCAAAGGCTTTGATGTGCTTGGTGATGCGTGCTCTATCTGTTTTGGGATTATCAAAGTCTAGGTTTAGGTCACCCATGAGAACAAAGTTGGGATGGTAGGCAGTGTCGGTGTCTTGCAATCGGCCTAGGATCCATTGCATGAGGGCATCAAATTCTTGTTGCCTATCGGTGACAGAGTCACCAAAGTATAGGTGAGCATTCACGGCCATTATTTTGTAAGGGTCAGTGCCTGGATAGCCAACAATGCGGAAGCTCGCACAAAAGGGCTGCCGAATAAAGGTGAGGAAAATCGGGATTTTGACCGGGGGTGGGGTGGGTTCTTTTCGGGTGGGGTTTTGTGACCAGGCTTTATGAGCGTCTAGAAATTTTAGATAGGGCAGTAAGTCTTCTCTCAGGATTTCGTAGTTATCAATGATCGTTTTGATAAGTTTGCTGCGATCGAAGGATATATCTGAAACGACATCACCCCGTTCAATCACTCGCTTGTTATAGATAAAGCCGAGCCGCTCACCAATGCCGCGCTCACCGGGAAAAACGCCAGTGCGATCGGAGACGACGGCATGAAAGTCGGGACCCATGAGGTCGAGAAGGTGGTCGAATCCTTCTAAGTCATCCATGATTTCTTGAATGGAGAGTAGATCGAACTGTTTGCAGATATAGGCTAGAAATTTCCAGGTGTTGGCTGAGCGCGAACTGCGTTTGCCGAGTTTACGGATATTGAAGGAGGCTAGCAGGGCTGAACCGTAAATGCGTTGGGGGAAGCCATATTGTTCTGGGTTGGCGGCTAGCGTTTTATGAATTGTTTTCCATTCTGCTTTTGTGAACTCTTTTGCCGTGGATGCTGAGGACATGGCGAGGGTTAGACGGATGGTGATAGAGAGGGTAGCTAGCAGGTATAGCACACCAATATGGCTGACAGATATGACACGACGCGCAATAGTGGAAAACGCAATCACTGATTGAGATGTGTACGGCTGATGACGCAGGGGCTTTAGGGCTGATTGCTTTCGCAATGGTCGCAGTGATGTGGGCGATAAGGCTTGGGCGCGGGAATTCAGTAACTGGCTTATTGTCTTAACGCTGGAGGCCCTCATCCCTAGCTCTTCTCCCGAGGGGGATGTGTTTACCCTAATTGGGCCAAAGCGGTATGACGTGCCCTGGCGAGAGTTGGAAGGGCAAGGCTTTATTGCGGCGGCTGACTGCACTGAAATTCGGGTGGCGCAAACTGAAGAGAGACAGATGGAATACGCCACAGCCGCACGTCGCTATCAGTTTCGGATTGCGGCGGAAAATCCGCTCAAGTTAGAGGTTGTTCAAGGCATGCTCGCAAAAGAGAAAGGCCACCGAGTATTGATTATTGGGGAGTATTTGGATCAGTTAAATGCGATCGCTAAGCAGGTTGATTTACCTCTCATTACCGACAAAACCAGCCAGAAAAAGCGCGATCAGCTCTATGCCGATTTCCGTAGCGGCAAGATTTCGGGCCTGATCCTTTCACGGGTGGGCAACTTTGCCCTCGACTTGCCCGATGCCGACGTGCTGATTCAGGTCTCTGGGAAATATGGGTCTCGTCAGGAAGAAGCCCAGCGGCTAGGTCGCATCCTCCGGCCAAAGCAAGATGGCCATAGTGCTCAGTTTTACTCACTGGTTTCCTTGCGGACGTGCGAGGAAGACTTTGCCCAGCACCGTCAGCTGTTTTTGACAGAGCAAGGCTACCGCTATCACATCCAACAGTGGGATGATTGAGAATCCGCATAAAACACGGTGATTGTCCTTGGGGCTGCGGTGATTGTATGCTCTAATCGCCGCATAATATGCAGTGATTATGAATTGCGTCTGAAAATACTGATAAATAAGAGATGTTAGGATTTGAATCGCGCATGAATTATGAACGCTACTAGCCGGGCTAAGGGTTGTATATTTTTTATGGCCTAGTCGATGGTGGCTCAGTAAGGTGTGCAGTGATGGCGTCTGATTAATGACATGGTTTCACCCTGCTTACGTAAGCTACTTGACTGATATGAGGGTGTAAAGCTGGAAAATGGCTACCATTTCTGACAATGCAGCAGCGTATGGTAGATAATGCCCACATAGCCCGATATCAGAATAATCGTTATACAGGCACCATTAGTCCATATCCAGTCAGCTTATTGAATGAGTGTGCAGGTTTCTAGAAATTTTGCGTTCCTAAAGGGTCATAGCCTTGAGCTAGTACGGCTGGGCAGTCTCGCCGAGCAATATTTTGCGAATGATCCTAATACCTGCTTGATTAAGCTGCGGCAATACGGGGAAGGTTTGGCCCAGTTGGTTGCTGCCAAAGTGGGCCTTTACGAAGAACCTAGAGAAAAACAGGTTGATTTGCTGCGGCGGCTTAAAGTTCGGGGGGCGGTCACGGGACAGGTCGCCGACATGTTCCATACGATTCGCAAGCAGGGAAACGACGCTACGCATAATGGCTATGACCATAAGGGCGCAGCGCTCAACTGCCTGAAATATGCACGAAGTTTAGGGGTTTGGTTTCATCGTAACCATGGTGGCGTCAAGCAATTTAAAGCGGGGCCGTTTGTGCCACCGGGTGACCCTGCTGAGAAAAATGCGGAAATCAGGCAAGAACTCGAAAAACTTGCGTCTGAACTCGCCGAGAGTGAGGCGGCTAAACAGGCCGCGATGGATAAAGCGGCCTTAGCCCAAGCCCAAGCTGCCGAAGAAGCAGAACTCCGCCAGTTAGCAGAACAACTATTGGTAGAGGCTGAGACTCAAGCTGAAGATGCCCAAGCAACCATCGTTGAACTCTCTGAACAGTTCGAGACCCAGCTCAATGCGATGCAGGCTGTCGCTGTTCAGACACCTGCCAAAGAGATTCAGCAACTGGTCGTAGAGTCTCAGCTAGATGAACAGAATCTGGACCTCGATGAGCGAGCCACTCGCAAGCTCATTGATGCCAAGCTGGCTGCTGTAGGCTGGGAAGTTGACTCGGAAACGCTGACCTACGGGAAAGGAGCCAGACCTCAGAAGCACAAGAACATGGCCATTGCCGAGTGGCCCACTGCTGACGGGCGAGCGGACTATATTTTGTTTGCGGGGTTGCAGGTCGTGGGCGCAGTAGAGGCCAAGCGACAGGGCAAAAACGTATATGGGGCAATTGATCAGGCGAAGCGATACAGTCGAGGGTATGAGACCAAAGGTGACGAACGACTCGTTGCAGGGCATCCCTGGCAGCGCTATCGCATCCCTTTTGTATTTGCGACCAATGGTGGGAAGTACCTAAAACAGCTAGAGCACAAGAGCGGCATTTGGTTCTGTGATGTCAGAAGGCCCGAGAACATTCGGCGACCGATTGGTAGCTGGTACAGGCCGGAAGGTCTGTTGGATTTGTTACGGCAGGATAATAACCAGGCCCATGAGCGGCTAGCGCAGACTGGGTTTGACTATGACTTTGAGTTACGCCCTTATCAAATAAAGGCCATCCAGGCGGTGGAGTCTGCGCTGGCCAACGATCAACGGGCGCTGTTGCTGGCGATGGCCACGGGCACTGGTAAGACCAAAACCTGCATTGCGATGGTTTACCGCTTGCTGAAAACTAAGCGGTTTCGTCGGGTATTGTTTTTGGTGGATCGGACGGCGCTGGGGGCGCAGGCGACGGGTGCTTTTGAAGAGACCAAGATGGAGAATCTGCAAACCTTTGCGGAGATTTTTGATCTGAAGGGGTTAAAAGAACAAACGCCGGATCGTGATACGAAGGTGCATATTGCGACGGTGCAGAGCTTTGTAAAACGGCTGTTGTATTCGGATGATGAGACGACGGCGATTACGACTGACCAGTATGACTGTGTGGTCGTAGATGAGTGCCATCGGGGCTATTTGTTGGATCGGGAGCTGAGTGAAAATGAGCTGACGTTTCGAGATTTTGGGGATTATGTGTCGAAGTATCGGCAGGTGCTGGACTACTTTGATGCGGTGAAGATTGGGCTGACTGCAACGCCCGCACTGCATACTAGTGAGATTTTTGGGAAGCCGGTGTATACCTACAGTTACCGGGAAGCCGTGATTGATGGCTTTTTGATTGACCATGAGCCTGCGCATCGGATTCGGACGGCACTGTCGGAGGACGGCATGGTGTGGAAACCGGGCGATAAGGTGAAGTACATTGACCCGAAGACGGGACAAATTGACCTGACTCAGGCACCGGATGAGATTCGGGTGGAGGTAGAACAATTTAACCGACGGGTGATTACGACATCTTTTAATCAGGTGGTGTGTGAGGCTTTGGCGGAGCAGATTGACCCCACGCTGCGGGAGATGGGTAAGACGCTGATCTTTTGTGTGAATGAGGATCATGCCGTTTTGGTGACGGACTTATTAAAGAAGGCGTTGAAAGAGCAGTATGAGGGAATTGGCGACGACGACGTGGTGAAAATTACGGGCGTTTCGGATAAGCCGCTGGAGTTGATTCGGCGTTATAAAAATGAGGTGAGTCCTCGGGTGGCGGTGACGGTGGACCTGATGACGACGGGCATTGATGTGCCTGAGATTTGTAATTTGGTATTTTTGCGGCGGGTGAAATCGAGGATTTTGTACGAGCAGATGCTGGGCCGAGCGACGCGCAAGTGCGAGGACATTGACAAGCAGATTTTCCGTGTCTTCGATGCGGTTGATCTGTACAGTGCTATTCAGGATTTTTCGACAATGAAGCCGGTGGTGGTGAATCCTAAGATTTCTTTTAGTCAGCTGGTGGATGATCTGGGGCGGGTGACTAAAGAGGATGCGGTGAATGAGATTTTGGATCAGATCCAGGCAAAATTACAACGCAAGAAGGCGCATTTGAGTGAGACACAGCAGGCAACGATTGAAGGGTTGGCGGACATGCCTGTAGAGGAGATTGCGAATCACCTCAAACAACAATCTTCGGGGGCGGCAGCAGGCTGGCTACTGTCTCGAAAACAGCTTGCGGAAGTATTGGATCGTAAGGATGGGGGACGTAGACCCAAGATTATTTCAGATCATCCTGATGAGCTACGGGAAGTTTCTCAAGACTTTCGAACGGGTGAAGCAACAGGTGCTTACACGATGCCGGTGGACTATTTGGAGAGTTTTAAGGCGTTTATTAACAACAGTCAGAATGAGATTCCGGCGCTGCTGGTGGTGACCCAAAGGCCGCGAGATTTGACGCGGGAGCAGCTGAAGATGCTGCGGGTACACCTGGATGCTGCGGGCTATTCGGAAGCGCGATTGCGTTCTGCCTGGCGGAACCAAACCAATGAAGATATTGCGGCGTCGATTATTGGGTTTATTCGGCAGGTGGCGGTGGGTGACCCGCTGGTGCCCTATGGCGAGCGGGTGCAACGGGCGATGAAAAAGATTTTGGCTAGTCAGCCGTGGACCCAGCCTCAGCGTAGATGGTTGGAGAGAATTGGCAAACAGATGGAAAAGGAATATGTGGTGGACCGAGCTGCCTTGGATAAGGGTGCATTTAAGCAGGAAGGGGGCGGGTTCCGAAAGCTAGACAAGGTATTTAAGGGAAAGCTAGCGCAGGTACTCACTGATATGAATCAGGCGTTATGGGACGAGGTTAGCTAGCCGTCATAGCAAGAGGCGTTTTCGGCGATGCGGGGCGCACTCAAATACATCGCTGCGTTGCTATACTATATTGGCTATCTAGGTGGCTATCTATGACTCAGTATTCTATTGCTCAGGCGCGCGATCGCTTTACACAGCTAGTACATCAGGTAGAAGGTGGTGAAACTGTGGAAGTAACGCGCAGAGGTCGGCGGGTCGCTGTTTTGGTGTCAGCTGAGGCGTATGACCAGTTGCATAGGCCCAGTAAGTCTTTTGGCGAATCTATTCTGGAGTTTCGGAAAAAGCATAACTTAGACGATCGCGAGCTAGATGAAGAGGATATGACGGATGAAGCATTCGACGACTTTATGAATGGCTTACGTGATCGATCTCCGGGGCGAGTTATAGAACTATGAGTGTGCCTCGCTTCCTGCTAGATACGAATGTATTATCTGAGGCCACGAAGTTTAGACCGGCCCCTTCAGTCTTAAAGGCGCTAACCAGTAATATCAATACGCTAGCGACTGCTTCGGTTGTGTACCACGAGCTTCGGTTTGGCTGGTTGAGTATGCCTGAGTCGCGAAAAAAGGCGGAAACGGGAGACTACATTCGTCAACACGTAGAAGACACACTTCTCATACTGCCCTACTGTGAGAGGGCGGCAAGTTGGCACGCCAAAGAACGTTCACGACTGCAACAAATAGGAAGAATACCTCCTTTCATTGATGGGCAAATTGCTTCGATCGCGGCTGTTAACGATCTCACCTTAGTCACGCGCAACGTTAAAGATTTTCAACACTTTCAAGACTTAACCGTCGAAAATTGGTTTGATTGACTGAATTCTGAGTGATTGGCCTGACTCTCCTCTCCTAACTATTTTCTTTTGCCTTCTATGAATGTAACGTCTGATATTGTCGCGAAGCTGTGGAACCTGTGTAATGTATTGCGCGATGACGGCATTACCTATCTGCAATATGTGACGGAGCTGACTTACCTGCTGTTTTTAAAAATGATGCAGGAGACAGCGCAGGAGGAGTTGCTGCCGGAGGGTAAGCGCTGGGAAGATTTGGTGGCGCTAGATGGCATTGACCAGCTGGAGTTTTATCGGGACTTGCTGCGGGACTTGGGGCGTAGCGGCGTGAATAAGCGGGTGCAGGCAATTTTTGCCAATGCGCAAACGGCGCTGAAGCAGCCGCGCATTATCAAAAAGCTGGTGACCAGCATTGATGAGCTGGACTGGTACTCAGCCAAAGAAGAAGGGCTGGGCGACCTGTATGAGGGGCTGCTGGAGAAAAATGCAGGAGAGAAGAAATCGGGCGCGGGGCAGTACTTTACGCCGCGATGTTTGATTGATGTGATGGTGGCAGTGATGCGGCCACAGCCGGGGGAGCTAGTGCAAGACCCGGCTGCGGGGACAGGCGGCTTTTTGATTGCGGCGGATCGCTATATTAAACAAAACACAGATGACCTATTTGACCTGAAGGAAGCTCAGCAAACGTTTCAGCGGAATCAGGCTTTTGTGGGTATGGAGTTGGTGCAGGATGCGCACCGGCTATTGCTGATGAATATGATGCTGCATGGCATTGAGAGTGCAGTGAGCTTGGGGGATACACTCGGCTCCGATGGGACGGGGCTAGCGAAGGCGAATTTGATTTTGACCAATCCGCCCTTTGGCACCAAGAAAGGGGGTGGTAGCCCAACGCGGGATGATTTTACCTATCCGACTTCGAACAAGCAGCTGGCGTTTTTGCAGCATATTTATCGGAGCTTGAAGCCCGAGGGCCGGGCCGCAGTGGTGCTACCAGATAATGTGCTATTTGAAGCGGGGCAGGGGCAAAAGATTCGGGCCGATCTGATGGATAAGTGCAACCTACACACCATTTTGCGATTACCGACGGGGATTTTTTATTCACCGGGGGTGAAGACGAATGTGCTGTTCTTTCAGCGGGGGAAAACGGAGAAAGGAAATACGGAAACTGTGTGGGTGCATGATTTGCGGACGAACATGCCCAAATTTGGTAAGCGGACGCCACTGACCCGGAAGCATTTTGAAGAATTTGAGGAATGCTACGGCGAAGATGCGAATGGCGGGAGTACGCGGAGCGACCAGGGAGAAGAGGGCCGGTTTCGGTGCTTTAGCCGCGAGTTTATTGCAGAGCGAGGGGAGAATTTAGATATTTCTTGGATGAGAGATGAAAGCTTGCAATCCGTAGAGGACTTGCCCGAGCCAGATGAGATAGCAGCGACGATAATGGAGAAGTTGCAGGTAGCGATGAGTGAAATGAAAGCGTTAAGTGCGTTGCTGGAGGAATAGGATATTAAACCATTCACTGATGCATGCAGCACATCATGTTGAGCGTCACGCGTGACGGTCTTACCCACCGAGCACCTTACCCAACATTTCATCACCCTAGCCAAGCCTCTCTTTTTCGGGGGGTTTGGGGGAGTAGAGTCCCCCAAGCGGCAGTTTAAGCCACCTCGTAGAGGAGGGGACTGGGGAGGAAATCCCCAATTCTTGACGCCTTGCGTTTTGCGTCTATCAAATACCTCAATGTCGAGTACAATACTGAGCGTCATATAAATTACTATAGGACAGTTTTGCATGGCTAGTCGCAAAGAAATAGCGCTTGAAAATGCAGCAAAGCTATATCTTGGTGAACTACCTCAACAATGGGAAAGGGCTCATTTATCCGATCTCTCTGACTTACAATGTGGCTACGCATTTAAAAGTAAGTGGTTTAGTAAGTCTGGCATTCGACTTTTACGAGGAACTAACATAGTTCCAGGAGGCTTAAAGTGGGAGGATGTTGTTCACCTCCCTGTCGAGAGAATCCAAGAATTCTCTGAGTATCAATTATTTGAAAGCGATATTGTAATCGCTATG
>JBCDAG010000289.1:0-9699 GCA_039186165.1 Cyanobacteria bacterium P01_F01_bin.53
CCTCGCCAGGTGCTCACCCGCGACCAGATTTTAGAAGAGGTGTGGGGCTACGACTTTATGGGCGACTCCAACATCATTGAGGTGTATATCCGCTACCTGCGCCTCAAGCTAGAGTCTGAAAACGAAAGTCGATTAATTCAGACTGTGCGCGGTGTGGGCTACGTGATGCGTGGCTAGCGGGTTTATTTGGTTCGATATCGTTAGTTAAGGAAACCAGCCGCTTTATCCATTTTGTTAAGGTGCGGCCCCATATCCTTTGATGCTGACTATTTTTTGGGGATAGTTTTGCAGTTTCTAGTGCTTTGGAATCGAAAGAGTCTTTTTTCTGTTGGCCTTTCTCCGTTGGGAAGATATCCAGCAGCAATTGGAAAGCTATTTAGAATGAATGAGCCGTTGCTTCTGGCAGACTTTAGCATCCTGTTTTGCTGAATATAGTCTTTCTGCATACATTGGTTTGAGCCTGTGCCATATTATTTTGGTACTGTTCAGGCCATGCTCAGACACGAGCAGTATGGCTGATTATCATCAGTTTGGAGAGTCTTAATCAGTGAAACGTCGGGCGTTTTTGTCTTTGGGGCTAGGTGGATTAGCTGTCGCCATCGGTCAGCGTTATGTCCTCAATTTATTAGCGCAGGGCTCTTTGTCTGAGGCTGTTTTGTCCGAGGTTTCTGAGCCTTCGGAGGCTAGGGAATCGCTTTTTCGATTTATTGCTATAGGTGATGTGGGCACGGGCAAACGGCCTCAATACAACGTTGCGCGGGCAATGTACCAACGCTGGCAGGCGTCTGATTTTCCGCTGACGCTGATGACGGGCGACAACATTTATCCCCATGGTGAAATTGAGAAGATTAATGAGGTTTTTGAGCAGCCCTATGCTCCTCTTTTAGACAATGGGGTTAAGTTCTACGCGGCCTTAGGTAATCACGATATTTTGACTAACGAAGGTGAAGATCAGCTGCGCTACCCTCACTACAACATGGCCGCGCGGTACTACACCTTTACCCGTGCGGATCAGGCGATTCAGTTTTTTGCGCTGGATACTAACCAAGCCATTGAGACTGAGGAGGGGGTTGATGAGGCCTGGATGCGGCAACTGGACTGGCTGAGCGCTGAATTGCAAAAGTCTCGTTCGCCTTGGAAAGTCGTGTTTGCGCACCATCCGGTGTATTCCTCGGGGCGGCATGGTTCGAGTGCATTGTTGATAGAGACGCTATCGCCGATTTTGAAAGCGCATGGGGTGCAGCTATACCTCAATGGGCATGACCATTACTATGAGCGATCACACCCCATTGATGGCACGACCTATATCACAACGGGAAATGGCGCTAAGCTTCGCCGGGTGGGCCGTTCAGATTGGACTGCGCAGGCGAAATCTCAGCGCGGGTTTACGGTCTTTGAGCTACAGGCTGATCGGTTGATTATCAAGGCCATTGATACGCGTAACCGCGTCTATGATCAGGCCAGTATTGAGGCCAATATTTCGGCAAGTCATTTGGGGCGCCCGGCCTCTTAGCGGTCTCTTAACGGTCTCTTGGCGGTCTCTGAGGTTGCTACTTTAGGTTGCTAAAGGTTAAAACTTCGGTCGCTTTTGCCGTTAGCGGCTATAGTGTTGTCGAACAAATTTAATTCATAACTCTTTTTGGAACTGAGGCGAAACCTATGAAGCAAGTCAATTTCGTAGTGATTTTCGTAATCTGCTTAGCGCTTGTCCTCTTTGGCATTGAAAATACAACGCCATCGGTCATTCATGTGGTGAAAGGGGTCGATTTTGAAGCCCCACTAAGCGTAGAACTCATTGTTGCTTCTGGCATTGGGGCCACCCTGGCCTGGGTGTTCAGCGTGTGGGTACATCTGCAAAGTATTGCTCAGACGTATCCTGAAGTGGAGCAAAAAGATCAGCAAATCGAGCAAAAAGAGTTGCGCATTCAGCAGCTTGAGGAGGATGTTGAGCGCTACAAAGTAGAGCTTGAGCAGCTACCGATGTTGCCGCAGGCTAATGAATCAGCCTCTGATGAAGCCTACGTCCAGTAGCTCCTGAACAGCAGTTTCTGAACAGTCGCCCCTGAGTATGGTGTGCCAAACAGGTTATAGCCTGTTTGGCCATAATTTGTGGTTCACATTTATAGCTTGCAGACTAGGGCTTGTCTGGATTTTCCTAGGGTTTTTAGCAGGCCTCAGCATTTAGGTGTGCCGATTTTTGCAAAAGCATATAGAATGGACGTACTATCGTGTAGAATAAGCGTACTATAGTTCATCTGTATGACTTTGGCCTCTTTCGCCGGTCTATGTATTGGCGGCGTATTAGCGGCCGGTTTTTAGGTTGGCAGCAGTTAAGTAGAAAAGAAAGTTAGTTAAGTAGAAAGTTTAAGTGACCCGTTAAGTGGCAGAGTGTTTTTCTGGCTTTGTTTTTCTGGCTTTGTCAGGAGACTTTTTCGGTTTGTTGATTTAGCAGTTGATTTAGAAAAAGTGACCGCTTTAAGAGATTTTTTTTGATTTTGGGGTTGTGCTTTTTGGCAATCACGTATAAGCTTGGCGCACTGTTAGGAAAAATGATGGGAATGTCTGTAGTAACAGGCTTTCTGACTTTTGTTCTTAATTTTCTCTTTATAGAGATCTTTGTGGAGATGTGGTTAAAACGCTACTTGGTGAGCGTCCTTTTCTCCGTGAATTTACTTGTATTTCATTGGGCCACAGTGCCTAATATTTTATGTCCAGTTCTTTGGCCCAAGGCGCGATCGCGTTTCTTATTGACCTTGCTGAGAAGGGAGAGATTGATCCCTGGGATGTGCAGGTGATTGATGTGATCGATCGCTTTTTGAAAACGCTAAAAGATCAGCCCCTAACAACAAAGCCTAAGGCGCAAGGGCAATCCTCCTACGAGGCGAGCCTAAGCGAGTCAGGTCAGGCATTTTTGTATGCTTCGATGCTGGTGCTACTGAAGGCTGATACGCTAGTGCGCCACGAGTTAGAGCAAGCCGAAGACGAGTTCGAAGGCGATGACTTTTTTGATGATGAGCTAGATAACGGGGAGATGGAGCTGCCCCGCAATCTGGAAAACCATATCCATCGGCGGGGGGTTGCGCCGCCACCGGCTAAGCGGCAGGTAACCCTGAGCGAGTTAATTGATCAGCTAGAGGCGATCGCGGCAGCGATGAGTGCGCCTTCTCGGGTGCGATCGCGTGCGCCTAAACCCCACTCCAAGCGAGAGGCTGTCAAAGCTATTTCGGCCCTAGCTCACCAAGAGAATCTGAGCGAAATTGCTGACGCGCTCAACGCCTTTTTGGAAACCCACTGGGATGAGGTGTTTGAAGATGCCGTCAACTGGATGGACTTTGAGTTGCTGCTCACCCACTGGACAAACTTTCGACCTGAAATACTCGGTGGCCCGATTACGGGGGAACTCACCGAAGCAGACTATCGCCACGAGAAAGTAGGTGTCTTTTGGGGATTGTTGTTTCTTACCTCTCAGTCCAAGGTGGAGCTGCTTCAAGAGAACTTTTATCAGGATTTGAAGGTACGCCAGCTCAACGAAATTACCTTGGCTGACGTGCCCGCTTACGCGCTGCCAGATTAGTCCTTACACTGTCCACCGTTTCAGCAGCCTTTGTCCAGGCTTTTCAATGAACTGATAGGTGATGATGGCCGCTGCGGTGATAACGATGAGATATCCCGACAGTGTGAGCAAACCAGTGAGGGCATTTGTGCCTGTGACGATATTCTCAATGGGAAGGGCTCTGCGTAAAACAATCAGGCAAATGAAGTGGGTGAGATATAGCGCATAGGAGATTTTGCCGCCGTAGACCATTGGCTTAGTGCTGAACAACTTGGCGACAGGTCCTTGCTCCCAAGATAGGGCGTAGATGGCCAGTGCATATAGTGGGGTTAGCCACAGGGCATTGAGCTGGCCGGAAAGATCACTGCCTCCAACAGTATCTGCTACCAGTACACTACTGCCGACAATAGCGATCGCCCAGGTGATGCTGCTGAGGAAGCCCCAGTGCCACTGTTTTCTCCATTGAGCCTGGTGCAGGTTGTACAGCAAACAGCCTGCGGTAAATTCTCCGGCGGCGCGTAACAGTCCGTAGCTGCCTGCGCCATAGAGGGCTAGCTGGGGGGCGGCTAGCTGCTGGGTATTGGACTGGCTAATTAAGGGGCCATTTAATTGGGCGTTCAAGAGAATGCAGGTGGTTGCCATGGCCCATAGGACTAACACAATGCTGCCGAGGGTTATCGGTGAACGTCGCAGTTTTAGGGTGCCTGCAATAATGAGTGGAAAGGCTAAATACGCCATCCATTCAAGACTGACGGCCCACGACACCGCATTCCACGAAAAGGTGGTGGGTAGTGTCCAGGCCTGCATTAAAAACACATTTTTGAACAGGCTAGAGAGTTCGTAAAAATCTGGGTTGGTGAGAGTTGCTCCGGTGAGTGTTGCGAGCCCAAACAGCATGATAACAAGCCCGAGAGAGAATAAATGTACGGGATAGATCCGCGCGAGCCGTAGCCATAGGAAGCGCTGGTAGGCTTTTAGATTGAAGGGCCGCAACCGCTCGGCGTAGTGGTAGGTAATGATAAATCCACTGACGATAAAAAAGAAATCTACCCCGACAAACCCGGCGGCAGAGAGGTTCAACAAGGGTTGGAAAGGTAGGGCAGTGGTGAGTTCTGGCTGTAGGTGATAGAGAACAATCCAGCCGATTAGCAATGCTCTCATGCCCGTGAGGGGAATGATTTGGCGCTTAATTGCGACGGGTTTTCGTTTACTTGTTTTAGGGGAGACAGAAAGGAGGCTTTGGACCGTACTGTGAGCTGTACTTTTCATGTGTGAGCAAGGGGGCAGATGCTCTTTTAACAGTAGCGTGACCTTCTATGGATATCAGTATCAGTGGGCACTTCGGTGTTGTTTTACTGGCTTGAGTAAAGGTATGCGATCGCCTGCCAGATGACGAGAATTCTCTATACTTGTTCCCGATTTCTTCTCGATTGAAATCTAGTGTCGTAGCATACCTGTCATCTGCTGAGCAGAAAGAGGATGTTATGAAATCTAAATCTCAGCCATTGTGGCTACTTTACTTGGGGGCAATCATTGTTGTTTCCTTTTGTTGTTGGTCGTTTCTCTTTCGTTCTGTAGAGGTACGCTCCGTAGAGTTTCGGCAGGGCGAAACGGTTGATGCCCCTATCGGGATGACTGTGCCGCTGATGACTGTGCCGCTATTGGAGAATTTGGGCGAGCACCATCATCCGATCACGACGGAGAGTCCCCTGGCTCAGCGGTATTTTAATCAGGGCTTGGTTTTGGCCTATAGCTTTAACCATGCCGAATCGGTGCGTTCCTTTCAGGCGGCAACTGAGGCTGATCCGAACTGTGCCATGTGCCATTGGGGGCTCGCCTATGCCTTAGGACCGAATATCAATGCTGCGATGGAAGCAGGTGATGTGCCGACGGCCTATGAGGCGATTCAGCGAGCCGAAGCGCTGAGTGATTCGGTGAGTGAGCCGGAGCAAGCCTATATTCGGGCGATGGCTAAGCGATACACCCAGGAGCCTGTTGAGGATCGCGGTGCGCTCGATCGAGCATTTGCTAAGGCTGCGGGTGAGGTGGCCAAGGCGTATCCGGCGGATTTGGATGCGCAGGCGCTGTATGCCGAAGCGCTGATGGACACCATGTCTTGGGACTACTGGAAAGAGAATGGTGAGCCTCGTCCTGAAACCACTGAAGTACTCAATACCCTAGAGGCGGTGATGGCCCAAAATCCCGATCACGCTTGGGCGCTGCACCTATACATTCACGCGGTGGAAAAGCAGCGGCCTGAAATGGGGATTGCAGCGGCGGATCGCCTGGGTGACTTGGTGCCTGCTGCGGGCCATTTGGTGCATATGCCGGGCCACATTTACATTCGTGTGGGGCGCTATCACGATGCAGTGGTGGCGAACCAAAAGGCGGTGCTGGCTGACTTGGACTACGTGACTCAGTGCCATGCTCAGGGGCTGTATCAGGTGGCTTATATGCCGCATAATTACCACTTTTTGTGGTTCGCTGCTTTGATGGATGGTGATGAAAAGGTGGCGATGGATGCGGCGTATAAAACAGCGACTGTGGATAAAGCGATGCTGAGGGAGCCGGGTATGGGGGCTTTGCAGCATTACCTGGTGACACCGTTGTATACCCAGCTCAAGTTTGAGCGGTGGGCGGATATTTTGGCATCGCCTGCGCCGGAGGATGATTTGGTGTATGCCAAGGGCGTTTGGCACTATGCCCGGGGGATGGCCTATGCGGCGACGGGACAGCCGGAAAAGGCGACGGCGGCTTTGGCGGATTTGAGGGCGATCGCACGTGGTGACGCCATAAAAGACATCACCATTTGGAATATTAATAATGCGGTGGATGTGTTGAATATTGCGGCTGACGTGCTGGATGGAGAGATATTGGCGGCGACGGGAGACATTGATGAGGCGATCATGCATCTTACCCATGCTGTAAGTTTAGAGGATGCGCTTAAATATGACGAACCGGCGACATGGTCTTCCCCCGTGAGGCAAATGCTGGGCAATGTGTTGCTACAGGTCGGTCGCCCGGCGGAGGCTGAGAAAGCCTATCGAGAAGATTTGGCGATTTATCCTGAGAATGGCTGGTCGTTAAAGGGGCTGGCTGCTAGCCAGGAGGCGCAGCACAAGATGGCGGGGGCTCAATCTAGTCAGCGCCCTAGTCAGCGCCGTATGGCAGGGTAAAGGCATAACGCTCTCATTTGCTCAATAAGCGCTATCCAAATAGGCCTGTTGAGCAAATGAGAATCGATTTTCAATTGCCGAAATTCTAGAATCTGGACTCTTTCTGTAGCACGGATTCAGTATGTGTTGCCATTGTGTAACAATTACTTTTCCCAAGAGCACAGAAATCCCAAGATCACAGAAACCTTATACCTCTCTAGACTTGCTGGAAGTTCGTCTTATTCGATGTCTCAAAATAGCTTTCTCAAAATATTTAAGATGTTGTGAGTCACTGGGTTAGAGGTGTCTGTCGAACCAGCCAATGAACTCCTCTGGAGCCCGACCCAGGTAGTCGTAGGCGGCGAAACGGCTTTCAGTTAAGTCCAGCATCTGTAGTTCTTTTTCCACTGTCAGAGCATCGTAGTAGGACTGCACCATTTCTAGCTTTGTCCAGGGGTCATTCTTGTTTTGAATCACTAGCGTGGGCACCGTAATCTTAGGGGCGTCATCGATGAAGTTGGGAGCCGCCATGTCAAAGCCGAGTCGTTGGCGGGAAATCTTCGCTCCAGCGCGTTCCATAAACCCAGGCATACCCAACGCTTTCACGAAATAGCTATAGAGCAATGGTTGTACAGCCATCATTGCCTTCACATTAGGACGATTGGCCAGCCCGTCAGACAAACCATAGGCATAGGTAGTTGAGGCCGCCCCCATGCAGATGCTGAGCAGGCCCACCCTCGCATTCACGAATTCAGGCCGAGCAGAAACGAAATCCACCGCTGCGAGCACGTCCTTGGCTTCCTCAGGCCCCCAACTCACCCATGGAATTGTTCCAAGGTTGCTTTCTCCATGGCCTCTCAGGTCGTACATCAACACGGAATAGCCCTGCTCTGATAGATATTTGGCCTGCCGCAGAAATTTGATGTCCTCTTTCCAGGGGGCAATGGGACCTCTGCCCTTCGGTGACCAACCGCCACGATTGCATTGCACGCCGAAGTGACTCTGAACAATCACGCGGTCTGTGCCGCCTTTAAGCAGCCAGCCTCGTAGGGTTACACCATCTCGCGCTTTGAAAGTCACGTCTTCGTAGTCGAGACTATGGTTCTTAGGACTGTCAAACAACGGTGACTGTGATGGTTTGACCATCATGTTAGAAACCATTTTGCCGAACATATTTGACTCCTTGAGTCGTGTAGCGACTCTGTTATTTGTGCACTAGGTGATTACGCTAAAGATGGCATGAGCAAGGGCGTTACCTGATCGATGAATGCCTGCCGGGATTCAGCGGCAGCGATCATCCCAACTAACATTTCTGCATCTGAACCAACTGGATTATGGATTGGTGTATTTTCAGTCGCACATTCGTAGATTTTATCTGCTACGTTCTGTGGGTCATTGACAGAGTCACTGGAGGCTGCGACCTGCTCGACCTGCTTGGCAAAGTGCTGGCGTAGCCGATGCTCATGCACTTCGAGCTGGGAATCATTGCCCGTTACTGTTGTGTCAACATTCGCTGTAAATTGCGTTGTAGGAAATGCACCTGGCTCAACCAAACGAATTCGAATACCCAAAGGTTCATACTCCAGAGCCATTGCTTCGGTGAGTCCGCCAGTAGCATGCTTAGATGCTGTATATACTGAGTTCCCTGGGACAGGGATTAATGCGGCCATAGAGGTGACGTTGATGATGGTTCCACCGCCCTGTGCCCGCATCAAGGGCAGCATTGCCCGCATTGTATTCATTGTCCCGAAAACATTTGTCTCAAACATGTTGCGGATAGAAGTTTCAGTCGCTTGCTCAAAGAGTGCGTGGCCACCGTAGCCAGCGTTATTAACCAGCACATCAATGCGTCCGAATTGGTCAAGTCCTTGTTCGATAGCAGAGGCAATGCTCTTGGGCTCAGTGACATCGAGCTTGGTTACCAGAACGTTCGGCAACTCCCTCAGTTCAGTCTCTTTTTCGGGAGAACGCATTGTGGCGATGACGTTCCAGCCCCGCTGGCTAAAAGTCTTTGCAGTGAGCTTACCGAAGCCGCTGGAGCATCCTGTGATCAGTGCCGTATGAGTCGTCATAGCGATGAGGTTCCAGAAATACAACTGTACATTATTAGTCTATATGTACAGTTGTATATTGTACATTTATTCAGAAAATGTCAAGTTGTATGATCGGCTATTCTAGAAGCCTCCCTGGCAACGAAAGAAATGACTGAGACAGAAGAAAAAATTATCGAAGCAGCCGTATGCACGTTTGTGCGCTATGGGGCTAAAAAGACCTCCATGGCTGACATCGCAACAGCAGCCGGTGTCTCGCGGCAAACACTGTACGACCTATTCGGCAATAAGGATAAGCTGATCGTCTCTTCAATTCAGCACGTTACGAAGGCTAGTCTTGAGGCTGTGCAGAGCCGATGGGACGGAATTACTGAGTTTGCCGATAAACTAGACGCGTACTTTGAGGAGACCATTATCAAATCCTTTGAGTTGATCCAGTCCTCTGGCGATCCTGAAGATTTGCTCAGTGGTCATAATCAGGCAGGTAAAGCCGCCATTGCAGAGGCTCATCAACAACATGAGACGCTTATTGCCGATATTTTGACGGCGTACAAACCACAGATTAGTGCTAGGGGCGAGACGGTAGAACAACTCGCGCATTTCTTCGTTAAAGTGGCAATGGGCTTTAAGTCCAGTGCTACTAGCCGCTTGGATCTGGAGGCGTTGATCGAATCATTGAAGATAGCAGTCACTACGATCATCGAATAGTGACCACAACAACAAAAGTAAGGAGAGTCTGTAACAAGAGTCCAAACGGTTGTGAAGTACTCCAAACTCCTTTGCTTTTCAAGTGATGGCTAAGTAGACCTCTTGCATAATAGACTTCATGGTAAGTTAAGGGATTTTAGTTCACTGTATTCAAGCCCAGCAGATGAACTACGAAGCGACCCATGCCTTAAGTGCCCCAAAGTTTAAGCGCCGATTTGGCGTCCAACGCACG
>JBCDAG010000290.1:0-9639 GCA_039186165.1 Cyanobacteria bacterium P01_F01_bin.53
CCGGCTCCAGGCTTTTTTGGAACAGATACGTTTAGCTACCTGATTACAGATGCTGATGGCGATCGCGCGACTGCAACCGTAACACTCACCGTGGCAGAAGCTAACGACCACGATGATCCTGACAACGACGACCCAGCTCCGGCAAATGCGATTGGTGAAGTCGGCCACATCGAGGGACTGGACCTCACCCCCCAAACCATTACCCTGCAACAAAGCTACGACAACCCAGTTGTCATTGTAAAACCCGCCTCTAACCGAGAAGGTGACCCGATTGCCGTTCGTCTTTATAATGCCGGGGGCAATCAGTTTACGGTTGCTCTTCAAGAACCTAGCAACATCAAAGATAACGCCCACACAGGTGAGCGACTCACCTACATGGTGTTAGAAGCGGGCACCTGGGAGCTAGAAGATGGAACAAAACTTGAAGCAGGCTTGTTCACTCAGAAAGATCTGGTCTCTCAAAACAAATGGAAAACCATTGACTTTGACAACGACTTCGCAGCAGCCCCCGTTGTCCTCAGTCAGGTGCAAAGCAAGAACGATACCGAATTTGTGCGGACCCGACAGCGCAAAACCTCTGCCCAGGGCGTCCAAATCGGTATGGAAGAACAAGAGAGCCGCAAAAAGTCAGGACATCCGACGGAAACTATTGCTTATGTCGCCATTGAAAAGGGGGCGGGCAACTGGAATGGCATTGCCTATGAATCTAACCAAACAGGCAATCAGGTAACCCCCAAATGGCATACCCAAGACTTTGCCAACAACTTGGCCAATCCTGAAATCTTGGCCTCACTTTCAACCTTTGACGGTGCTGACCCCAGCGGCATTCGCTATCAAAAGCTCACCTCTGGCGCGGTGCAATTGCGGGTTGAAGAAGATACCAGCGCTGACCGGGAAACAAGCCACACGACTGAAAATGTGGATTATTTAGCCTTTGGTGGAACTGGCTTGCTCACCGGAACCGGTACCGCTGATCCGAATCCCGACCCTGACCCAAATCCCGACCCTGACCCGAATCCTGACCCTGACCCGAATCCTGACCCTGACCCAAATCCTGACGACGGCCTCGCCACCATGGGCATCACGGGCAAAATTCAAGCCTTAACCCATACCACCCAAACTATTAACTTTGGCGATGTGGATGGCGATGGCAGCATCGACTTTAACTTTGTTAACCCTGTCGTTATTGCCAATATGGCCTCGCTCAAGGGGGCCGATGCCGCTGTTCCAAGAGTCTTTAATGTCACGGGCAATAGCTTTGATATTGAAATTCAGGAAACAGACTTTCTACCGATTAATGTCGGGGGCGGGGGCAAACGTAATGATGGAGAGCACGCCGGTGAAGCCGTGCAATATTTAGTGGTGGAGGCTGGCATCTGGAGGCTCGATGATGGCAGTCAGTTTACTGCTGGCACGCTCAACACCAATCAAATGGCTGAGAACGGGTTCTCACAGGTGAATTTCAACACACCCTTTGCAGATGCACCTGCTGTTATTAGCCAGACTCAAACCAAAAACGATGGCAGCTTTGTCGCCATTAGAGAACAAGGAATCACCAGAGATGGCTTTGGCGTCTCCCTACAGGAAGAAGAGAGAAATAAGAACTCTGGCCATCTGAGTGAAAAGGTGGGCTATATTGCCTTTGACCCTGTATCCCAGGGTGGAAAAGGGCGATGGAGCGGACATAACTACGCAGCAGGCAGAACCGGAAATCTGTTTGACCATAAGTTTGATGCCAAAAATACACTTGATTTTGGCGCTATCTTCGACCAAGCACCGAATCTATTTGCTCAAATAGATTCGTTCAACGATCCGGATGCGGCTACTCTGCGCTACAAGGGGCTGGGCGCTAGCGAGGTGCAGCTCAAAGTGGTTGAAGATAAAACCTTAAACACTGAGGCCAAACATGGTTTGGAGAGCGTTAGCTATTTAGCAATTGAAGGCAATGGCATACTCAGTGCAACAAAAGTTGATGTCTTATAAACGAAAGTTGATGACTTTTATAAGGCATCAACTTTCGTTTATAAGACATCAAACTTGACTCGCCCTAGCATAGCCCCTTGTTGCCGTGGACAAAGCAGGGGACCGAATTCAAGGTCCCCTGCTCCACACTTAAGCATCTTGTTCTGCCAGCCGTTTTCTCTCGGCAAGCTTGAGCTTAATTTCAGCATGGGCTTCGCGGGTGAGGGGATAAAAGTAAATCATCACCACACCGCAAATGACCAGCACCAGCGGTACAGGCCCCATGAAAATGCGAATGGCTTGCAGCGCTGAATCGGGTTGGGCAATGGTGTCTTTCACAAAGCCAGCAGCTTCTAGCGCGGCACCCACTAAAAACAAGCCCAATGCCAAACCAAACTTTTGCAACAACGTCATAAATGAGTAAAAGGTCCCTTCCCGGCGGCGGCCTGTTTTTAGCTCGTCGTAGTCAATCACATCCGGCAAAATAGACCAGGGCACCACGTAGGCTGTGGCCACGCCAAAGCTAGCCAGTAGGCACAGACCATAGAGAATATTCAACTGACCGGGCTGCAAGAAGTAGAGCGCACCCTGCACAATAATCCAAAGCCCAGAGCCAAGAAAGTATAGATTTCTTTTACCAATGCGCTTGCTGAGGCCCGCGCACACAAACATCATGATGATCGCAGGCCCCTGCACCAGCAACGCTACCAGACTCTCATCCGTGCCCATCCAAGACTTGGCATAGAAGGGGATCACCGCCGCTGTGATTTGCAGTGCTAGCCAGGAAAACATGTAGATGCCTACTACAAACCAAAAAGGGCGATTGCTAAAAACAACCTTAAGCTGATCCCCAAAAGATTCTTGTTCTTCGCCTGCATCATCAGCCACTGCATTGAGGGTTTTACCTTCTGCGATCGCCTTTTTCTTCATATATCCATAGGTACCAAACACACACCAATAGATAGAAAAAATCGAAATCACACCGCCCACAATCCCCAGGAGCATATAGCGCTGGGCCTCATCGGCAATCAGCTGACCAAAAATCCCGGCAACGATCAGAATCGACACGCCGCCTGCAACAGAAAAGGCCAGGCGAAATGAGGTGAGGTCCGTACATTCGTCGTAGTCGCTGCTCATTTCAGCCGTGAGAGCGGAGTACGGCAAATTCGTCGTGGTGAAGAACACTTGAAAAATGGTGGTGATCACCACGTAGTACCAGAATTTTTGGCCATCGGTGGCCTCTGCACCCAGGGGGGTAATCCAAATCAGGAAGTAGGTGAGGCCGAAGGGGATCGCCGTGAGGAACATCCAGGGATAGCGGCGGCCCCATTTGGTTTTGGTGCGATCGCTCAACATCCCCACCAGCGGATCGTTCACCGCGTCCCAAACTTTGCCAAAGGCGAGTACTGACCCGGCCACGAGCGGATCCATACCCGCCACATAGATTAAAAAACTCAGAAGAAAAAAGGCCAAAAACTGAGACGTCAGCCCGGCCCCCAAGTCACCGGCCCCATAGGCCAGCTTCACGGGTAGCGAGAGTTTGGGCGATGGATGAATAATTTTTGACCCCGGCTGCGCCCCTGCATTGTCCATGAGGAAAACCCTGTATAAATAAGGAACTGTATAGAAATAAAAAACGTATCAGATGGCAGATCTCTATGTGTCTTGGTCAGATTACCACCGAAACATTGAACAATTGGCCCTGATGGTACACCGCTCTGGCTGGCAATTTAATCAAATTGTATGTCTGGCGAAAGGCGGCCTGCGTATTGGTGACATTATCTGTCGTATTTCTAACCAACCGCTAGCGATTCTCTCGACAGCGTCTTATGGAGGCGAGGGTAACCGCACGAGAGGATCCATAACATTTTCTAAAGATTTGAGTATGACCACCGCTAATCTAGGCTCGCGGGTACTGATTGTCGATGATTTGGTCGATTCTGGCCAAAGCCTAAAGCGCAGTATTTCTTGGTTAGAACACAAGTATGGCTTTTATATTGATGAAATCCGCACAGCTGTGCTGTGGCACAAGGCCTGCTCTGTCATTACCCCTGACTATGCCGTGCAATACCTCCAAGACAATCCCTGGATTCATCAACCCTTTGAAACCTATGAAGAAATGAGTTGGGAAACGCTGGATAGTAGGAATGCCAAGGAGCCGTCAGAAGTCCAGACAGAGGCAAAGAACAACCAAGATTCAGCCGACAAAATCCCTGTCTGAGCCTGTCTGAGCCTGGAACTCCAACAACATCAACTTAACAACGGAACTCTGAAAATATTAACCTGATAACGGGAGTCTGATAACGGGAGAAAATGGCCAAAAATAGGCGCTTTGGGCATGTCACATGAATGTTCTCTGACTGCTAAGTCGGTTGCCCGTAAGAACACCCATAGATGATTTGCGCTAAAGTGCTATACACTTAACCCCGTCACTTGCGCCAGCCTCGGCCTAGCTCACCTTGAAAACAACTGAGAAAACCACTGATAACATCGGTAGATTAAAACTCTTAGCGTCTGTGAGTAACTCCCCTAAAGAAGATATTCCGCCCGCTCGTCGGCAATCGACAGAGATTTCGCTAGCCGAAATTGAAAGCATTGGATTGCATACCCAACCCAAACGCAGCAGTGCCGGACGACTGCTGAGCTTGCTGTTTTTAGTGGGCATTGCAGGGATTGGTGTTTGGCAGTGGAAGAACCTGAGTCCCTATGTGATGCCGCCAGTCAACGGCGCGGCCAACAGTGCAAAGACCGCTGCGACAAAAGGAAAAGACGCCGTCGCTAATGCCGTCACTAGTTTTCAGCCATCGCGTGCCGAGACTGGCCTGTCCTCTACTGGCCTTCCCTCCGATACTGAGACAACGGCAGGCCAATCATCGGGTGACCCCGGACCAGGGCCTAGTGTCCTAACCATTACAGAAGCCGGTTCAGAGTCTGCTAACGACAAGGGAAACAACAGAGCTGACAATACCAGCGCTAACCCCGTCGCGTCAGCAGATGGAAAACCAGAAGAACTGCTTAATCATCGTCGCTATGAAGAGGCACCCCAGGAATCCCTGGTTTATCTCAATGATAAAAGTAACCTTAGGCTGAAACCGGATGCCCAAACTGAAGTAACGGCGATGATTGCCAAAGCTAAATCAGAAGGCATCAAGCTAGGCATTGTCTCTGGCTTTCGCACAATTGAAGATCAAGACTATTTGTATTTTGATGTGAAAGCTGAGCGCGGCGAGAGTGCCAAAACGCGGGCTGAGGTGAGTGCGCCTCCCGGCTACAGCGAGCACCATACTGGCTACGCCGTAGATTTTATTGACGAGGGCCAGCCCGACACCCACGTCGAAGAGAGCTTTGAGACAACACCGGCCTTCCGTTGGCTCAAAAAAAACGCGGCCTTCTACAACTTTGAGATGTCATTTCCCGATGATCCCTCGTCACCGTTGAGCTACGAGCCCTGGCACTGGCGTTACGTCGGCAACCAAGAGAGTTTGGAGTTATTCTACAAGTAACCTCTGCCTGCCGTTTTAGTGCTCAATGAACCCCACCACTCTCAATCTCCTTGCCGTCTCCGTCTTTGCCTTTACTCTGTTGAGCTTGGTCGGGCCTTTACTAAATATTTCACCGAGTGCGGTGGCGATCACACTCACGGGCTGTGCCGGTGTCGTCGCCCTAGATCGCTTTAGCTGGCAAGGTAAAGGGGGGAACCTGATTGTCGATATATTTTCTGGCCAGAACTCCGAATACCGCCAGCGCATCCTCCACCATGAAGCGGGCCACTTCCTCGTCGCTCACCTCTTAGACATTCCGGTTGAAAGCTACACCCTAAGTGCCTGGGAAGGCATTAAAGCAGGGCTACCCGGCATGGGCGGAGTGGTTGTAAAAACGGTTGAGAACGACGACGCTGCGGCCACAGCATCGATCCCACAGCTGACCTCGCAGCAAATCAACCGCTACTGCATTGTTTGGATGGCTGGCATCGCCGCAGAAAGCCAGACCTACGGGAGCGCCCAAGGCGGCGATGATGACAAAGCCCAGCTCCGTCAGCTGTGGCAGCAAACCCAGCCCACCCTCAAGGCCCTAGAGCCCACAGCGGCGGCCACGGCCATTGAAACCCAAATGCGGTGGGCACGGCTCCAAGCCCAAACCCTCCTAGAGCAACAAAAAGAGGCTTACGAAGCCCTGGTAAGTGCCATGGCCAGCAGAGAAACCGTAGCCGTTTGCTGCCAGAAAATCGAGGCCTGCCGACTAACAAGCTCTTCCCAAGGCACTGACTTGCCCGCGACTGATCTGTAGCAGCCGTCCAGTTAACACATCATTCAAACTCACTCAAACTCACTGGCTCACCACCCGATTTCGCCCGGCCCCCTTAGCCAGGAGCAAATTCTGATCGGCCCGGTGCAGCAGGCTACGTCCTTGCTCATCATCATCAGCGTGTAACTCTGTTAGGCCAATGCTAACGGTGACTGGCAACAGGGTGGACTCACCGAGTAAATGGGTCAGCTCAAAGGGCTTTTGATCCATTGACTCGCGCAACCGCTCAGCAATGGTGGTCGCTTCGACCAAGTCTGTTTTATTTAAGGTAATGACGAATTCCTCGCCACCATAGCGAAAGGGCGTGTCATAAAAGCGCATATTGGCCAAGAGTCGCTTTGCCAAGTTCTTCAGGACATCGTCTCCAACCAGGTGGCCATAGCGATCATTCACCGACTTAAAGTAATCAAGATCGACCACCATCAGCGATAGGAGCAGGCCTTTATCTCGGGCCGCCCTAATTTGACGGGGAAGTTCTAGATCAAACGCCCGACGATTGCTGAGCTGGGTGAGGGCATCGACTAGCGCAACGGCTGAGAGCCAATCATTAATTCGAGAGAGATCCCGATAGCGTTGGGATCGGTTGAGTCCCAACCGAATATGGGCCTGTATCAGTCGGCAATGGGTCTGATGGAAGCCAATATGGGTGGTGGTGGCCGCCGCCGCAGGCGAAGATGACACGGACTGACGACTGTTACCAAGGGCCGTCCTAGGGTTATGTGTGCCAGAGGTATGTGTGGTGGAGGCATGCGAGCTAGAGGTATGTGTGCTAGAAGTGCCGCCCACAGGCGTCCCTGTCAGGGGTAGCCAAAGGTAAGCATCGGCACCGGCTTCTAGCGCGATCGCCGTTCTTTCTAGCTGGAGGACAGTCAGCTGCTGGGGCGTGATGGTATCGGCGGTTAGCGGGGGCCCTGGTTGAGCCATTTGTTGAGCGGATTGGGGCGTGCGCTGTGTGACAACTTCTGAATGACGCTGCTTTCGCGATTGTCTTGAGCGCTCACTGGTGAATTGCTCATGGTGGGCCGACAAGGCCGTTTGGCCAAAAGTGTCTGGAGCCGTTTGGCCAAAAGTGTCCGGGGAATCGTAGTCGTGGTAAAAGGAATCCAGGCCAAATTCCTTTAGGCCTGGATTTTCTGAGCTGCGGTTTTCTGAGCTGCGGTTTTCTGAGCTGCGGTTTTCTGGGATCCGGTTTTCTGAGATCCGGTTTTCTGCACCGATCTCCTCTAGGCCCAGTGCCTTTGGGTAAAGCGCCTCTAAACTACGGTCCTCAATCACCAAAAAGTACAGACTGTGGAATTCCTGAACAAACGTTCTGTAGATAGAGCCTTGGACCAGCGTGCGGGATTGGGCCACCACCACATCTGGTCGTGACGCCTCGATAAGCTTTGCAGCATCTGATGCCGTTGCCGCAAGCTGTACCGTGAGTGAATCGAGGCCCCTGACCTGACCAACCACACTGGTGACAAAACTGTTATTTCCAATGAGCAGCACGCTATTCATGGCAAACCATCATGGCAATTTAGGCCCAAAAGCCTCGCACCTTCCTTTAACTAAAACGGATAACCGTTTTATGTCCGAATTCGTCTGTAAGGGGTGTCGCCCCTCACTATGCTCGAAATTCGGTCTAATATCAAAGGCTTCATAATGGGGGGACTGACGTCGCCTACCCAAGCTTGAAGGTATAAAATCAACCGTGAAGTGTGCGTAGTTACGACGTGTGGGTCCTTTTTAAGCACTACTTTTGGCATTCTCTTCAAACCTTCTTTGCGTTTGAAATCTCTACCTAAAGGATGAGGCATGTAGACAGTTATCACAGCGGCAACCCTGCACCTAAAGGCGATGAAAACTGCACCGCGCGAAGCTCCTATGCAGGGCCATGGATGACTTATAGCTACCGGTGTGGACTGATGCAACTATGCCAGTTACTTCATCCAAGCACACTCTAATTTCACAGGGGGTATCTACACTAATATTTGTTAAGTATTGTTTAAGGCCGAAAAAGAAGGGAAAACGAGCAGCTTTGCTCCTTTATCCATGCTTTCGCTAAATGGAGGGCCGTAACATTTGGTTAGATTAAGGCATAACCTGGACAGTCGAACAGAAGTCAGTGTCGGCCTGACCAGTACATCACTACACAATAATCGGGAAATTCCCGCTTACGTGAACTTTCATCACACTAGATTTAAATCTATTCAGCCGAAACCTTCGAGATTATGGCACCATTGATCGAATCTGGTGCTCGAATCTGGTGCTCGAATCCGTCTATTCGAAACCATTTATTCTAAATTGCCTCTATTAGTAAAAGCTGGTGATTTCTCAATCATTAAAGAGTGATCGCATCTGGAGAAATTGGCCGTCCCCTGGCCATCCTAATACTATTGCCGTTAGTAAAGTCTATGCCTGTCAATAAGAAAAAATCGTCATCTAAGTCTTCATCTAAAGGGAAATCCCAGAGCAAATCCCCCAAGCTTGTATCCCTTAGTGGCGCTGACATTCGTCAAAAGTTTTTAGAGTTTTACGCGGCCAGAGAGCACCAGATCCTCGATAGTGCATCGCTGGTGCCAGAAGACCCGACGGTGCTGCTAACCATTGCGGGGATGCTGCCGTTTAAGCCTATTTTTTTGGGGCAGCGCAAGGCTGAGTTTGACCGGGCGACCACCTCACAAAAGTGCATTCGCACCAACGATATTGAAAATGTGGGGCGCACGGCACGGCACCATACTTTCTTTGAAATGCTGGGCAATTTTAGCTTTGGCGACTATTTCAAAAAAGAGGCGATCGCCTGGGCTTGGGAACTTTCGACAGAGGTTTTCAAACTGCCCCCTGAGCACATTGTGCCTAGCGTCTTCCGCGAAGACGACGAAGCCTTTGAAATCTGGCGTGACGACATTGGCATTGCCCCCAATCGCATTATCCGCATGGGCGAAGCCGATAACTTTTGGAAATCGGGAGCAACCGGCCCCTGCGGCCCCTGCTCGGAGCTGTATTACGACTTCCACCCCGAACGCGGCGACGACAATATTGATCTGGAAGACGACAGTCGCTTCATTGAGTACTACAACCTAGTATTCATGCAGTACAACCGAGATGCCGCCGGTAATCTAGCGCCCCTGCAAGCGCAAAATATTGACACAGGGCTAGGCCTAGAGCGCATGGCCCAGATCCTTCAGGGTGTGCCGAATAACTACGAAACCGACCTGATTTTCCCCATTATTAAAACGGCGGCGGATGTCGCCGGGGTGGACTACCACAAGGGCACAGAGGCGCAAAAGGTGTCCCTGAAGGTAATTGGCGACCATGTGCGCTCAGTGATGCACATGGTGACCGATGGCATTACGGCCTCCAATGTGGGACGCGGGTACGTGCTGCGGC
>JBCDAG010000291.1:0-9633 GCA_039186165.1 Cyanobacteria bacterium P01_F01_bin.53
CGAGCGCTTGGAGCAGCTCAACCTGCCGGTAACATAGGGTTGAGTAATGGTCCCCCTTTGGGGGCTCACCGTCTTGCCCCTTTGAGGGGCTAACAGAATATAAGCCTCCGGCTTTGCCGGAGGTCGCTTAACTGGTTAAAACAAACCGTTAGCTACATGGCCGTGCGTTCAGGCCGCACATCGAGTTGGTGGGCCAAGCTGCCGTTGCTCCAATCGAGGGCATGGGACGCGCTTGCAGGCACCACACTAACCACGGGCTGGCGGCGGTTTGCTCCTCGGCGGGCAGAGTTTCGTTTCACTGCTGGGCGAGCAGCCTTGCGAGAACTGTGTGTATCAGGAACGACCTGCTTCGCTGTAGAGCGTGAGGCCAATACGCGATTACCGACAGCCGCAGGCTTGGCCTGCGGAGCGCCGACCCGTTTTCTCAGACGACGCTTACCAGACTTGAGCGGTCCGCGAGCAGCCGAGGACTGGGTTGCGGCAGCTTTTGCCATAACGGGCTGTCTGGATGGAGACTTGCCTTTTTTCTGTTTACCTTTTAGCACTCTGCCAGTGGGACGATTTATGGGGCGAGGTGCAGACTTGGCAGTTGTCCGAATGGCTACCTTTTTAATCGGTTCACTGATGCGCACTTCACCATTAGCGCGGACCCGACGTTTGCCACGCGATCGCACAGAGGCCATTCTGACCATGGCCCGACGTCGAGAGATTGCTAAGCAGCCTGCTGCACAACTCCCTACCAGTAAGCCAATCGGCCATGTGGGGAATCCAGATGTGTCCGCCGTATTAGTAGTAGAAACTTGGCTGTTTGCAGAAGTGGTTTGTGCTGGGGCAGCTTCACTAATTTTTAGGCCGCCACTTTCTTCAGCATCTTGTTCCACACTCAGGAAAGCGTTCTTCTCAGCGGTAGACTTCGTTTCTGTGTTGGACTGCGGGAGATCCATCGTGAGCTGTCTTGGGCTGATCATACCTTGCCAAGCAATGCTGGCACTCACTGCGGAAAGGAGCCATAGCCCCACCACTAATACCCACGGTCTAACCAGCAATAAGTTAAAGGCAAGTCGAGATCCCTTAGAGTCTTTAATGAAGGGAAGACCTTGGGGCTTCTGACTGGTGGTCGAGATGGTGGCCGATGCCTCAGTGTCGCCCTGGTTGGTTTTCAGGACCGGTGTTTGGATGGTTTCTGATGGAGACTTCTGCTTGGCCTGGGTGGCGCGGGTCAATTTTTTAACGATCTGTCTGGAAAGTTTTTTAAAAGGCTTCACGTTTTGCATCCGTGCAGTTTGAAGCTTTGGACTCTTCATCGGCGCTCCCTGAGAGGAGTTAGGGGCAGTTACAAGCTTCATGTTTTTTAATCTCTCTGACGGCCTAGTCATATCAAAAGGATTCCTCTAGAGAGCCTCTGATTCCAAAAGTTACCGGAATTGTAGAGGCATATTAAACGATTGGCTAGCTTTAGGCTAGTTTTTCTTTGAAGTCGAGGTAAAAACGTACTCTCCGTTACTTTTAGACCCTGATTTTTAAGCCGCCTAATTTTGGATGGGATCAAGGTTAGCGCAACTGCAAGGTGGGTAAATATCGACCAGGATTTTCAGCAACCCAGCCAGACGCTGAGTTAGTGCGTACCTCAAAGTACAGGTAGCTAGGAGTATTGGCCGATGCACCTTGATTAGGCCCTGATGGACTAGGTTCAATGCTACCTACGGGAGTGTCCGTGGTTACAGATTGCCCTACCGCAACCGAAATATCACTCAGGTTGGCATATCGGGTTTGGATGCCTTGGGCATGGTTGACCACAACCAGTAGGCCATAGCCTTCTTGTGCCCCGGCAAAAGCTACGGTGCCGTTCTCTACGCTGAGCACCTCTGTAGGACCATTGGCCGCAAAAGCGATGCCATTGTTAAAGACCAGCTCATCTCTGGTTTCACTGGGCTGCCAGCCATAGCTGCGTACGATATCAGCGGGCTGTGCAAGTGGATAGCCAGGGAGTTGTACCACCGCAGTGCGAGTGGGGGCCGCCGCAATGGGGTTGGCACTCGGAATAAAAACGCGACTCGGTAGTGCCGATAAGCATCCGTTGATCTCGAAGAGGATATCCGCCCGGCTGCCGTAGCGTTCGGCTAAGGATTGCCAGCTATCACCGGCAGATGCACTCACCAAGAGGCCATTGAAAGGTGGCACGATCAGTGTGGTTCCGGCCGCTGGTGTGTTGCCTACACCAGGATTGAAGCTAGCTAATACTGTTGGCTGTAGCCGATATTGGGCCGAGATATTCTCTAGGGTTTCACCTGAAGACACCGTGTGATTGGTTGATCGCTCTAATGCCGCTGGACATCGCGTTTCTTGACTATAGGCCGGGTGGCTCGTACTACCCACGACACCAACGCTTATCACACCAACGCTTATCAGTGAGGCGGTAGGGCTGCTTGCAAGGGGGCCTAGCGATCCTAGGAAGCCGAGTAGGGTGATGGTTAGGGGGCGTTGCTGGCGCATGACTTTTGTGGTGGTGGTAGCGTACGACGGAGGTGAGGGCCTTAATCAGAGGGCCTTAATCAATGGGTGGAATCAATGGCCCGAAACTGTGGGCAAGAGAACCTATAGATGAATGGATAAAGAGAGACCTTAATCAAGTGCTGTTAGTGACTACGGGCCTAGGAAGTGGTTCCCTGGTCTTTTTCTACTGCCAAAATTTTAGGCTGATTTGACGGCACTTCTTCTAGGCTGATGCTGTTATAGGTTCGCCTTAATTGAGCAAGACGATAGCGGATAGCTAATCTTCCGGCTCGGCGCATCGGTTTTCAGGAAGGGAAAGGGGGCCGGAACTATCTGAGCACGATATGAATCTTGACCAATACATGAAGCGAGCAAAAATCGTTAAAGTGATAGACGTGGGATGTCACACTTCTTCTATAATCTTGAAGACTAATTTTGGTGGTTAAGGGGCATTAGCTCCCTTTGCTGCGGCCCTTTAGACAATCCTCTAGAGAGGTTTACTTGATGGGACATCATCTACAGAGAATGCCTACGGTGGGAAAGCTTGCTGTCTGTAGAAATAAAGACGACGAAAAGATTTTGGTGAGGGATTGCTTGTCTAGATTGGTTGTCTAGAATTGCGCCTTTGTTTCACAGAATTTGTTTTACAGCAAAACAGGTTCAAAGGCAGGGGGCTAACGGATAAGGTTTGTCAATACGAGTCTTGTGATGTGCAAGGCTGTTTTAACGAGGAAGATCAAACATGGGGGTTTCTCCTAAGCACCTGGGACTTGGTGGGATTTTAGTGCTGCTCGGGACAGGCGCAGGCTGGGCAGGTCATACCTATCTTGGCAGTCAGGCTGTTGCCCCCAAGCCGTTGATTCAGCAGCCCGCTTCACCACCGGCTATTCCAGCCGCGCAAGAAACGGTGGCCCAAGCAGCACCGCTGCCTAATTTGCCTGTAGATTCTAACTTTATTGCCAGTGCGGTGAATCGTGTCGGTCCCAGTGTTGTACGCATTGACGCGTCGCGTTCGGTGGGTGGATTAGGCGATCCGTTTGAACGTCGTTTATTTAAGCGGTTTTTTGGGGATGATGAGTCGCCCCAACTTCCCCAAGCTCCCCAGATTCCTCAAATGCCAGAGCGATTTGAGCAGGGGACAGGGTCTGGCTTTATTTTGAGTGCTGATGGCAAGCTGCTGACCAATGCCCATGTGATTGAAGGGGCTGACACGGTGAGTGTCACGCTCAAAGATGGCCGTAACTTCATCGGTGAGGTGATGGGCGCGGATCCGGTGACAGATGTGGCTGTGATCAAAATTGAAGCCAGTGATTTGCCCGTTGCCCCGCTAGGCGCTACTGACAACCTTTCTCCAGGACAATGGGCGATCGCAATCGGTAATCCCTTAGGGCTCGATAATACTGTGACCGCTGGTATTATCAGCGCCTTGGATCGTACCAGCACCCAGGTGGGTATTTCTGATAAGCGCGTGCAGTTTATTCAAACTGACGCTGCCATTAATCCGGGTAATTCGGGCGGGCCACTGCTGAATGCCAATGGCGAAGTGATTGGGATGAACACGGCCATTCGCGCCAATGCCCAGGGCTTGGGCTTTGCCATTCCGATTGAGACGGCAAAGCGGATTTCAGATCAGCTGTTTGAAACCGGAGAGGTGCAACATCCCTATCTCGGCATTCAGATGGTGAACCTGGATAAGGACATGCGCGATCGTATCAATGAAGATAGCGACATCGGTGTCAAAATCAATGAAGAAGTGGGTGTGGTGATTGTCCGTGTCATGGAAGGGACCCCGGCTGAATCTGCCGGGTTGCAGCGCGGCGATGTGATCAAAAAGGTGAATAGTACGGCCATTTTGGATGTCGCAGATGTGCAGTCCCAAGTGGAGAATAGCGGCATTGACGAAGATCTCAGTGTAGAGGTCGTCCGGGCCGGAAAGCCTAAAACTATTACCGTTAAGCCCACGGCACTGCCCCGTGAACTGCAATAGCTAATAGAAGATTAGCCCCTTCTATATGGACTGGCTCAGCGCTGCAATATGCCAGTGGGCCGCTTAGAGCTTTTGCCAAAAATGCTACTGTAAACGAAATCCCCTGCGATTGCTCAAAATCAATAAGCAATCGCAGGGGATTTCTAGTTTTAAATTAGAGCTTGCTAAAGTTGCGAACTAATCGTCACTGTCAAGCGTTTCGATGTCTAGCCCCAAAGAACCAGATAGGCTAGTTTCTAATTCCATGCGCTGTTCCATCTGGCGGAGAAAGTAGCCAGTCATCATGGCAGAAGCCAGTAGGCCTGCCAAATTTTCTCTGTCCGTGTTGATTTGCACATTAAAGCCATCGGCAGGTAATACGCCCACTAGGCCTTGAACATTGTGTGAAATGATTTGCTTAATTTCGCCGCTAACTGACTGTGCAACTCGACTAAGCACTTCAGGGGGCTGGTGCTGCAAGTAGTTCAGCAGCTCGTTAGATTTGGCGTCCTCAGGATTCAGGCTAATAAAGTCTGCATTTTCAGGATTGAAAACCATAGAGATACTGCATAACTAAATTTAACTTAACCGCTGAGAACCCGGATCAGGATGGGTAAATCTCTCACATTTCCTCAGCCCTAAGGTGTGTGGCATCTTTGCGAATAGCATCGCTACCAGTTGCGATAGGTGGTGTGGAAATGGCATGGTCGGCGCTGTGAAATCTTCAATCCACCGCCATAAATGAAGTCCCTAGTTCCTTAAAAAAATCTGTGATCTTCAAAGGTTGTTAGTCACAGCTTAACGAATAATGTGCAGCTTCGGCAGATTCTTAAGCTTCGATCCGATGAAACTTCATCGGCCAAGATGAATGTTCTACGTGCTTTTACGGGAGCTTATTCAGAGTCTGCTGATGGCGTTTTAGTGTCTGTTGTCTCGGGCTCAATCGGTTCTGGCTTGGCGGTTTCGACGGGGGCTGGCCTGGTGATTTCTTGCTTAACGGCTTCTAAGGCTGCATCCGAGAGTGGTGCATTTTCCGCTGAAGGAAGCTTACTCCCCGATAGAATCGCGATCTCTTCAGCGATATTGGGATCTAGATCAGGTGCTTGGTTCGTGACCACTGGTGAGTCGTTGTCATCAGTGGCCTCTGGAGTGGCGGTATTTGGGCTAGTTTCGTTCCCTGCGTTTTCTTCGGGATTGGCATCACTTTGCGGTAGGTCAGCAGCTTCAGTGACCTCTGTACTGGAGGTGTTGGTATCGGGTTTGGGCTTTCTTGTCGTGGTGTTGCTGGCCGTGACTTCGCCATTCTTTGGCTGGTCTGTGTCTTTTATGTTCTCATTGCCTGTAGTATCACCTGCCGTGGGCGCTTCTTCTGTGGTGTCACCTTCTGCCGCGTTAGATGAACCTGCAATGGGTTTAGGTAATTGCAGGTTGCTAATTTGCGGCAGCTTATCGATTTCAAAATGCTGGTAAAACTTTTCGGTGATTTGTAGCCAGGAGGAGCGCCCATCAGACTGCCGCCGTTTTTTGACAAACCCTTGCTCCACGAGGTCTGGTACGTGCTGATACACGCCAGAGCCCCTCAGTTCGACGAGTTCGTTTTGGGCAATCGGTCCTCGGAGGGCAATCGCCGCGAGCGTTCTGAGTGCACCGAGGCCAATATCTAGCGGCACAATGCTATTTACTAAAGGCTTGAATAGCTCTCGCAGTTGCAAGGCATAGCCTTCTTCCGTTTCTGTAATTTCGAGCGCACCTTCCCGGTGGGCATACTCGCCCATGAGCTCAATTAAGCCTTCTTCGGCAGTTTCCTTATCGCACTTGGCAAATTCTGCAATTTGAGCAATCTTCAAAGGCTGTGCTTTGAGGTAGAGAATCGCTTCAATCGTACTTGCAAGCCGAGGCATATCTGATGGCTACTTTGAGACTACTTGTAGGGGGCTACTGACTTTAGGGACTACTGAAGGGGCTACTGGGGTTGGACGTAGCGTTAGATTAATCCAAATTGCGGCCTGTCAGCTCAACAAAAATATCTTCTAAGTTGGCAGGCCGGGTCATCATACCTGTTTTGTCCGGTTGTTGGTCAAGGTATGCGTTGGCCTCTGCCAAGGTCGGAAAGAAAAGATAGTCCCAGCGAAAATCCTTCGGATTGGCTCCGCCAACGCCCTGTTGCTTCATTACGATGCCTTCGCCATGCTTGGCCCTTAGCTCTGCAAGGGTCCCGCTTTCAATGAGCTTGCCCTGGTCCATAATGCCAATTCGATCGCACAAATATTCCACTTCTTCCATGTAGTGGGTCGTCAGCAGCATCGTCATCCCCTGCTGCTTATTCAGCTCGCGAATAATTTCCCAGAGTCGTCTGCGCGTTTGTGGATCGAGTCCTACGGTGGGTTCATCTAAAAATAAAATACTGGGATTATGGAGTAAGGCCCTGGCAATCTGCAAGCGGCGTTTCATGCCACCGGAGAGGGTTTTGGCTTTATCTTGAGTGCGATCGCTCAATTCCACATAGTCCAGCCACTTGCGGATGTCCTTTTTTCGTTGTGCAGCCGGAATATGGTGCATGCGCCCATGGAACTCCATATTTTCCCAGACTGTTAGGTCTGCATCGACGCTCACCTGCTGTAGCACCACCCCAATCTGGCTGCGTACCTGGGCCGCTTGGCGGCTCACATCAAAGCCTGCCACCACAATGTCGCCTTGGGTTTGCTGCGCTAGCGTCGTCAACATGCGGATCGTGGTTGATTTGCCTGCACCGTTGGGGCCGAGTAGTCCAAAAATTTCCCCCGGCTGAATCGCCAGCGAGAAGTCATTGACAACACAGGTGTTGTTATAAACTTTGTGAACGTTTTGCAGAGAGACGGCAGCAACCATCAGCGTTTATCCAAAAAAGCGCTTTTCAAATCCCAGCCTATAGCAATCGCTCCCCTTGCTCAAAACCCCCTAACAGACCGTTTCACCAAAAACGTCCCAATTAAAAATTAGCCAAGACCTCCTACCAAAATGCTGCCCGTTGGTAGCCATAGTGTGTTGCCCATGCGAGTCCGAATCGATAATCAAGTCCTTTTTATCCGCAATGAAGATGTCCCGCCCTACAAAAAAAAGGGCTCAATGGTCCGCAATAGCTATTTCTGGGCACTCAAATCCATTGCCGATCGTGCCCCTTTTGAAAAAGAGTGGGAATTTGAAGAGCGCGTTTGGATAGCGCTCTCGCGGATGCTTGTCTCATTCTCTGAATCCGGATACTTGGGCCTAAAGGAGACCCAGCTAGAATTCGTTCAAGATGATGTTATCCCCGATGAACTGAGACCCATGGGCACGTGGTATAACCCTGACGACTATCTTGATAATGAAGAACTGGACGAAGATTCGCGCGATCGCTGGCGATAGGTCTTTATCCCTAGCAAAGTTTCCCAAACTTAAAGCGGCCCAGGTTTCGTATACCTGGGCCGCTTTAAGTTAAGTATTAGGTGTTCAATGCCTTCTTAATCCACAGTCTGTGGACTTCTACATAAGACCTAGCTGTGCCAGCAGGCCTTTCCCAGAAACGAACTCAGCGATGAGCGCGCCAACAAATCCAATCATGGCCAGGCGACCATTCCAAGTTTCAGCAAATTCAGTGAATCCTACTTTTGCAGGCTTCCTTTGCGTAGGTGATGAGTTAGTCATTTGTTTTCTTTCCTTAGTTTCGGTTATCTTGCCGCCTACGGAGCATTGTTACTCTGTTGGTCAGCTATGTAAATAAATGTTAATACATCGCTTTGGAAACACCCCTATCTTTTGACGGATATGCGGGTTGCATTTGCTTGTGTTTTTGCTGGTGTAAGCCCACCTGCCGTTATGAATTTTGCAAAACTTGCTCCCCTGCAACCTGATCTGTTGCATTGAGTTCGGCCGTTTCACGTTCCTTGTCTAGGCGACGCTTACGCGCATACAGCTGAATGGTAATCAGAAACGATAGAACCAAACCGGCCATGAGCCACGTTGTTGCGCTGGTGGGAAAATTGCGCTGGAAAATAACCAGCATCACAATGGTCACAAGCAGTAAGGTCGGTCCCTCATTGAGCGCTCGGAGCTGCTTCGGGCCCCATTTACACTCGCCCGCAGCCAATTGCTTCCTCAACTTTGCGCAATACATGTGGTACGTCACCAAAATGGCAACAAATCCTAGTTTTGCCTGCATCCAGCCTTCTTGCAGCACATCAGGACGCTTCCACAGCAGCCCCGCGGCCATTGCCAACGTCACTAGCATGCCGGGCGTTGTAATAATTTTCAGCAGCCGCGTTTCCATAATCGCGTATTGCTTCTTGAGAATGCTGCGGGCAGGTTCTGGCTCTTGCTCAGCTTCCACGTGATAAATGTACAGACGTACTAAGTAAAAGAGGCCCGCAAACCAAACCACAACTCCGATAATGTGAAATGCCTTAAACCAGTAATAAGCCATGAAAATCAGTCTGCGTTGAACCAGATTTGTATAGATATTTTTTATTTTCCGTTAACGGCTTATATTTTGATCGTCTAGCTCATAGGTTCTTAACGTTTCCATTCACCGTAGTTGAATGGGTGCAAGTCCTATGTGCGCCTATTCAGGCTTATCCATCAAAAGTTGAGACCCTTTTCAATGCCTCCTGTAACGGAAACGACCTGGCTATCCGTCAATACCTATGAAGACATCATGTATCACAAGGCTGATGGCGTCGCCAAAATTACCATTAACCGCCCCCATAAGCGCAATGCTTTCCGTCCTAAAACGGTTTTTGAAATGTACGATGCCTTCTCGGATGCTCGAGAAGACAAGACTATTGGTGTGATTTTGCTCACGGGGATGGGGCCACACACCGACGGTAAGTATGCCTTTTGCTCAGGAGGGGATCAAAGTGTTCGGGGTGCAGCCGGTTATGTCGGTGATGATGGCGTGCCTCGACTGAACGTGCTGGATTTGCAGCGGTTAATTCGTTCTATGCCGAAAGTGGTGATTGCCTTGGTGGCGGGCTATGCCATCGGTGGGGGGCATGTGCTTCATCTGGTGTGCGATCTGACCATTGCTGCTGAGAATGCAATCTTTGGCCAAACTGGTCCTAAAGTCGGCAGCTTTGACGGTGGGTTTGGGGCGAGCTACATGGCCCGCATTGTCGGCCAAAAAAAGGCCCGTGAAATCTGGTTCCTGTGCCGTCAGTACG
>JBCDAG010000292.1:0-9624 GCA_039186165.1 Cyanobacteria bacterium P01_F01_bin.53
CAGTTCTGCGACTGAATAGTGAGATTTAATCTGAAGTTTTCTGCCCATGACTTCAGATTAACACTTATAGGGGGTATTCAATTCGGATTTAGTATAACACCTCATCCTGCGTAAGGCAATAATACGTAAATGCGCTATTGAAACTACTTCCTAGTTGAACCCATATTTTTATATTGGGAATGAGAAACTATTCATTCAAACCCCTATATTTTTACTTATCTCCCCTAACGGGAGTCCTTTTCAAGAAGTATCTCGATTGAGCTACTCCAACAGTTGTCTCAGTTACATTCAGGGTCTACATCAGCGACATCACTAGCTCTCTAACCTCAGCCTCAAGATTCTCACCAGCTGCTACAGCAATTGAAACTAGCTTCTACTAGTTTGTTTTGTAAACACTTTCACATTTGGAGCATTCTCTTTAGTGACACCCTCTCAGTTCATAGGGTCTGAGGATCCTAACCGTAGCCTCCAGGGAAGCGAATCGACCGACGTCATCGTCGTCTGTGAGAACCGCTGGCAGGTTTACCATCGCCTTCAGGAATTAGGCATTCAATGCCAGTGCAAAGGATTCAAACCCTTAACCGTCAGCATTCACACACCCATAGAAGCCATACAGCTATGGAGTATTATTAGGCGAATCTCGCAATCTCGCTCAGACCTTGCAGCCGCCTTAATGAAGAGTTGGCAGTTACCCTGCACACGATAATAGCAACCCTGCCTCCATGGACACAGGCAGCGGAAACATAGCAGCATCAAGCTAGACCATCAACTAGGCAAAACTTGGCCGGGAACAGCCTTTCGCATTTTCAAAAACTAACGTCCGAAAGTAAGGACAAAGAACTCGGCTTATAACCTTAATGGTTAGCAATAGCTTAGTGTCAAAAACCCGAATTATCCCTATGCAGATTGGGTTTTAAACATTTTATCAGGAAGTTTTCTTTACTAAGAAGTAAGAATAACTCCCATTAAAGGTAAAATACTGTCACCCCAATTTTTCTGTATTAGTAAGGACAGTTCAACATGAAGCTTTCACGACGGTCACTCATGGCCCGTGGTGCTGCAGCAACCGCAGCTTTTGCCGCAACTCAAGTATTCCGGCCCCGTGCAGCCCGGTCACAGGCAGGCGGCGAAGTAAACCTTTACTCGTCTCGCCACTACAATACTGATGACGCACTCTATCAGACCTTTACCGACCTCACAGGCATTCGTGTCAATCTGCTAGAAGGTAAAGCCGATGAACTCTTAGAGCGCATTAAAAACGAAGGCGCGAATGGCCCTGCTGATGTGTTTATGACCGTTGATGCCGGAATGTTGTGGCGAGCGGATGAGGCAGGTGTATTTGCGCCTGTTACCTCAACGGAATTAACACAAAACATTCCCGAAAACCTCAGACATCCTGATGGGCACTGGTTTGGCTTCTCCAAACGTGCCCGCGTGATTATGTACAACAAAGATGCTGTAGATCCTAGCGAGCTTTCTACCTACGAAGACTTGGCAGATCCTCGCTGGCGCGGAAAAATTCTCATTCGCTCTTCCAGTAACATTTACAACCAGTCATTGGTAGCCTCTTTAATTGTTGCCAATGGGGTAGAAGCAACCGAAGAGTGGGCAAAAGCTCTGGTCAGCAACTTTGCTCGGGAACCAGAGGGTAATGACCGTGCCCAAATTGAAGGTGCAGCATCAGGGTTGGCTGATTTAGCGATCGCAAATACCTACTATCTCCCCCGTTACGTTGACGATGAAGATCCTGCCAAGCAGGCTGTTTTCGACAAAATGGGCGTTTTCTTCCCTAACCAGGATGATCGGGGTGCTCACGTCAACATTAGTGGTGCTGGCGTTGTGGCTAGCGCACCCCATGCGGATGCAGCCCAGCAGTTTCTAGAGTATCTCTCTGGTACTGAAGCTCAAGGGTTCTTCGCAGAAGGGAATAACGAATATCCTGTTGTCGAAGGTGCTGCATTAGCACCTGTCGTCGAGAGCTTTGGCACCTTTAAAGACGATAGTGTGAATGTGTCACTCTACGGCGAAAACCAAACCGCAGCAGTACAGCTTATGGATAGAGTTGGCTGGGTTTAAGCACGCACCTGATGCTGCGTGACTCCATAACAGTCACGCTCCGAACTAAATAAACGTTGGAACCTCTTTCTTCCTCTGTTCGCAGCTCAGCGAGCAGAGGAAGATTTCATATGTACTGACGAACAATCCTAATCTCTAAGACTGATGTCCTGATTAAATTCAGGGTATCTGGTGTTTTTAGATCTTGTGTCTTGAGAATGGCATGGAGATTAGCGCGATCGCATCCATTGAAACAAACCTAGTGGAACAGCTGCTATTAATAAGCCCGGCAAAACCAGTGACATCCCTATCGGAGCAGGTGAGGCTTCTGCACCCAGCTCATAGGCACCCACATCAGGTGCGGCCCCAACAAATGGGAAACCTACATCGGCCCCTTTATCCACCATAAAGCTCTCTCCATTAGCAGGCGAATAGAACGGGAAAGGGCGCTCTCCACGACCAGAAAATCCTGGGTCAACGTCACTATAGTTACCGTCTGGGACGTTCCTCAGGTTCACAACAATATTATCGATGGCCGTAATGTTCTCGCTATCACCAATATTTCTAAAAAACTTTCGTGGCTGATTCTCTGGCGCGATCAAAATATTGTTGCGGACTACCCAATTCTCTAATCCTCGATCAGCTTTATTCTCATCAGGGACTCCTAACACCGCACCTGCGCGATCGCCCGCATTAGCAAAGGTCACCGTGTTGTTGTACACAAAAATATTTTTAGCCAGTCCTCGGTTCATCCACACAAGGCCGCGATCCACATTTTCAATCACATTATTGTGAATCCAAACCGGGCCGTTATTGACCCCAAAATGGTGAGTGTACACCCGCCCACCCGGCTCCTCAATGCGAATATGGTTGTGGCTGAGGCGTAGGTGGTTACGAGGCCCTTCAATGGCGTAGCTATCCGTCAATTCATTATGGTGAATCCAAAAGGTGTACTCGTAGCCTCTGTCATTGGGATTTTTGCTCTGTTTATCTTTCGGAATAGAGATGACTTGATTCACTTTATTGTGAGAAATCTCCACACCATATTCATTGCTATGGGCAATTTCAATGGCAAACCCTTTCTCTAACGAAAAGGTATTATGTTGAATGCGAACATTCTCATGGTCACCGCCTTTATAGCCATAGCCAGGGCCAAAAGTAGAGATAATCGTATTGTGGTGAATGTCCGAATTTTTGATAAACCGTGTGCGAATCAGACCATTGCTAAACCGAAATTTTTGGGTGCTGGCATTCTCCAGTATGTTGTTATGAATGTTGAGTCGTCTAGACTTCGCTAAATGCAATCCTGACCAGCGAAAGTTTTTGATCGACAAATCGTGAATGGCAATATCCCGAGAACGCCAAACATTAATAGCCCCCGTAATGTGATGGTCCGGGTGAGAAGCCAATGTCAAATCACGAATCGTAATATCCTGAGCATTGCGAAAGGCAATCAGATACTCGTTCGCCAGTTCGCCACTGTTACCATCAGCATCCCCACTCGGATCAGCTGACAGTAGCCAATCAGAGGAGGCTATCAGCTGGGTCTGAGAAGGCCCATCCCCCTCTCTCATCCCCGCAATCGTAATGCCACTTTTGGGTCTGGCTGTTTCTGTCGCCGTAAAGGTTCCAGCGCCCAGTTGAATGAGGTGATCGCCTTCCGGCACGCGATCGCTAGCATAGCTCAGTGAAGACCACGCCGTCTCCCAAGACAAACCGTCACGCGCAGCCGAATCGGCTCCTGTCGTCGAAACATAGTAAGTCGTCATGGCCGATCCGCTTCTCCAATGCGCAAAAGTCCTGAAGCCACCCTATTTATCACAGACGATATGAAATGCCTCTGACAGACATACCCCTAGCCAACATCCCACTGGCAATCCAACTGGCAATCCAACTGGCAGGCAAACACATTATCCTTTCAGACTTTTCAGGCACATATCAGGAAAAGTGAACTTGTGAGAAGCGCTTAAAATACCGATCCCTGCAACATTTAAATTTCAAAGTTCAACCGTCAGATATCCTGAACACCGAATTATTTATAGCGTTGAGGCAACCTCACATATCGCCCTCGTAATCAGGCGAAGCTCATCGGGCGAGATAATATACGACGGCATGGTGTAGAGCAACCGGCCAAAGGGCCTTAGCCACACGCCCTCATCAACAAACTGCGGCTGGACAACAGCCATATCAACGGGCTCATGTAGCTCTACGGCTGCGATCGAACCCAATACCCGCACATCCTTCACCGCAGCCAACTCACGACAAGGCGCGAGTTCTTCTTTTAACTGCCTTTCTATAGCCGCGATTTGGGATCGCCAGTCATAGCTCTCTAACAATGCCAGATTTTCCAAAGCCACAGCACAAGCCAGCGGATTCCCCATAAAAGTCGGCCCGTGCATAAACACCCCCGCCTCTCCCGCCGCAAAAGTCTCACTCAGATGGGTTGTTGTCAGCGTTGCAGCCAGCGACATAAAGCCTCCAGAGAGTGCCTTACCCACGCACATAATATCGGGACAAATCTCTGCATACTCGCAGGCAAATAATTTTCCAGAGCGACCAAAGCCTGTCGCAATCTCATCGAGAATCAGCAACACATTGTGTTGTTTGCACAGCTCACTCGCACGACGCACGTACTCAGGATGGTAAAAACGAACACCACCAGCGTTCTGCACAACCGGCTCAAAAATAGCCGCTGCAATGTTGTCGCTATGAGCCTCTAATAACGCAGTAAAGCTAGCGATATCGGCCTCCTGCCAACATTCACCAAAGCGGACCTGCGGTGCATCCGCAAAATATTGTTGGGTAATCACCTTACTAAACAGATGATGCATCCCATTCACCGGATCGCAAGCGGACATCGCTGCAAAAGTATCGCCGTGGTAGCCATTACGAATCGTCAGGAAGCGATTTTTATTCCCCTGGCCGCGATTATACCAATATTGCACCGCCATTTTCATCGCCACTTCTACCGCCACTGAGCCAGAGTCCGAGAAAAACACATGCTGCAAATCAGCAGGGGTGATGTCTATGAGCTTTTTGGCCAAGTCCACAGCGGGCCGGTGGGTCAGCCCGCCAAACATAACGTGGGACATGTTTGCCATCTGGCGCTGAGCCGCTTGGTTGAGGCGCGGATGGTTATAGCCGTGAATGCAGGTCCACCAGGAAGAGATGCCATCGACGAGCGATCGCCCATCTTCTAACTCAAGGCGCACACCCGAGGCAGAGCGCACAGGATATACCGGTAGCGGATTGGGCATCGCCGAATAAGGATGCCAAACGTGCTGACGATCGAGGGCAATTAATTGATCGAGTGAATTCATAAAAGCGCATCTCGAACAGAGTTAAGCATCAAACCCCCACTGCTGCAAATACACCATATACAAGCCATTTCCCAAGGGAAAAACAGACAGGGAAGAGCTATATTGAATCAACTAGGCTCATATTCACAACATTACCCCCTAGTATCGTTTAAAGTAGGTAATAATTACCAATGTAAGTGATGACTCGTATTTTCATCTCCTACCGCCGTCGTGATTCCGGATCTGAAGCAGGCCGTATATACGATGTCCTATGTACTCATTTCGGACGTGATGGGGTCTTCAAGGACGTAGATGACATTAAGGCAGGTGATGATTTTCGTAACTCCATCCAAGAAGCAGTAGGACAGTGCCAAATTCTAGTTGCAATCATTGGCAAAATATGGCTAGAAATAAAAGATGATTCTGGGAAACAAAAATTAGAAAATCCAGATGACTGGGTAAGGCTTGAAATTGAGACCGCACTTAAGCGCGATATCCTTACTATCCCAATTCTGCTTGATGGGGTAAGGATGCCTAAACCTCGTAATCTACCTATAGCACTCAGACCATTAGCATATCGCAATGCTGCACGCGTACGCCAAGATCCTGATTTTCGCCTAGATATGGAACGTGTTATAGGCGTAATAAATAGACACCAATACAAGTCTATTCCAAAAGATTTTCTCATTCAAATTTCCAAAGATCTAAAGATTTCTGAAGGAGAACTAGCAGTACTCCAACTAGCACTAAATGGTCTCAAAAATAAAGATATTGCCCAACGCCTAAATATTTCTGAAACTGCTACCAGTGGACGACTGAGCAAAGTTTACAAAAAGTTTCAAATTAGCGGCAATCGTCCTGGCAAATTAACCTACTTAAAACGACATCTCGAAGAATCTTCTAGCCAGTTACATCCAGATAAAACCTTAGTTAAGGTAGCTCAGCCCCAAAACCAGCCTAAAAGCCTATCTAAAAAACAGACAGAAGACCCTTCGGACACAATTTCAAATACAGTCCCAGCCTTATCCTCAGCGACACACTACCAATGGCACGATGCGCCTAAGCTCAATCTATTTCAAGGACGAGTTCGCCGTTTACAAGAGCTTAAGGACTGGATCCTCATGCCAACACGTGAGCACAAGCTATTGGCGATTTGTGGCATTGGCGGCATCGGTAAAACCTACCTAGCCCGTAAACTGGCTGAAGATATCGGAGAACAGTTTGATCAGGTTATTTGGATGGGCCTTGAACCTGACCACGACCCCCTAGACTTTTTTACATCGCTCTGGACGGCGATGCAGTTTGGGCTAGCGTCTTATAATCCAACTGCTAATGGCCAGAAGAATCAGCCAAGCTCCGTCCTATCACTCATTAAACAAATCTCTAAAGAGCTCTCTAAACAACGACACCTAATTATTATTGATGGTTTTGAGAAGGTGTTCAATACCTATCCAAAAGACAGTAAGGCTAAGGCGAAAACAGTTGGCATACCAACGTTTGATGCGAGTCGCCGCCAACAGGCTAGTGAGTATAAAGCAGGCTTTTCAGCCTTTGGCGATTGGCTAAATCATCTCCAAACAACAATATATAAACACCCATCGAAAGGCAGTTGTGTTATTTTAACCAGCCGGGAAAAGCCTAAGGAGATGCTCGGTATTGAGACCAAGCATCCTGCGACAAAGTTGTACAAGTTGGGTGGGCTGACAACTTCAGAAGTTGAAAAGCTCCTGAATAGCTTTCGCTTACAGGGGTCCTCTGCGGACTATGGCAAACTCGTTTCGCGTTACTGCGGCCACCCCATGGCGCTTAGGTTGGCAGCCAACACGGTCAAGGATATTTTCTCGGGAAAAATCAAGGATTTTGTAGAGCAAGACATTTCTGTTTTTGACGACCTCAGGAGCGTGATTAAAAGTCAGTTCAGACGGCTACCTCCCATTGAAAAAGAGGTCATGCACTGGCTCGCCATAAACCATCGGCCCTGTACATTAGAAGATCTCAAATCAGACATTGTTTCCCTCGATCATAAAAGGAACTTAATTCATACTCTGAGATCGCTACAACGGCGATTTTTAGTCGAAAGAAAAGAGTTAGGAACAGTACTATTTCATTTACATCCAATCATTGAAGAATATATTTTAGACCGGTTTGTTCGGGCTGTTTTTCTAGACTTAATGAGAGGCAATTTAGAACTGTTTAATAGTTATGCACTGATGAAGGCTGACGCAGAAGATGAGCTGCGTGACTTTCAGCGTGACAACATAATATATCCTATTGTAGGACGGCTCACAAATCATCTCAAAAGTCTCTATAAGGTAGATGAGTACCTCACCAACAAACTCCATGACTTTCGCCAAGATCATATTTACTGGTTGGGCTACGCAGGCGGAAATTTTATCAATTTGCTGGTGCAGCTCTCTCAGGACCAAACGCTCTCAAATAAAGATTTTTCTCAACTGACCATTTGGCAGGCCTACTTGCAGGGCGTGCAGCTTAGACAAGTCAACTTCAATAAGGCAAAGTTTGCTCGCTCAGTCTTTACAGAAACCCTGAGCGATATGCTGGCAATCGTACTCACACTCTCTCAGGTAGCACCTCATCAAATGGGTTATCTTGCCTGTGGTGATGCCAATGGGATGGTCCATTTATGGCATACCCAAACCGATGAGCAACAATGGCCCGTCATTAGCAAGCAAAAGTGTGCTGAGTGGGCCGCCCATAGTAGCTGGGTAAGAACCATGGCCTTTATCCCTGACCGATCGATGTTGGTCACTGGTGGCGATGACAACTTGCTAAGACTATGGCAGCTCCCTAATCCGCTAGCCCCTTCTCAGGCTCACCTAGACCAACCGCTCAATCTATGGCAGCATCAAGCCAACGATTGGATTCACACGGTAGCCGTCAGCACCAATGGCATGATGATTGCTAGCGGCGGGGATAACGAGATCACCCTATATTGCACTCAAACAGGGCAGGTACTCAGGCGGTTTCACGAGCACAACAACAATGTGATACCGTCAACAAAACCGAAGGGAACAACACACTCTAAAATTGAACAGACTCAAAAAAGACACCAGGATATAAATCTAATCCGGGCTCTTGCCTTTAGCGCAGATGGAAAGTGGTTAGCCAGTTCTGGAGATGACTACACAATTTGCCTGTGGGAAATCGCGGCGCTATCTGCTTCAGAAGCTCAGCCGCCTCAGAAAACCCTTGAGCTAACAGGCCACACAGACTTAATCAATTCCCTCAGCTTTAGCCCAGATAGTAAACAACTAATTAGTGGTGGTGCCGACAAAACTATCCGCGTGTGGGACATCGAGAGTGGCCAATGCAAAGTCACGTTTGAGCACCCGAGGGGCCGAGTGCGATCACTCGCGGTCTCTGAAGATGGCCAGTTACTGGTCAGCGGGGGGGATGACTGCCAGGTGATGCTTTGGGATCTAAAAACCTTAAGCCATATTCAAGATATCTCGACGCAACAAAGCCGAATTTGGTCAGTGGCCCTGCAACAACAAGGCAATGAGCTGATGCTCTTGGCAGGAGGTGATAAACAGACACTCATGATCTGGAAAGTAACACCCCTGACATCACAATCAAGCAAATCAAATAATGCTCCAAATCATCTAGCTGATATATCCGAGCAGCCTAACGACGAGACTTCCAACAACAATCACCCATCTCGCTTAACGCCCCTTAGCCTCGAACGACTCAAAACCTATCGTGGCTACACGCATGGTATTCGCACCGTGGCTTTTTTAAATGAGAATCGGATTATTGGTGGCGGCGATCTTGGTGAACTTAGGGTGTGGAATACGGAGGGTGATCGCAAAGCGACCCTCCCACTTCATAAAGGGCGAATTTGGTCAATCACCGTGGATAAGCAACATGCCCGCATTGCCAGTGCCAGTGATAATCACACCATTCGCTTGTGGGATGCCCACACGGGCCAATGCCTGACCACCCTTACAGGGCACTGCAATTGGGTACGCACGGTGGCCTTTAGCCATCGCGGGGGATTACTCGCCAGTGGCGACGACGATTGGTTGGTGTCTTTAGTTTTTCGCCATGTTTGAGCGCTCGTGTTTAGCATGATCCCGTTGAACGATGAGGAAGAAGACCGTCAAACAGATTTGCTCATTTGGGAACGCGCCAATCTCATCAGATTTTCGCCGAAACTCTTCAAACAAGCGCTCAATCAAGTTAGAGGTGCGAATTCGAGAATGCAGTAGCTCATCGAACGGGTAAAAGCTGAAGGTCAATTCAATATTTC
>JBCDAG010000293.1:0-9601 GCA_039186165.1 Cyanobacteria bacterium P01_F01_bin.53
GCCATGGCCTTCCTCGTTCGCCCTGAGGCCTGCCCCCTACGGACTTTAGCGTACTCTCTCTCGGAACTGTCCTAAATTTGGGGGTCACTCCATCCAGTCAATTTTCATGATGCTGCCGCTTAATGAGGGGCTAACCCTCTAAAATTAGACAGCAAATTAGCTTCGTGAGCATTGAAGATGAGTGACCAGCAGCCTATTCATGTGATTGGTGGTGGATTGGCAGGGACAGAAGCGGCTTGGCAGGTGGCGCAATCTGGCGTGCCGGTGGTGCTGCATGAAATGCGCCCGGTGAAAAAGTCTCCGGCCCATCACTCAGAGCATTTGGCGGAGCTGGTGTGTAGTAATTCGTTTGGGGCGATGGGGACGGACCGGGCCTCGGGGTTGCTGCATGAGGAATTGCGACGGCTGGGCTCGGTGGTGATTGGTAAGGCGGATGAGCATTCGGTGCCTGCGGGCGGTGCCTTGGCGGTGGACCGGGGTGTGTTTGGAAAGGATCTGACTCAGGCGCTTGAGAGTCATCCGCTGGTGGAATTGCGGCGTGATGAGGTGCTGAGTATTCCTGAAGAGGGAATCACGGTGCTGACGACCGGGCCGTTGACGAGTGAATCGCTCAGTGAGGACTTGGAGCGGTTTGCGGGGCAGGCGTATATGAGCTTTTTTGATGCGGCGAGCCCGATTATTGTGGGTGAGTCGATCAATCAAGATATTGCCTTTATGGCCTCTCGATATGACCGAGGCGAGGCGGCGTATTTGAACTGTCCGATGGACAAGGAACAGTATTTGGCCTTTTATGCTGAGCTGTGTGCGGCCCAGCAGGCTGAGCTGAAAGACTTTGAGCGAGAGACGGCGAAGTTTTTTGAGGCCTGTTTGCCGATTGAGGAGATGGCGCGGCGCGGGGAAGATACTATGCGCTATGGGCCACTGAAGCCGGTGGGATTGTTCGACACCGAAAAGTATGGGGCGTTTGATGCGCCGGAGAATAAGGTGCATAAGCCCTACGCGGTGGTGCAGTTGCGCCAGGAAGATAAGGCCGGGCAGCTGTGGAATATGGTGGGCTTTCAGACCAATTTGCGTTGGGGTGAGCAAAAGAGAGTCTTTAAGATGATTCCGGGGTTGGAGAATGCGGAGTTTGTGCGGATGGGGGTGATGCACCGCAATACGTTTATTAATTCACCAGAGCTTTTGACGGCTTCGATGCAGTTTAAATCGCGGCCTACACTATTGGCTGCGGGGCAACTGGTCGGGACTGAGGGCTATACGGCGGCAGTGGCCGGGGGCTGGCTTGCAGGTACAAATGCGGCTCGCATTGCCCTTGGCAAAGATCCGCTGGTGCTGCCAGAAACAACAATGTTAGGTGCACTCACGAACTTCATTAGCTCTGCTGAGCCGAAGCATTTTCAGCCGATGCCACCGAATATGGGGATTTTTCCACCGTTGGAGAAGCGGGTGAGAAATAAGCGGGAACGGTATGGGAAATATCGCGATCGCGCCTTTGCTGACCTACAAACCTGGGCCAATGCCAACCAAATTTCCCTCGTGTTACCTGCGCCCAATGAACTGCCGGAGCCATTGGTTGAAAGCATTGCCTAATAGCGACAACTGATCTTCGTGTGGGCCTTTTGAAGACTTCGTGACTTTCTGGAATTGAGCCGAATAGATCTGAAGACATCTATTCGGTTTCCGTGTCATGGGTACCGTAAAGTTAGATACCTTAAGTTCCTAAAAAGTTCACTATGAAGACAACACTCGACTGTTTCCGGATGGTTTCACTACGGGGTTCGATGCCAGGGTTGCTGGCTCTGTTGAGTGTGTTGGGGATGGGGTTGGCGGTGCCCCCGGCAACTTATGGCGTTACGCCTATTATGGCCAGTGAATCTGAACAGGTACCTGCTGTGACAGGTGTGGATATTGAGGAGCGATTTGAACCTCAGGCGGATGGCAGTATCTCCGGTGAAGTGACCTTTTCTGGGAATGCCAATGAAGTGGTTTTGCTCCATTTGGACAATGCGGATAGATATCCTATCCCAGGCACATTGGAGCTTTATGGACCTACCGGAAAAGTGCTGCCGGGGGAGTATAACTATCCTGACATAGTCGATTTTCAGGAGGCTGAGGGGCTGAATTTGGCCTTTTTGCTGCCAGAAACGGGAGAGTATCGCTTGGTTTTGGCGGATGAGGCCTTGAACTTTGGGGATGAGACGTTAGATCTCTCGTACCGATTGCGAATTCGCCTAGCTGACTACTACGAGCGATTGATGATGACCGCCGAGATATGGTTGGAGCAGGGCCGTTATGAGGAGGCCATAGGGCTGTTTGCTCAGGCGGTTGATGATTCCCCTGAGCGCCCAGGGGCTTACTTATCACGGGTGCTTGCCTATGCCGAAATGCTGTATGAGACCCCTGAGTTCAACGCACGTCTTGATGAGTTGGCTTTTGAAGGGGATACCAGTGGGTTGTTTAATCTGATATATGAGACGTTTACGACGCTGGAGACTGAAGAACAGTCTTTGATCTTTAGCGATTTGCGGCAGTTGGAACAGCTCTATGTGGCGGCGAACCTCCATGAGAGAGGCTCCGCCAACGCAAATGGAGAAACTGAGGAAGAGTTTGACCCAGCGCTGTTGGGTGGCCTGGTTGAATTCTTGGAGACAGGGGTGCCTACAGAGGCGGTCAGGTTGTTGTTTTTTGGCACTACTGAGTCAGTGGAGCCAGCAGTCATACCTGCGGAACCAGAGGGCGTGCTGGATGAGTCACAGCACTAATCATTTAAAATAGGCTCTCTATTATGGGCTTTTAGCATGGGTCTTTTAGAGAAACAAGAACGTTATCCACAAGCGAGGCAACCGTTGATTTTCCGTATGCTGGCGCTATTGGGTGCTATCTACACTGGCTTTGCTCTCTATGTCTTTTTCTTTGCCGATCGGATGATTTTTTTACCGCCTGCGGTGGGCTACGAGCATGCGCCCGAGCAAGATAAAACGGCGGTGCTGCTAACCACAACTGACGGCAACACCATAGCGGCTCGATATTTGCATAATCCCGATAGCCGCTACACCATTTTGTTTAGCCATGGCAATGCGTCTGATTTGGGCAGCATTTTCCCAAATTTGGAGTTGCTCAGGGATGCTGGCTATTCGGTGTTTGCTTACGACTATCCTGGCTATGGCCACAGCTCTGGCAAACCCACGGAAGCGGTCACCTATCGCGCGATAGAAGCAGCTTATACCTACCTCACAACAGAACAGAACATTTCACCCGAGCATATTGTTGCTTATGGTCAATCTGTTGGTGGTGGCCCGAGCACGTTTTTAGCGGCGAACAAGCCGTTAGGTGGTTTGATTTTGCAAAGTACGTTTGCAACGGTATTTCAGGTGGTGGTGCCGTTTCGAATTCTCCCCTTTGAGAAGTTTCCAACGGTAAAACGCATTGATGATATTAACTGCCCGCTGCTGCTGATTCATGGCACCCAAGATAAGACGATTCCGATTAGCCATAGTGAAGAACTCTTGGCCGCAGCGGCGGAGCCCAAGCAGCTAGTGCCGATTGTAGGCGCTGACCATAATGATATTCTTTGGGTGGATGGGGCGACCTATTTAGAGAGTATTCAGTCTTTTATGTCAGGTTTGGAGTGATTGAGCGTGTTAGCCCAAGTGATGGCCAGAGTATTTGCCAGAGCGATCGGCAGAGCGACCGGCGGGGTATCCGTCAAGCTACTGGTCAACTAGGGACTTCAAAGCCTAGCTTTTTGCTGGTGTTTTTAGATGGGGTTGGCTTGGGCGTAGCGGGTGAGAATAATCCATTGTCGTTTCCCCAGGCGATGCCCTTTTTGACGCGTTATTTGGGCCAGCCGTTACTCAAGGGCGCTAGGTTAGCTCGGCCAGGGGTGTTGTTAAAGCCGATTGATGCAAGGTTAGGGGTTGAGGGCTTACCGCAAAGTGCAACGGGGCAAACGACGATTTATACCGGGCAAAATGCGCCGAAGTTTTTGGGGCGACATCAGTCGGGCTTTGCCAATGGCTCTTTGCGGCAACTGATTGATGGGTATGGGTTGTTTTCGCAGGCGCTGAAGCTGGGGCGAACGGCGACGTTGGCCAATGCCTATTCGCCGGAGTATTTTTATTCGATTTCACGGCGTAAGCGGCGCTATTCGGTGTGTACGTTGCTGAGCTTGTCGGCAGGGCTACCGTTTCGGATGCAGTATGAGTATGAGCAGGGGGAGGCGATTTTTTGGGACATTGTGGGGGATGTGCCGCCTGCGAAGAATGCCCATACGCTGAGTCAGCAGGGGGCGCGGAAGTTGATTACGCCAGCGGTGGCTGGGGAGCGGTTAGCCCGGCTGAGCGGTAGGTATGGGGTGACGTTGTTTGAGTGCTATTTGACCGATTATGCGGGCCACGCGCAGGATAAGGGGAGGGCGGTGGCCGCGTTGCAGCGGATTGATCGGTTTTTGGAGAGTGCGATCGCCCATCTGCCTGCCAATGTCACCTTAGTCATCACCAGCGACCACGGCAATGTGGAAGATATTTCGACGAAGCGGCATACGTATAATGCGGTGCCTTTGTTGGTGGTCGGCCCTAAGGCGCAGTGCTTTGAACCGGTGAAAGACTTAACGGGGATTACGCCGCAAATGGTATCGTTGCTGGCGTCAGGCGGTGGTGTCTCGCGATCGCTGTCGGTGTAATTGCGAACTGTGCAGCAGCGATCGCGAACTGTGTTGCAGCGATCATGAGCTGTGTTGCATCGATCGCGAACTGTGTTGTGGCTTTTGAGAAGGGGCGATCTTGATCGCCTCACGTGAGTAACTTTTAACAGGGAAAGATCCGAACTTTTACGAGGGTTGCAGCCCAAAAACTATCCGGGTATTGAAAATATCTGTGATTGTGCTGAAAGATCACTGTGCTTAATGTTCGTGTCTACGGGCACTTTTTATACAACACAGTGATGTTGGCCTGATTGTTTAAGAGGGCTGTCATTGTTGTCATTAACTTTTCAAAATTTATAGAGAGCGAACTATGGCAAGAGCTAAAAAGACTTCTCGTGCTTTGCCCAAGGCTGAAAAACGGCTGGCGGGGCTGAAGTCTATTGATGTAAAGCTGAATTTTGGGAACGGCGCGACGGTGCAGGCGTACGAGAATAAAATCACGGCTGTTCGCAATACGCTATCGGCTCATAACACGCTGTTATCGCAGGTGGATGCGGCGTATAACAATGCGCTTGTTGCTGAAAGCGAGCTGGCTGAGATGTCGGCAAAGATGCTAAAGGGCGTTGCTTGGAAGTATGGCGACACCAGCAGTGAGTATGAGATGGCGGGCGGTACGCGTAAGGGCGAGCGGCGGCGTAAGGCTAGTAAGCCAGCGGCGGCTAAGGTTGCGCCTGAGCTGACTGCGGTTTAAACAACTTTTTATTGGGATAAGTCTTGTGCGAGTAAGCGGAAACGCTTGCTCGCTTTTTTTGTTTTAAGGAGACTCATGGGCGTTGAGCAGCGTTGACTTTGTGTGAGATGCCTTTTGGGGCTACAAGCTGTGGGCTATTGACCTGTCCATAATTCGAGTTGGCTGTCACAATAGAGCTGCCAATTCTTGAGCGGCCTCTACATTTGGGCCGGGAACAGCAGCCGCATGAGCAATCAAAACATCCTTCAGTACGAATCGAACATCTGGGCGACGGCGGATCTGCTAAGGGGTTGCGGGATTAAGGAGTCGGAATGGCCGTCTTTTATGATGCCGTTTTTTGCTCTGGTGATGATTGAGAGCCGCTTGGTGCGGATGTTTGATGAGCTAAAGGCTGAAATTGGTGAAGAAACGCTGAAAGATATTGAGGCGGATGACCTGATCACGCTGGCCCAGGATAAGGGGCAGGGCTATAACAGCTTTATTTTCAAGGAAAATAAGACGCTGCAAGAAATTTGCAAAAATGACAAATCCTTTGATGTGGACTTCCAGGCCTATCTGGAGGGGTTTGACGATGAGACGCGGTATCTGTTGGGGGTGGATGCGGTTGAGGGGGAGAAGTTTTTAGACATTAAGGGCGTGATCTCTAAGCTGCGGGCGAAGAAGGTGGTGCTGAGCTATACCAAAGAGTGGAGTGGTATTGACTTGCGGCCTTTTGATAACTCACAGATTACGACCCTGGAGGAGCATATTAAGCGACGCTGGGCAGATATTTCGGCGGAGACAGCTGGGGAGCAGTACACGCCGGATGATGTGATTGCGCTGATTGCGGAGATTATTGCGTCAAAAATTGAGGATTCGGATCGGTTGCTGAAGATTTATGACTGTACGTGTGGTGGCGGTAACTTGCTGTTTGGCGTTGAGGACAAAATTAAGGAGAAGGTGTCGCGGCTGACGCAGACCTTTGGTCAGGATTGGAACGATGCGCTGTATGCCCTAGCCAAGATTGAGAGTCGGTTTCGGGTGGACTCTCAGATTGAGCATGGTAATACCCTGACTGATGACAAGTTTGATGATGATGAGTTTGATGTGGTGATTGCCAATCCGCCCTATGGGGTGAGCTGGAAGGGCTATCAGTCAGATATTAAGCTGGATAAGACGCAGCGGTTTAAGTATTTGCCGTCGGTGTCGGATGGGCAGCTGCTGTTTATGCAGCATCTTATTTCTAAGCTGGATGCGACGGGGATGGGAGTAGTTGTTCACAATGGTTCGACGCTCTTTAGCGGGGATGCGGGGTCGGCGGAGAGCAATATTCGCAAGTGGATGCTGGATCAAGACTATGTGGAGGCAGTGATTCAGCTGCCGACGGATGAGTTTTTTAATACGGGCATTTATACCTATTTGTGGGTGCTAAATAAGCGGAAGGTGGCGGATCGGCAAGATCAGGTGATGCTGATTAATGCGAGTGAGAAGTTTACGCCGCTGAAGAAGAGCAAGGGCTCGAAGCGGAAAGAGGTCGATCCGGCGAATCGATTGGAGATCGTGGAGGCGCTGGCTCGGTTTGAAGATAACGAGTGGGCGCGGGTGTTTGAAAAGGAACACTTTTACTTTAATAAGCAGGCGATTGTGCTGACGAATGTGGATGATGAGGGGCGAGCGTTTGCAGACTGCTTGCCGGAAGGGAAGCGTAGCCTGAAGCTGACTCCGGTGAAGCTGGAGGAGGGCACTCGCACGCTGACGGAGTTTGTGATGACAGATCCAGGGGAGTGTGAGTCACTAGCAGTGGCCTATGAGAACTGGAAGCACTTTGTGAAGGGGTTGGACTACAAGAGGCAGCCGTTGGTAGTGACGACGGCTGAGGCGATGTATTGCTTCGATGACCAGAAGGAGACCCTGGTGAAGGAGGTGCTGGGTAAGCGGGAAGAGCTGGGCTGCGGCAAGATTGAGGTGAAGGTGGGGCTGAAGAAAAAAACGAAGACATTGCCGCAGCGGATTGAGATAACGGTGGAGCTGAAGCCGGATGAGCAGAAGGACTATGAAATAGTGCCGTATTGTGCAGATGAGGCGGAGAATAGGGCGGCGATTGAGTCGTTTATGGCGAAGTATATTACGAAGCCGTTTGGGTATTTGGACAATGTGGTGGGGGTGGAGATTAATTTTAATAAGGTGTTTTATGTGCCGGAGGTGTTGCGGCCTGTAGGGGAGATATTGGGGGAGATTGCAGCGCTAGATGAGGAGCTAAAAGGGCTAGAGGAGGGGGTATTACTATAAAAATCGGCGGGCAGTAGCTTTGCTCTAGGATACTGTAATCAAGGGCTGATTTTGTGATGGTGCTGGTTGATTATTTTATTGATAAAGACAAGGGAAGGATTGGCTATGAAAACTGATGACTTACTCTCCAGAGTCACTATTAATAAGGATATTTTGAGCGGTAAGCCCATTATTAGAGGCATGAGGATTTCGGTGTCAATGATCTTGGAGTTGTTGGCGAAGGGTACCGATATGCAAGAGATTTTAGAAGACTATCCGATGTTGGAAATGGCTGATATTTATGCGGCATTGCTTTATGCGCATCATTTGATGGAAAACGAGGAAGTTTTTGACCGGGCTGTAGCGTCTTAGGTATGCGGTTTTTATTGGATGTAAATGCGGGTGGTGTGGCTACTGTGTTACAAGAGGCAGGTCATGATGTTGATTTTGTGAGTCGCGTAGATTTGCAGATGAGCGATGATGATATTTTGGCTTGGGCAGTCAGAGAAAAACGCATTATTGTGACGACTGATTCAGATTTTGACCAAATGATTTGGTTGCAAAATCGAGAGCACTACGGTGTTTTGCGATTGGAGAATTTACCTCGGGTAGAAAGAAAGCTTTTGTTACAAGAGGTTTTGGAAAACTACGCACAGGATTTGGAGGAAGGCGCTATTGTGATTGCGATGCAGCGAAAGATCAGAATCCGTCGCAATCCGAAGGCAGCGGAGGCGTGAAGGTGAGTAGTGATAATCGTTGTGAGAATTGTGGTTCAAAGGCGTTTCATGTAGAGCGTATTAGTGAGGTTTTTGATATTGACGGAAGGTTTTGTGTCGTTGAGGAAATTCCGGCTATGGTTTGCGATCGCTGTGGTGAGGAGCTGTTTAGCAGTGAGACGTCGGAGCATATTCGGGTAATGCTACGGGGGGTAGATAAGCCACTGAGGTCAGTATCGCTAGATGTATTTTCGTTCCAAGAAGCCGTTTAGGACATTGATGTACGAAGAGATGCGAGGCAGAGGGTATGAGCAGATCGAGGACTATTGTATGAGCCGAGCCATAGATGAGGGACAAAAAACACCCTTGATGAATCGTGAGGACGTGATCGCGTTTTTGGATGAGGAAGGGGATTGAATGGAGCGTTATCAGGCTTATAAAAAATCAGGTATACCATGGCTTGAAGAAATTCCTGAACATTGGCAGATCAACCGAGCAAAAGCACTATTCACAAAAACGTCTCGGCCCGTTTTACCAAGAGATAAGATAATTACAGTTTTTCGTGATGGCCAGGTAACGCTGCGCGAAAATCGGCGCACATCTGGTTTTACACAAGGAATCATTGAGCATGGCTATCAGGGCTTGAGAAAGGGAGACTTGGTACTCCATGCCATGGATGCTTTCGCTGGAGCTATCGGAGTCTCTGATTCTGATGGTAGAGCAACGCCTGAATATCTTGCTTATGTTCCTATCGATAAGGATGAAATTCATACTCCTTTCTATGGTTTACTCCTGCGGCAAATGGCACTGTCGGGGTTTGTTTTAGCTATAGGGAAGAGCGTAAGAGAACGTTCTCCCAGATTTAAGCATACGAAGTTTGTAACTCTAAAATTGCCTGTGCCGCCTGTAGCTGAACAGAATGCGATCGCACATTACCTGGACACCAAAACCGCCCAAATTGATCGAAAAATTGACCTTCTCACCCAGAAAGCAACCCAATACAGCAACCTCAAACAGTCCCTCATCAACGAAACCGTGACACAGGGGCTTGATAAATCTGTGCCGATGAAGGATAGCGGTGTTGAGGCATTAGGCAGAATTCCTCAAAGTTGGAAGATCAGGAGGCTAAAAGATATTGCACGAATTGTTGATTGTAAAAATAGAACTCCAGAATACTTTTCGGAAGGGAAATATCTTGTTGTCAGAACCTCAAATGTTAAAGCTGGTCAGCTTAATCTTGAGAAC